>NZ_JAPEPF010000001.1:3067478-3374226 GCF_026340595.1 Streptomyces sp. NBC_01363
CGGTGACCAGGCTGGCGCAGGGGCTCTTCGACGAGGAGTCCGGCACGGTGACCGACCCGCTCGCGCCCGACCGCGAGGCAGCCCCGGCCGCTCCACCCACGGCCACCGGGACCGCCGTCGCGACGGCGCCGGAAGGTGCAGGTTCCGCGTAAGGCGGTCGTTGCAGCGCAGCCTTCGACTCGGGAACCATCCGGTTCGGGCCGCGCGATGACCCATAAGACTTTCGCCAGGCCGTACGCACCTCGCGTACGGAACCGGCGAGCCAGACATTGAGCTCCCGTGCGGCGCCCGCGCCCCGGACGGCGGAGCCGCGTACATCACGCGGACCGTGCCGGACCGGAATCAGGCGCGGCGCCCGGGAGCCTGACGGGAGAACCGCCCGCATGCCCCAGTCCAACGAACCCGGCACGACCGGGAACGCCGAAGAGAACAACGCACCCGGCGACAAGCTGCCGCCGCGCCGCAGGCGCCGCGCCGCGTCCCGCCCGGCCGGTCCGCCGGTCGCGGAGGCGCAGGGCGCAGCCGCGGAATCGGCCGCGCCGGCCATACCGGCCGTTGACGCCGCAGTGTCCGACAGCAACGCCGACGCCGCGTCGGCAGACGCCGCTCCGCCCGCCCGTCCGCGTCGTCGTGCGGTCCGCAAGGCGACCGCTCCGGCGGGTGCGCCGCAGGCCGCCGAGGTGGCCGAGGCCGCCGCGCCTGCCGCCGAGCCCGAGCCCGTGGCCGAGGTCCCGGCGGAGGCGGCGCCCGCGCGTCCGCGTCGTCGTGCGGTCCGCAAGGCGACGGCCCCGGCGGGTGCGCCGCAGGCCGCCGAGGTGGCCGAGGCCGCCGCGCCTGCCGCCGAGCCCGAGCCCGTGGCCGAGGTCCCGGCGGAGGCGGCGCCCGCGCGTCCGCGTCGTCGTGCGGTCCGCAAGGCGACCGCTCCGGCGGGTGCGCCGCAGGCCGCCGAAGCCGTGGAGATCGTCGAGGAGGCACCGGCCGTGGCCGAGCCCGAAGCCGGCCGCCGAGCCCGAGCCCGCCGCGCCCCGTGGTCGCACCCGGCGCCGGGCATCTGCCCCGGCCGGTGCGCCGCAGGCCGCCGATGCGCCTGCCGCGACCGCCGAGACCGTCGTGGCCGCGGAGGAGGAGGTCACCGAGCCCGCCGAGGTCGTCGAGGCCCCGCGCGGCCGTCGTCGTGCGGTCCGCAAGGCGACCGCTCCCGCCGGTGCGCCGAAGGCCGCCGAAGGCACCGAGGACACCGGCGAGAGCCTGCCCGAGGCCGCTGCCGAGGAGCCCGCCGCCGAGCCCGCCGAGGTCGAGGACGCCGCACCGCGCGGCCGTCAGCGCCGCCGGGCCACCACCGCCGCAGGCCGGCCGGAGTTCACCGGCAAGGCCGAGGAGCCCGTACGCAAGAGCCGCCGCGCCGAGCGTCCCGCCGTGGCCGTGTTCCAGGCGCCGGTCTTCGCCGAGCCGATGTTCCAGACCCCGGAGACCGCGGCCGCGGCTGCTGCGGCGTCGCGTCACGAAGAGGTCGAGGTCGAAGCCGAGGAAGAGGCCGAGACGGTCGAGGAGCCGACGGCTGTCGTCGAGGCCCCGGCCGCCGAAGCCGCGCCGCAGGGCGGTTCGCGCCGCCGTCGCCGCCGTCGCGGTGAGGCCGCCGAGCCCGAGCAGGCCGCCGCCCCCGCCGCTCCCGCGGTGGAGGAGCAGGCCGAGGAGGAGCACGAGCCGGAGCACGAGGGCGACGCCGAGCACGAGGGCGACGAGACGGACGAGTACGGGGACCGGCCCTCGCGCCGTCGCCGTCGCGGAGGCCGTCGCCGCCGTCGTGGCGAGGCCAACGAGGGTGACGAGGCCGCGGAGCAGCACGGCGACGAGGCCGCCGCCGACCACACCGAGGACGAGCAGGAGCGCGCTCAGGAGTCCGAGGAGGAGGACGAGGAGCACGAGGCGTCCGCCTCCGGATCGAGCAGCAGCCGTCGTCGGCGCCGCCGTCGTCGTCGCAGCGGGGATGTCTCCGCCGACGCCGACAACGGCACGGACGACCCGGAGCGTACGGTCGTCAAGGTCCGCGAGCCCCGCCGGAAGGAAGCCGAGCGCGAGCCCGGCACCGGCTTCGACGAGGTCCAGTCCATCAAGGGCTCGACCCGTATGGAGGCCAAGAAGCAGCGCCGCCGCGAGGGCCGTGAGCAGGGTCGCCGTCGCGTCCCGATCATCACCGAGGCCGAGTTCCTGGCCCGCCGTGAGGCCGTGGAGCGGGTCATGGTCGTCCGCCAGAACGGCGAGCGCACCCAGATCGGCGTTCTCGAGGACAACGTGCTCGTCGAGCACTACGTCAACAAGGAGCAGGCCACCAGCTACGTCGGCAACGTCTACCTGGGCAAGGTGCAGAACGTACTGCCGTCCATGGAGGCCGCCTTCGTCGACATCGGCAAGGGCCGCAACGCCGTGCTCTACGCCGGTGAGGTGAACTTCGAGGCGCTCGGCATGGCCCACGGGCCGCGCCGGATCGAGACCGCGCTCAAGTCCGGCCAGTCCGTCCTCGTCCAGGTGACCAAGGACCCGATCGGCCACAAGGGCGCCCGCCTGACCAGCCAGGTCTCGCTGCCCGGCCGTTACCTGGTCTACGTGCCCGAGGGCTCGATGACCGGCATCAGCCGCAAGCTGCCCGACACCGAGCGGGCCCGGCTGAAGACCATCCTCAAGAAGATCGTCCCCGAGGACGCGGGCGTCATCGTCCGCACCGCCGCGGAGGGCGCGAGCGAGGACGAGCTGCGCCGCGACGTCGAGCGGCTGCAGCAGCAGTGGGAGGACATCCAGAAGAAGTCGAAGAGCACCGGCAGCTCCAACGCGCCGACCCTGCTCTACGGCGAGCCGGACATGACCGTCCGGGTCGTCCGCGACATCTTCAACGAGGACTTCTCCAAGGTCATCGTCAGCGGCGACGACGCGTGGGAGACCATCCACGGCTACGTCTCGCAGGTGGCGCCCGATCTGACGGACCGCCTGTCGCGGTGGACCTCCGAGGTCGACATCTTCGCGACGTACCGGATCGACGAGCAGCTGATGAAGGCGCTGGACCGGAAGGTCTATCTGCCGAGCGGCGGCTCGCTGGTGATCGACAAGACCGAGGCGATGGTCGTCGTCGACGTCAACACCGGCAAGTTCACCGGTCAGGGCGGCAACCTTGAGGAGACCGTCACCAAGAACAACCTGGAGGCGGCCGAGGAGATCGTGCGCCAGCTGCGGCTGCGCGACCTCGGTGGCATCGTCGTCGTCGACTTCATCGACATGGTGCTGGAGTCCAACCGGGACCTGGTGCTGCGGCGCCTGCTGGAGTGCCTGGGACGCGACCGTACGAAGCACCAGGTCGCCGAGGTCACGTCGCTGGGCCTGGTCCAGATGACCCGCAAGCGGGTGGGCCAGGGTCTGCTGGAGTCCTTCTCCGAGACGTGTGTCCACTGCAACGGGCGCGGCGTGATCGTGCACATGGAGCAGCCGACCTCGGTCGGTGGCGGCGGCAAGCGTTCCAAGAAGCGCGGCCGGGGCGGCGCGGACCACGAGCACGTGGCCGAGACCGAGGCCGTGGCAGAGATCGAGACCGAGGCCGAGGTGGCTGCCGAGGTGGCCGCCCCCGTGGCGCTGCCCGAGCCGGAGTTCGTCCCGGACGAGGAGCTGTACAGCAGCCCGGCCGAGGCCGAGGCGGCCGCCACGCGCGGTCGCGGCCGGCGCCGCGCGACCCGTAAGGCGACGGCCCCGGCCGGCGCCCCGAAGGCCGCTGCCGCTGCCGCCCCGGCCGTCGAGCCGGAGCCGGTCGTGGTCGCGGAGCCCGAGCCGGTCGTGGAGCCGGAGTCGGCCGCCGAGGCACCGGCCCCGGTGATCGAGGAGGCCCTCGCGGCCGAGGCGCCCCAGGGCCGTACGCGCCGTCGGGCGACCCGGAAGGCGACCGCCCCGGCGGGCTCGTCGGCCCCGACCGAGCCGGTCGCCCCGGTGCAGGCCGCCGAGCCGGCCGAGCAGCCGGAGCCCGTCGCCGAGGCCGTGCAGCCCGAGGCCGCACCCGAGGAGCCGGCCGCCGAGGCCGCCCCGCCGCGTGCGCGCCGCCGGGTGACCCGCAAGGTCACCGCCCCCGCGGGCTCGCCCGCCGGTGCGGACGGGGCGGAGGTCGTCGTGGTGACCGGCTCGGCCGAGCCGAAGCCCGACGCCGAGGCGGCCGAGTCCGCCGAGGCGGAGGCCCCGGTCAAGAAGGCGGCCCGCAAGACCGCCAAGAAGGCCACCGCGAAGAAGGCGGCCACCAAGAAGACGGCTGCCAAGAAGACCGCCGCGAAGAAGACGACGGCCAAGAAGGCGGCGACGAAGAAGACGGTCGCCGCGGAGCAGTCCTCGAAGCCCGCCGTCTCGGCCGACACCGAGGCGTAGACGACAGGGCGGCCCCCGCGGTCACGGAGGCCTCCTCCGCGGCCGTACGGCGCAGCACGAAGGCCGGTGGGCCACACTCCGACAGGGGTGTGGCCCACCGGCCGTTCCGGCCCGCCGCAGACCCATCGGCCGCGTCGGCAGGAATGAACGGGGGAGCGACGGGGAAAGAAACAGGGCCCGGTTTGACCCTCCGGACGGCGGCCCGTAACCTTGCCCTTCGGCGTGTTTCCATGCGCCTGTCCCTGAGCAACCCCCTCCCTTCACAGGTGAGAGGCCGCTCGTCCATTCGGATCACCTCGGGCCCCGGCCCGTGTGAGCGGCTGGCATCAGGGGCTTCGTTCCGAGCGAGAGAGAGATCCGCGTGTACGCCATCGTGCGCAGCGGTGGCCGCCAGCACAAGGTTGCTGTCGGTGACATCGTTGAGGTTGACAAGATTTCCACTGCCCAGGTTGGCGACACGGTCGAGCTCTCGACCCTGCTCGTGGTCGACGGCGACGCCGTGACCAGCGACCCGTGGGTGCTGGCCGGGATCAAGGTCCAGGCCGAGGTCGTGGACCACCACAAGGGCGCGAAGATCGACATCCTTCGCTACAAGAACAAGACCGGCTACCGCCGTCGCCAGGGTCACCGTCAGCAGTACACGGCGATCAAGGTCACCGGTATCCCCGCGGCTGCGAAGTAAGGGACTGAGGAGACATGGCACACAAGAAGGGCGCATCGTCCACCCGGAACGGGCGCGATTCCAATGCTCAGCGGCTCGGCGTGAAGCGCTTCGGCGGTCAGGCCGTCAACGCCGGTGAGATCCTGGTCCGCCAGCGCGGCACGCACTTCCACCCGGGCACGGGCGTCGGCCGTGGCGGCGACGACACGCTGTTCGCACTCGCCGCCGGTGCGGTCGAGTTCGGCACGCACCGTGGCCGCAAGGTCGTGAACATCGTTCCGATCGCCGGCTGATTTTCGGCGCTCGTCGAGCGGTTTCTGCGGAGGCGGACCTCACTTCCCGTACGGGAAGAGGGTCCGCCTTTCGCGTGTTTCTCCCATGAGAGACGGCTGTCTCCCAGCGGTACGGCGCGAGCCGGCGGGGCAGCGCGAGTGAGATATTTCTGCATGTATGTAACTGGAGGTTTCAACCATGACCACCTTCGTGGACCGCGTCGAGCTGCATGTCGCCGCGGGTAACGGGGGCCACGGCTGTGCCTCCGTACACCGTGAGAAGTTCAAGCCGCTCGGCGGTCCGGACGGCGGCAACGGCGGCCGCGGTGGCGATGTGACCCTGGTCGTCGACCAGGCGATCACCACGCTCCTCGACTACCACCACCACCCCCACCGCAAGGCCACCAACGGCCAGCCCGGCGCGGGCGACAACCGGTCCGGCAAGGACGGCCAGGACCTGGTCCTGCCGGTGCCCGACGGCACGGTCGTGCTCGACGGGAACGGCAATGTGCTTGCCGACCTGATCGGCCAGGGCACCACGTTCGTCGCCGGACAGGGCGGCCGGGGCGGCCTCGGCAACGCCGCGCTGGCCTCCGCCCGGCGCAAGGCCCCCGGCTTCGCGCTGCTCGGCGAGCCCGGCGAGGCCCGGGACATCGTCCTGGAGCTCAAGACCGTCGCCGACGTCGCGCTGGTCGGCTACCCGAGCGCCGGCAAGTCCTCGCTGATCTCCGTTCTGTCGGCGGCCAAGCCGAAGATCGCCGACTACCCGTTCACGACCCTCGTCCCGAACCTCGGCGTGGTCACCGCGGGCAGCACCGTCTACACCGTCGCCGACGTCCCCGGTCTGATCCCGGGCGCCAGCCAGGGCCGCGGCCTCGGCCTGGAGTTCCTGCGGCACGTGGAGCGCTGCTCGGTACTGGTGCACGTGCTGGACACCGCGACGCTGGAGTCCGACCGCGACCCGGTCTCCGACCTCGACATGATCGAGGAGGAGCTGAAGCAGTACGGGGGCCTGGAGGACCGGCCCCGCATCGTCGTCCTCAACAAGGTCGACATCCCGGACGGCCAGGACCTCGCCGACATGATCCGTCCGGACCTGGAGGAGCGCGGCTACCGCGTCTTCGAGGTGTCCGCCGTCGCCCATACTGGTCTGAAGGAGCTCTCCTTCGCGCTCGCGGGCATCATCGCCGAGGCCCGTGCGGCCAAGCCGGTGGAGGTGGCGACCCGGATCGTCATCCGCCCGAAGGCCGTCGACGACGCGGGCTTCACCGTCACGCTGGAGGAGGACGGCATCTACCGGGTGCGCGGCGAGAAGCCGGAGCGCTGGGTCCGGCAGACCGACTTCAACAACGACGAGGCCGTCGGCTACCTGGCCGACCGGCTCAACCGTCTCGGTGTCGAGGACGCACTGGTGAAGGCCGGCGCCCGTGCGGGCGACGGCGTCGCCATCGGCGCCGAGGACAACGCGGTCGTCTTCGACTGGGAGCCGACCCTGGCGGCGGGCGCGGAGATGCTCGGCCGTCGTGGCGAGGACCACCGGCTCGAAGCACCGCGTCCGGCGGCGCAGCGCCGCCGCGACCGCGAGTCGGAACGCGACGAGGCGCAGCGCGAGTTCGACGATTTCAACCCGTTCTAGGCGGGCAACGGCCGCCGGAGGAGCCTCTTCCGGCGGCCGTGCACGCTCTCCGCGTCATTCGTCCGGGGGAACCGAACCCGCTCAAGGGTGATTCATGCCGCTCACTCGTGTGGCGTCGGTCACCTGGCAGGGAAGCGGCAATTCCGGTATTCGCCCTGTTCGCAAGGCACCAAAAGGTTTCGATACGGCATGCGGTGGCCGACGTCCACCTTGCGAGACGGTAACGGAGAGTGCAACCATCGCTGTATCTCCCAGCCCTCGCAAGGTAGGTCGTCTGTGTCTGCTCAGCACATAGCCAAAGCCCGAACCACAGCAGTCGTGCTCGCCGGCGGTACCGGCCAGCGCGTGGGTCTGTCCATTCCCAAGCAGCTGCTGAAGATCGCAGGCAAGGCTGTCATCGAGCACACGCTGTCGATCTTCCAGCAGGCCGACTCCATCGACGACGTCATCGTGCTGATGGCTCCGGGCTACGTGCCCGACGTGGAGAAGATCGTCGCCAAGGCCGGGCTCACCAAGGTCACCAAGGTGATCGAGGGCGGCTCCACGCGCAACGAGACCACCGAGCGCGCCATCGCGGCCCTCGGCGAGGGCCTGGCCGAGGGCGAGGACCGCAACGTCCTCTTCCACGACGCCGTGCGCCCGCTGCTCTCGCAGCGCGTCATCAAGGACTGCGTCGACGCGCTGGGCCGCTACCAGGCGGTCGACGTCGCCATCCCGTCCGCGGACACGATCATCGTGACCCGCACCCACGGCGGCGACGGCGAGTTCATCACCGATGTGCCCGACCGCTCCCGGCTGCGCCGCGGTCAGACGCCGCAGGCCTTCAAGCTCTCCACGATCCGCCGGGCGTACGAGGTCGCCGCGGGCGACCCGAACTTCCAGGCGACCGACGACTGCTCGGTCGTGCTGAAGTACCTCCCCGACGTACCGATCTACGTCGTGGCGGGCGACGAGTACAACATGAAGGTCACCCAGCCGGTCGACGTCTTCATCGCGGACAAGCTCTTCCAGTTGGCCTCCACGGCCGTCCCGCAGCCGACCGACGACGCCGCCTACCGCGAACTGCTCACCGGCAAGACCCTCGTCGTCTTCGGCGGCTCGTACGGCATCGGCGCGGACATCGCGACGCTCGCCGAGTCCTACGGCGCCACCGTCTACGCCCTGGGCCGCTCCACCACCGGTACGCACGTGGAGAACCCGGAGCACATCGACGAGGCGCTCTCCAAGGCGTACGCCGACACCGGCCGCGTCGACTACGTGATCAACACCGCGGGAGTGCTCCGCATCGGCAAGCTGGCCGAGACGGACAGCGCGACCATCCAGGAAGCGCTCAACGTCAACTACCTGGCACCCGTGCAGATCGCCCGCGCCTCGTACAAGTACCTCGCCGAGACCAAGGGACAGCTGCTGCTCTACACCTCCAGCAGCTACACCCGGGGCCGCGCGGAGTACAGCCTCTACTCGTCGACCAAGGCCGCCATGGTGAACCTCACCCAGGCGCTCTCGGACGAGTGGGCGGCCGACGGCGTGCGGGTGAACTGCGTGAACCCCGAGCGCACCGCCACCCCGATGCGCACCAAGGCGTTCGGCGACGAGCCCGCGGGCACGCTGCTCTCCTCCGAGGCGGTCGCCAGGACCTCGCTCGATGTCCTGCTCTCCGAGATGACCGGCCATGTCATCGACGTACGCCAGCAGGACCCGACGCGTGGCGCCTCCGAGGCGTCCGGCTTCGAGCAGGCGCTTGCCGCTGTCCTGGACCGACAGGCCGATGTGTAATACTGCTTGACAATCGACTATTCGGACCCCTGCAGTCGCCATGTGCGAACTGCAGGGGTCCGAATTCGTGAAGCTCTGTCTTCACATTCCCCTCGTAAGGTAAAAAGTCGGCACCCTCGGGAGCGGTACTTCGTGATTTCGAAAGCCATGCGCTTGGCTCGGGTGGGCAGCGGTTCGGAGCTGGCCGCCGCGCTCCTGGTGGCTCTGGGGTTCCCGTGCATAATGCTCGCGGCAATAATCCCCAATCTCTGGTTCTTCTCCGCGGCCACCGCGGTCACCTATCTCGCTGACCGGTATCTGCACCACTGCGGCAGCTATCTGATCAACCGGCTCGCCGCCGTCCGGGCGGGGCTTTCGATCCGCTTCCTGGTCCGGCAACTGCTGCTCATCCTGCTGCTGTCCCGCATGGGATACGGCGAGGAGACGCTCTTCTACGTCACGGTCGCCTGTCTGCTGGCGTTCTACGGGCTCCAGGCGCCGCAGAGCGCGATGGTCACCCTGATCCGGCTGCGCCGCAAGCTTCCGGTGGTCACCCGCAACATCGACCTGGCGGCGGTGCGGATCGCCGATGCCCCGCCGCAGCGCCTGACGAGCCGGCCCGCGGAGAAGATGCTGCACCTGGACGTCTTCTCGATGGTGGGCGTGCTGGTCGCGATCGAGACCGGCAAGGAGGTCATCGCGTACGCCGGCCTCGGCCTGACGCTCGTGCTCGCGGTCTGCTACCTGGCGGCGCTGCTGCCGTACGTCCGGCCGAGCCGGCTCGTACCGCCGGAGACCAAGGTCCTCAACGCGGTGGGCAACTGGCTCGCCGAGTACCGGCCGACCGTGATGCTGTACTTCTCCGGCTCCAAGGACTCCGCCTACCAGGTCAACATGTGGCTGGAGACGATGGCCCAGCTCGGCGGGCGGCCGATGATCCTGCTGCGTGAGCGCAACATCGTGCCGCAGCTCGCCACGACCTCGGTGCCGGTGCTCTGCGTGCCCGGCGGCGTGCACCTGATGAACCTGGACCTCTCGTCGGTACGGGTCGCGCTCTACGCGGCCAACGTCGGCAAGAACATCCACCTGCTCCGGGTGCCGACGATGAAGCATGTCTTCATCGGCCACGGCGACAGCGACAAGATCGCCAGCGTCAACCCGTACAGCAAGGTCTACGACGAGGTGTGGACCGCGGGCCGGGCCGGCCGCGACCGTTACGCGCTGGCCGACGTCGGCGTGCGCGACGAGGACATCGTGGAGGTGGGCCGCCCGCAGCTGGCCGCCATCCAGTCGTGGTCCGGCACGGGGAAGAACCCGATCCCGACCGTGCTGTACGCCCCCACCTGGGAGGGCTGGGACGACAACCCGGGCAACACCTCCCTGCTGCTGGCCGGCGAGAACATCGTCAGGCGGCTGCTGAAGGCCGAGCAGCCGGTCCGGCTGCTGTACAAGCCGCACCCCTTCACCGGCACCCGCAGCGCCAAGGCCAAGGCGGTGCACCTGCGCATCACCGCGATGATCGAGCAGGCCGCCGCCGAGCGCGCCACCGACCCCCGCTGGGCGGAGCAGTCGGCCGCGCTGCAGGGCGAGCAGGCCGAGGCACGGGCCGAGCTGGCCCGTATCGAGGCACGGCTGGCCGAGCTGGCCGGCGGCGGGCGTACCGCGCGGGACGAGGCGGAACTGTCCCGGGACTCGCTGGCCGACCCGGCGCGCGAGGCCGAGACGGCGAAGCTCAAGGACGAGTGGAACGCGGCGTCCTGGCGTGCGCAGGGCTGGTGGGAGCACCGGGTCATCACCGGCGCCCAGATGCGGCTGTACGACTGCTTCAACGAGTCCGACGCCATGGTCTCGGACATCTCCAGCGTGGTGTCCGACTTCATCGCGAGCGGCAAGCCGTACGCGGTCACGGACTCGGCCGAACTGGGCGAGGACGAGTTCCGCCGGCAGAACACCGCAGTGCGCGCCGCGGTGATCCTTTCCAACTCGGCGGCCGAGCTGGACGCCCTGCTCGCCGCGGTGACGGATCCGGCCGCGGACACCCTGGCGGATGCCAGGAGCGAGCTCAAGCAGTACCTCCTCGGTCCGGACGAGCCCACCTCGATCGTGCAGTTCGACACGGCCGTGACGGAACTCGCGGCCAAGTCCGACGCGCGGAACGCCGGAGTGGCGACGAGCCTGGGCGAGCCCGTGGGCGGCTGAAAGTCGACCATCGGCATTACCTGATCGGGAAGGCCCGGCATACCCCTGCAAAGGGTTGTGCCGGGCCTTTGTGATGAGTGTCACCATTCGGTCGTGTGGCGTCAGACAACCAACGGACCGGGCCGACTGTCTTCTGTTTGTGTGAACGAGACGCAAATTCCTGACGTGACTGTGGTTGTCGGTGCATATGAGGCGATGCCCTATCTCATACGCTGTCTCGAATCGGTGGAGGCGCAGACCATCGGTGCAGATCGGATCGAAATCGTCGCAGTCGTCGACGGTTCCACCGACGGCACCGGTGAGTATCTGGAGGAATTCGCTGCGAGGTCGAAGGTTCCGACCAGAGTGGTCAGGCAGAAGAACTCCGGCGGTCCCAGCGGTCCGCGTAATGTGGGCATCGGTCTGGCCCGCGGCCGCTATGTGTTCTTCCTGGACGCGGACGACTACTTCGGCGACGAGGCCCTGGAGCGGATGGTGGCCATGGCCGACCGGGCGGGCACCGATGTGGTGCTCGGCAAGGTGGTCGGCGTGAACAGAGGGGCGCCGCAGTCGATGTGGCGGGCCACCAAGGAACGCGTCGACGTCTACAACTCCAAGGTCATTTACACCCTGAGCGCACAGAAGCTCTTCCGGCGTGAACTCCTGGAGCGTCTCTCCCTGAGGTTCGACGAGAATCTCAGAACCGGTGAGGACGCCCTCTTCACGATGGAGGCATATCTGCGCGGTGCCGGGGTCTCGGTGATCTCCAATTACGTCTGCTATTACCTGGTGGGGCGTGACGACGGGAAGCACGTCACGAAGAGCGGCACCTATGAATGGCGCTTCGACTCGATGCGAGCCATGATGGCGCTCATTCACCGGATCGAGCCCGCGGGTCCGAAACGGGATTTCCTGATGGTCCGGCCCTTCACGGTCGGGATGCTCCAGCAGTTCGGTCCCGTCGTGCTGAAGGATTCCGAGGAAGTCCGGCGGCGCAAGATGGAACTCGCGGCTCCGCTGATGGAAACGTACTGGCACGACGGCGTGGCCCGGCTGATCAAGGTGCCGGAGCGGTTGCGTCTCGCCTGTGTGGCAGGGGGCAGAATGGATCTGCTCATCGAGGTGGTGCGGTACATCCGGGCGAAGACGGTCCCGGACGTGGTCCGCTTGCGCAACGGTGACACGCTCTACCTTGCGTACCCGCACTTCCGCGACAGGTCGGCCGGTCTGGCCGAATCCAACTACGAGGTCACCGTTCCGGACTGGCACGACGGCAAGCGCATCGAACAGCCGAAGGCCGCCGCCCGCCGGGCCTCGCTGTCCAGGCGGGTGGCCCGCAGGATGCGCCGCGACTTGAGGCGATGGAAGGAGCGGCTGAGCGTGGCATGACGGCCGCTCGACCTCGGACGGCCGCCGAGTGCGCCCGCACGACGGATTCACCGAAGATCACGAAGAGAAGCTCAGTAAAATCGTTCGGACGTCGCGCCCGCGACAGGACCGACAGCTCACCATGGGGACTGGTCACGTGAAGGCTCTCGTACTATCCGGAGGGGCCGGCACCCGCCTGCGTCCCATCACACACACCTCGGCCAAGCAACTGGTGCCGGTGGCGAACAAGCCCGTGCTGTTCTACGGGCTGGAAGCCATCGCGGAAGCGGGCATCACCGAGGTCGGCATCATCGTGGGCGACACCGCGCCCGAGATCCGCGAGGCGGTCGGCGACGGTTCCGCGCTCGGCATCGAGGTCACGTACATCCCGCAGGACGAGCCGCTCGGCCTCGCCCACGCGGTGCTGATCGCGCGCGACTTCCTGGGGGACGACGACTTCGTCATGTACCTCGGGGACAACTTCATCGTCGGTGGGATCACCGGTCTGGTGGAGGAGTTCCGCGCGGACAAGCCCGACGCGCAGATCCTGCTGACGCAGGTGCCCAACCCGACCTCCTTCGGTGTCGCGGAGCTCGACGCCGACGGCCGGGTGGCGGCGCTGGAGGAGAAGCCGAAGGAGCCCAAGAGCGATCTGGCGCTCGTCGGCGTCTACCTCTTCACTCCCGCCATCCACGAGGCCGTCCGCTCGATCGAGCCGTCCTGGCGCGGCGAGCTGGAGATCACGCACGCCATCCAGTGGCTGATCGACCAGAAGCGCGACGTGCGCTCCACCACGATCCACGGTTACTGGAAGGACACCGGCAACGTCACCGACATGCTGGAGGTCAACCGGACCGTCCTGGAGGCCGTCGAGCCGTTCCACGAGGACGCCGAGGTCGACGAGGACAGCGAGATCATCGGCCGGGTGAGGATCGAGGCGGGTGCCAAGGTCAGCGGCAGCCGCATCGTCGGGCCCGTGATCATCGGTGCCCGTTCGGTGATCAGCGGCGCGTACGTGGGCCCGTTCACCTCGGTCTCGGAGGACGTCCGCATCGAGGACAGCGAGATCGAGTACTCCATCGTTCTGCGGGGCGCCTCCATCGCCGGTGTCCGCCGCGTCGAGGCGTCGCTCATCGGTCGTGACGTCGAAGTGACCCCCGCGCCCCGATCCCCGTCCGCCCACCGACTCGTACTCGGCGACCACAGCAAGGTGCAGATCTCTTCATGACCACCAACATCCTGGTGACCGGCGGCGCCGGCTTCATCGGCTCGCACTACGTTCGTACGGTGCTCGGCCCCGAGGGCCCCGGCGACATCGCCGTCACCGTGCTCGACAAGCTCACCTACGCGGGCAACCCGGCCAACCTCGACGAGGTGCGCGACCACCCCGGTTTCCGGTTCGTGCAGGGTGACATCTGCGATCCGGAGCTGGTCGCCAAGCTGATGGCCGAGCACGACCAGGTGGTGCACTTCGCCGCCGAGTCCCACGTGGACCGTTCCATCGACGGCGGCGCCGAGTTCGTCCGGACCAACGTCGTGGGCACCCACACCCTGATCCATGCCGCGCACCTGGCGGGCATCAAGACCTTCGTGCACATCTCCACCGACGAGGTCTACGGCTCGATCGACGAGGGCTCCTGGCCCGAGACCGACCCGCTCGCGCCCAACTCGCCGTACTCCGCGGCCAAGGCGTCCAGCGACCTGATCGCGCTCTCGTACCACCGCACCCACGGCCTCGACGTGCGGGTGACCCGCTGCTCCAACAACTACGGGCACCACCACTTCCCCGAGAAGGTCATCCCGCTCTTCGTCACCAACCTGCTGGACGGCAAGACGGTCCCGCTCTACGGCGACGGCGCCAACGTCCGCGACTGGCTGCACATCGACGACCACGTCCAGGGCATCGAGCTGGTCCGCACCAAGGGCCGGGCCGGCGAGGTCTACAACATCGGCGGCGGCACCGAGCTCTCCAACAAGGAGCTCACCGGCCTGCTGCTGGACGCCTGCGGCGCCGACTGGGACACCAGCGTCACGTACGTCGAGGACCGCAAGGGCCACGACCGCCGCTACTCGGTCGACTGCACCAAGATCCGCGAGGAGCTCGGCTACGAGGCCCGCAAGGACTTCCGTACCGGCCTCGCCGAGACCGTGCAGTGGTACCGCGACAACCGCGCCTGGTGGGAGCCGCTGAAGGACCGGGCCGCGCTGTGAGCGCCGTCTGGCTGGTCACCGGAGCCGCCGGGATGCTGGGCCAGGACGTCCTGGCCCGGCTCGCCGGTGAGGAGGTCACCGCCGTCGCCGCGGACCGGGCGGCCGTGGACATCGCCGACCCCGCGTCGGTGCGGGCGGCCTTCGAGAAGCACCGCCCCGCCGTGGTGGTGAACTGCGCCGCCTGGACCGCGGTCGACGACGCCGAGTCCCAGGAGGATGCCGCGCTGCGGGTCAACGGCACGGGCCCCGCAGTCCTCGCCGAGGCCTGCCGCGAACACGGTGCCGTGCTCCTCCAGGTCTCCACCGACTACGTCTTCGCCGGTGACGGCGAGAAGCCGTACGCCGAGGACGACCCGACCGGGCCGCGCAGCGCCTACGGTCGCACCAAGCTGGCCGGCGAGCAGGCCGTGCTGAGCACCCTGCCGGAGACCGGTTACGTGGTCCGCACAGCCTGGCTCTACGGCGCGGGCGGCGGCAACTTCGTCCGTACGATGATCAGGTTGGAGGGTGTCAAGGACACCCTCGACGTGGTGGACGACCAGCGCGGTCAGCCCACCTGGACCGTCGATCTGGCCGACCGGCTGGTCCGGCTCGGGCAGGCCGCCCTCGCGGGCACCGCGCCGGCCGGCGTCTACCACGGCACCAGCGGCGGCGAGACGACCTGGTTCGGCTTCACCCGGGAGATCTTCCGGCTCCTCGGCACCGACCCGGAACGTGTCCGTCCCACGACCAGCGAGGCCTTCGTGCGGCCGGCTCCCCGGCCCGCGTTCAGCGTGCTGGGCCACGACCGCTGGGCCGCGGCCGGGATCGAACCGGTCCGGGACTGGCGGGCGGCGTTGGAGGAATCATTTCCGGCGCTTCTAGCAGCAGAGCGGCCATGATCATCAATTGATCGTACAGACGGTCAAATCTCGTCGAATTTCAAAGATGTTCACGACGAAGGTTTACATAGGGGAGAACGCTTACATCACAGTGCGGTCATGAGGTAACTTCGCCGGGAACCAGACCAGTTGGTTTTCTGCGAAGGGCTGCTCCACGTGAACCGCCACGACTTCCTGCGTCATCTGCACCGCGTCTACCGTCCCCGGAACTATCTGGAGATCGGGGTCAACGACGGCAGAAGCCTGGCCCTCTCACGGGTCCCTTCCGTCGCCGTCGACCCCGCCTTCCGGGTCGTGACGGACATCAGCTGTGACGTCCATCTGGTCAAGGCGACGAGCGACGACTTCTTCGCCCGCAAGGACCCTCTGCTGCACCTGCGCAACGGACGCAACCCGTTCCGCGCCCTCGCCCGCCGCGATCCGCTCAACGTTCTCGGCGGGGACCCGAAGCTGGAGCTCGCCTTCATCGACGGCATGCACCTCTTCGAGTACGCCCTGCGCGACTTCATGAACGTGGAGAAGCACGCCCGCTGGTCGAGCGTGATCGTGCTGGACGACATGCTGCCGCGCGACGTCGACGAGGCGGCCCGCGACCGGCACACCAAGTACTGGACCGGTGATGTGTACAAGGTGGTGCAGGTGCTGCGCCGCTACCGCCCCGACCTGGTGGTCGTCGAGGTGGACACGGAACCGACCGGCGTGGTCGCCGTGTTCGGCGCCAACCCGGAGAGCGACGTCCTGAAGAACGCGTACGACAAGATCATCGAGGAGTTCGTCGTACCCGATCCGCAGGACGTGCCCCAGGAGGTACTGGTCCGCAAGAACGCCGTCCGGCCCGAGACGCTGCTCCGCGCCGACTTCTGGCCGGCCCTGGCCCGCGCCCGCAATCTGCGCCGCCCGCGCTCCGCGTTCGCGCCGCTGCGCTCGCGCATCGAGGCAGTGACGGGCTGACCCCACCCGGACGACGCGAAGCCCCCGTGATCCGTACGGACCACGGGGGCTTCGGCGTACCGGTGGCTCAGCCGCGGGCGCGCAGCTGCGCGTAGTACTCCTGGCACGCCTCGTACGTGGGCAGCAGGCCCTGCTCCTCGGCCTCGGCCAGCGAGGGCGCCGCGGCGTCCTTGTCGGAGAGCAGCGGGGTGATCCCCTGCGGCCACTCGATGGCCAGCTCGGGGTCGAGCGGGTTGATGCCGTGCTCGCGGCCGGGCGCGTAGCCCTCGGAGCACAGATAGGCGACCGAGGCGTCGTCCGTCAGCGCCATGAAGGCGTGGCCGAGGCCCTCGGCGAGGTAGACGGAGTGGTGGTCGACGTCGTCGAGCCGGACGGCTTCCCACTGCTTGTACGTGGGGGAGCCGACCCGGATGTCCACGATGACGTCGAGCACCGCGCCGCGCACGCACTTGACGTACTTCGCCTGGCTCGGCGGCACGTCGGCGAAGTGCACGCCGCGCAGCGTTCCCCGGCTGGAAATGGAGAAGTTGGCCTGTGCCAGCCGCAGCGTGTGCCCGACGGCCTCGCTGAGCTCCGACGCCTTGAACCACTCGTGGAAGCTGCCGCGGCTGTCCGGGAAGACCTTGGGCTCATGCACCCAGGCCCCTGCGATGGAGAGCTGCCGCATGCGATCACGTCCTTGTTCTGTTGCTCGTGGCCGATGCACTCGGCCGGTGTGTGCTGGTGGGAAGCGTACGGAGGTACGGGGCGCGGGTCAGCCGGTGAACCGGGCGGCGAGCCGGCGCGCCCGCTTGCGGCTCTTGGCGGGGAGCCTGCGCACGAGGGGGCCGCCGACGGTGCGCAGTGCGCGGCGGAGCTTCGCCTTCCTGCGCCTGCCGACGATCCCCCGCATGATCTCGGCGTCGATCGCGGGCAGGCCCTGGGGGACGGTGATCCGGCCGCCCTTGCCGACAGTGACGTCGCAGAGGTGGAACGGGGGGTTCTTGTCGCCGTCCAGCCGGACCGCGAGCTTCCAGGTGCCGGGTGCGACGCCCGGCGCGCGGTCGGGCACGGTGAGGTGGGCCCGGCCGTCGGTGGGGCGCAGGGTGGTGCGGAGCCGGTGGGACGGCCCGTCCGAGCCGTCCGCCGGGCTCAGGACCAGCGTGGTCGCGGAGGGCACGGTGGCGGACGTGGTGAACAGATCGAGCCGCAGTTCGGTACGGCCGCCGGGGGAGCGCCGGACCGGACGCCCTTCGAGGTACTCGGCCAGCCGCTTGGCGCGGCGGGCCACATCGAGGGTGATGTTGCCGTGCGGGTCGGTGAAGTACGGGATGACGGCACGGGCCGGCGAACCCAGCGAGGCGGGCAGGCAGGCGGCGTCCACCTCCGGGGCGCGGTCGGCGCCGAGCCGGGCCTTGCGGACCAGACCGAGACCGCGCAGCGGCACCCAGACGTCCCAGAAGCCGCGCGACACCCGGCCACGGCCCTTGACCGCCTCCGAGCCGATCTGGCCGGTGCCGTGCAGGACGACCTCGCAGACGTCGTCGCCGAGCTCCTCGACCCGGGCGGTGAAGCTCGCGGGGCAGGACCACTCCACGGCGGTCTCGCGGTTGCGTAGCGACAGCTCGGCGGAGAATCCGGACATGTCGTCGGTGACGTCCAGGAGCTCGCCGTCCGGCAGCAGACCCTCGGTGAGGTCGGGGTGCAGGAAGTAGCGCCCGTCGCGGCGCAGCAGCGTCAGCGGGGTCTGGTCCTCGCCGTGGACGAGGCGGCCGCTGATGGTGAGGTCGATCCTGCCGTCCGGCCGCCAGTCGAACTTCTCCAGACGGGCCGCCGCCTTGACCGACGCGGCGAAGCGGGAGATCCGGACGAGGCCCTGGCGGTCGTCGTTGCGCAGCAGCGTGGAGCGCAGCCGGAGCACCGGGCCGAGCCCGTCGTGCACCCCGTCGTCCATGAAGTCCGCGGCCAGGCCCTGGACGGCGTCGCACATCTCGTCCAGGTACGCGGGGTCGTACTTGAGGACGGCGGGCTCGCTGAGCCGGCCGAGCATCTCGACGCGGTAGAAGCGGCGCAGCAGCATGTCCCGGAACTCGCCGGGCTCGGTGTTGTCCACGACGACGTCGAGGACCTCACGGAGGTTGCCGTAGTAGCCGGACGGGACGATCTTCGCGGATCCGGCGTTCTGGCCGTCGTCCCGCCGGGAGTAGTAGTAGCAGGTGTAGTTGCCGAGGATCGAGACGACCTTGGCGGGGAAGTACGCCTGCATCATGTAGAGCTGGTCCTCGAGCCGGCGCTTGCCCTCGGGGTAGGCGATGCCGTTCTCGCGGAGGAACTCCGTACGGAACATCTTGTGCGGCGTGAGGCTGTCGTACAGGGGTGCGTCCTGCAGGGTGCACTTCTCGCGGTTCTTCTTGAACACACCGTGCGGGACGCCGCGGAAGTTGCTCGCCACCTTGCCGATGACGATGTCCGAACCGTTGCGGTGACCCATGTCGTACAGCCGCTGCAGGGCGCCGGAGGCGAGGTAGTCGTCCTGGTCGACGAACTGGACGTACTCGCCCTTCGCCTCGTCCACACCGATGTTGCGGGGCTTTCCGGGCCAGCCGGAATTCGGGATGGTGATGACACGGAAATGCGAGTGTTCCCCGGCCAGCTTCTCGAGCCGCTCACGAGTGTCGTCCGTCGAGCCATCGTTGACGAAGAGAACTTCGAATTCCCCTGCGGGGAGGGTCTGTCGCAGCAGCGAGTCGATGCAGGGGTCGATGTACTTGCCCGGGTTGTATACAGGAATGACGACACTTACTTTGACTGGCATTGCTGCTGTCCCATGTCTGCTAGAAGTCCCTCTGGCCGGCGGCGGATGCGGGGCCTGCGGTGCTGAAAATGGGCATAGGAAGCCACCCGCCGTGCACCCTATCGGCTGTTAGATGATCGGGACGCCCCGATGGTTGCCTGCTCCGGCTCAGCGTGATTCTGCCGACAGTGTGCCGATTCTGCCCGAGGATCCGAAAGTCATTCGGTATGCGCGCGCGGTCGCGCGGACGAAAAAAGCCGGTGCGGTGGAACCGCGGAGCAGCAGTGTTCCGGGGTGCCACGGCCCGCCCGGCCGTGATCACGGGTGCGGCGGACGCGGTCCAGAGGGCGGAACGCACAGGCGCCGCTTTCGCCGCTCGCGTAGATTGCTGGGGCTGGCGAGGCCGAATCATTGGGGATGGACGTGTCAGGGGCAAGGCAGGGCGTCACAGAGGCCCGCAGGATCGTGGTCAAGGTCGGTTCCTCATCCCTCACCACCGCGGCGGGCGGCCTCGACGCGGACCGTGTCGACGCGCTCGTCGACGTACTGGCCAAGGTGAGAAGCGGCGGGGAGCGCGAGATCGTGCTCGTCTCCAGCGGCGCCATCGCGGCCGGGCTCGCCCCGCTCGGACTGCTGCGCCGGCCCAAGGACCTGGCCAGACAGCAGGCCGCCGCCAGTGTCGGCCAGGGACTGCTCGTCGCCCGCTACACCGCCTCCTTCGCACGGTACGGCGTACGCGTCGGCCAGGTGCTGCTCACCAGCAACGACACCAGCCGCCGCGCCCACTACCGCAACGCCTACCGCACCCTCGACCAGCTCCTGGACATGGGCGCGCTCCCGGTCGTCAACGAGAACGACACCGTCGCCACCGACGAGATCCGGTTCGGCGACAACGACCGGCTCGCCGCGCTCGTCGCCCATCTCGTCCGCGCGGACCTGCTGGTCCTCCTCTCGGACGTGGACGGCCTCTACGACGGCGACCCCAGCACCCCGGGCACCTCGCGGGTCGCCGAAGTGGCCGGCCCCGAGGATCTCGCGGGCGTCACCATCGGCAGCGCCGGGAAGGCGGGCGTCGGCACCGGCGGCATGGTCACCAAGGTCGAGGCCGCCCGGATCGCCACGGCCGCCGGGGTCCCCGTCGTCCTCACCTCGGCGAGCCGGGCCGCCGACGCCCTGGCCGGACGCGACACCGGCACGTACTTCCACCGCACCGGACGCCGCTCGGCGGACCGGCTGCTCTGGCTCGCGCACGCCTCCACCCCGCAGGGTTCACTGACCCTCGACGACGGGGCCGTGGAGGCGGTCGTCGAACGTCACAGCTCGCTGCTGCCCGCCGGAATCGCCTCGGTCGAGGGCGAGTTCACCGCCGGTGACCCGGTGGAGCTGCGCGACCTCGAAGGCCGGCCCGTGGCCCGCGGACTCGTCAACTTCGACGCCAAGGAGATCCCGCAGCTGCTCGGCCGCTCCACCCGCGACCTGGCGCGGGAGCTCGGTCCGGCCTACGAGCGCGAGGTCGTACATAGGGACGATCTGGTCGTACTGCACACCTGACAAACCCCTGAAACGGCTGAAAGTCCAGTCTTGGGGCAGAGACCTTCACGAAAACCGCCCCATCCCCGGCTGCGGACTGGTCAACTTTGTAGCGGGGACACAGCGGGGTACAGCACAGTAAACGCATTCACAGGAGGCCGCCGGTGAGACGAGCGCGCCCGGGGGCGCCGCCCCGAGGAACGGGTGGCCGGGCCCTGACCAGCGTCGGAGCAGGTTCCGGCTTCGACAGGAGCCGGACCACGGAGCGAGGGGACGACCGGACCACCCGGCCCGAGCAGACGGTGGTGAAGGAGGAACGCACCCCGTCCAAGCTGTGGCACATCACGCTCAGCGTCTCGGGAGCCGCCACTCCGCTGAGTGAGATCAGACGCGGACTCGAACAGCTCGCGCACGACCATCCCTTCCTGCTGACCAGCAGGTACGCCAACGACCACGCGGAGATCCGTTACTGGGAAGAGGCCCGCGACCTGCACGACGCGGCGGCCGTCGCGCTGCGACTGTGGGGCGAACACCGCTCCACGGCCAGGCTTCCGCCTTGGGAGATCGTCGGCCTGGAGGTCATCGACCGCGAGACGTACCACCAGCGCGTCGCCGAGGGGTACGGTCCGCCCCCGGCCGCTCCGATCGGAGTGCACCCGTACTGACGGGACACCCGCTGCCGGGGCGGCCGTCCCGGCAGCACGGGCGTCCCGGCAGCACGGCTGGCCCGCAGTAGGGCCGTCTCGCGGTATGGCCGTCTCGCATCACGGGATAAGTGACGGATGCCCGCTGTGTGCGCACTACCCTGCGGGCATGACCACGCTCTCGCCGTACGACAACATGTCCCCGGTCGCCCAGGCGGCCTACCGGGCACGCTCCGCCGCCGCCGACATCGCGCCGCTGCCGCGCGCGGCGAAGGACGACGCGCTGCTGGCGATTGCGGACGCGCTGGAGGTGCGGACGGGCGAGATCGTCGCGGCCAACGCCGAGGACGTCGCCCGCGCCCGCGAGGCCGGGACCAGCGAGTCGATCATCGACCGGCTCACCCTCACCCCGGAACGGATCCGCGCCATCGCCGCCGATGTGCGGGACGTGGCGGCGCTGCCCGACCCGGTCGGCGAGGTCGTCCGCGGCTCGACCCTGCCCAACGGCATCGACCTGCGACAGGTCCGGGTGCCGCTCGGCGTGGTCGGGATCATCTACGAGGCCCGGCCCAATGTGACGGTCGACGCCGCGGCCCTCTGCCTGAAGTCGGGCAACGCCGTCCTGCTGCGCGGCTCGTCCTCCGCGTACTCCTCCAACGCCGCACTCGTACGGGTGCTGCGCGACGCGGTCGGCGGCTCCGGGCTCCCGGCCGACGCGGTGCAGCTGGTCCCGGGCGAGAGCCGTGACTCGGTACGCGAACTGATGCGGGCCCGCGGCCTCGTCGACGTCCTCATCCCGCGCGGCGGCGCCTCGCTGATCCGTGCCGTGGTCGAGGAATCCACCGTGCCGGTCATCGAGACCGGCACCGGCAACTGCCATGTGTACGTGGACGCGCAGACCGACCTCGACATGGCCGTGGACATCCTGATCAACTCCAAGGCGCAGCGCCCGAGCGTCTGCAACGCCGCCGAGACGCTCCTGGTCCACAAGGACATCGCCGCGCAGTTCCTGCCGCGCGCCCTGGACGCGCTGGCCGACGCGGGCGTGACCGTGCACGGCGACGAGCGGGTGCTCGAATACGCCGAGGGCTCCAAGGCCACCGTGGTGGAGGCGACGCCGGAGGACTGGGAGACCGAGTACCTCTCCTACGACATCGCCGCGGCCGTCGTGGAGTCGCTGGACGCGGCCGTCGCGCACATCCGCCTCTGGTCCTCCGGCCACACCGAGGCGATCGTGACCACCTCCCAGGCCGCGGCCCGCCGCTTCACCCAACTGGTGGACTCCACGACGGTGGCCGTGAACGCGTCCACCCGCTTCACCGACGGCGGTCAGTTCGGCTTCGGCGCCGAGATCGGCATCTCCACGCAGAAGCTGCACGCCAGGGGCCCGATGGGCCTGCCGGAGCTCACCTCGACGAAGTACATCGTCACGGGCGACGGCCACGTGCGGTGACCTTCCGGGTTCGGTGAATGTTTGCGGGCTCCCTGCCCAGAACGAACCGGCGGGGCTAGTCTGGAGCCGTGCCGGACGACGTGGGGGGCAGGCCGTTCCCGGACGGCTGGGAGCCCGACGACGACCGCGGGGGCGCGGACGAGGACTTCGCCTCCGTGGTGTTCGACGAGGACTTCGTACGGGCCGCCGAGATCCATGAGCCGACCGCCGTCGAGCGGCTGCTGGCAGCCGCCCAGGCGCGTGCCGAGGCCGAGGCCTCCCGGGCGCTGGCGGGCGGCGGCCCCATGGACGACGACCTCTACGACGAGGGGTACGGCCCCGGTGTGTACGGCCGCCAGAGCGCCTACGGCGATCCGCTGGACCCAGACGACGACGCGTACGGCACCGGCCCCTACGGGCGCCACGGCGGCGCTCTGCGGCCCTACCGGGGTGCGGCGCGCTGGCACCGGCCGGTGGCCTGGCTACTCGCCGTGCTCATGGGCATCGGCATGGTCGCGCTGGCTTTCAGCGCCGTCTACCGCAACTCGTCCGGCAGCCGCCAGGACCCCGCCCCGCCGCCCGCCACGACCGGCGTGGACAGCGCTCCCGGCTCCGCCCCCGGCCCCGCTCCATCGGCCTCCACGGGCTATCTGCGCCCCACGGTGTCCGCGTTCCCCCGTACGGACTGAGGCGCGCGCCCGCAGCGGGCCGGGCTCTCGTGCGCCGGCGCATGCCCGCGCGTACCCGGTGTGCCGGTGTATCCGCGAATACCCTTGTGTGCCCCACTCTCTATCTGTATGCCCCACTCTCTTCGCATTCCACGCACGCCCTGAAAGAGCGCCCCCGGGCTCTGGCGGGACTCCCGGCCGGTTCTCCCGCGGTTCTCCCCGGTTCTCTCGCGGCTGGGCGTTTACCCCGGTCGTAATCGACCTACCCTGAAGGTGTGACCCCTCTCTTCGAGGGGGCTTCTCACTCGTCCGTACATGCGCAGTCGTGCGACGTCATACGAACTCATGACGGGCAGGCCCTGTCCGAAGCCAATCGGCCGAAGCAGAGCGAAGCGTTTCGGCCCCGGTCGGTGACGTGGAGTCGGGAGAAGTCATGGCAGGCCGCGGAGAACCACCAGAAGGGCCACCCGAGAGTCCGGCGGGCGGCGGTGAGGACGAGTACCGGTCACTCGTCTTCGACGAGTCGTTCGTGCGCGCTGCCCGGCTGCAGGAATTCTCCGCCCAGGAGCGCATGGAGGACCACGCCCCTGCCGTACGCAGCCTGCCGGCCCGGCACCTGCGCACCGGATCCAGAGCCGGCATCGCCCTGGTCCTGCTCATCGCCCTGGCCTTCGGAATGGCCGTGTACATGGGCCTTCGCCACCCCTACGAGGCGCCCGCCGGCAGACGGGCCGAGCCGCTGAGGTCGACCGTCGTACCCCTGGCGCCGCAGGGCGCCGTACCGGGCGGAACCGCCGCCGCCCTCCTCGCGAAGAGCCCCGCCGCACACTTCGGAACAGGTGCCGCAGGCATCAATCTGCCGGCGGTCAGGCGGACGGACAACTTCTCGGACAGCCAGGTGGAGACCGCCCTGACCACGGTCAAGGACTATCTGGTGGCCTCCTCGCTCGACCCCGACGTTCTCACCGGCGCCGCGGTACGCCCGGTGGAAATGCTGCTCGATCCGGATCAGACGGCCCAGTTCGAGCGCAGCATGAACCGGCCGCAGGACGACGGGCAGCATGCCGCGACCGGGTGGCTGGTGCGGTTCGACCCGGCGAAGGTGGCACTGGCCGCTCCGGACATCCGGGTCCGCGGCACCCTGAGCTACACCGAGGAGGGGTCCGACACGCTGGAGGTGGTGTCGGACCACACCTTCACCTACACGCTCCGCCCGGCCGTCGCGGGACCCCAACAGGCGGGCGCTGCCTCGCTCTTCACCGTACGGCGCGAGCTGCACTTCCGCTTCGACCGGGAGGACCTGCGGCTGCACCGGGCGGAGCTGCGCACCAGCTACGTCCAGGCCGGACCGGAGGCGTGCCCGGCGGACACCACCGGTGCGCTGCGACCGCTGCTCGCCGGACAGCACGCCGCCTCCCGCGGCCCCGCGGGCACCGACCCGTACGCCACGGGCCGGCCCACCGCGGCGCTCTGCGGAACCCTGGCGGTCAGCTCCCCGCAGGCCCCGACCCGGTCCCCGGGCCATCAGGGTTCCCCGGCTCCTCCGGCCTCGCAGAGTCCGCGGAGCCGTCCGTAGCGCCGCCCTTGCCGGCCGAGCCCCCGCCCTGGCCGGTGAACTTGTCGCGGAGCTTGCCGCCCAGGTCCCCGGCGCCCCCGGCGATGTCGCCGACCAGCTTCATCAGCGGATCCTTGCTGGAGCGCACCGTGTCCGCGTAGTGGGCCGCGGACTCCCGGAAGGAGTCGGTCACCGAGGTGTCCTTGTCCTCGTCGCGCCGCGGGTAGTGGCCGTCCATGATCCGCTGGTAGTCGCGGGTCTCGGACCACTTCTTCAGCTCGGCCGCACGCACCGTGGTGAACGGGTGCGAGCGCGGCAGCAGGTTGAGGATCTTGAGCACCGAGTCGCGCAGATCGCCGCCCTTCTCGTACTCGTCGGCCTGCGCGAGGAAGGCGTCCACGTTCATCTCGTGCAGATGATTGCCGCCCGCGATCTTCATCAGACCGCGCATCGACGCCTGCAGATCCTGGCCGACGAGCAGCCCGGCCCGGTCGGCCGACAGCTCGGACTTGCGGAACCATTCGCGCAACGCCGTCACGATCGCCATGATCGCGACATTGCCGAGCGGTATCCAGGCGACCTTCAGCGCGATACTGGTGAGGAACAGAAGGATCGTGCGGTACACCGCGTGGCCGGAGAGCGCGTGTCCCACCTCGTGGCCGATGACGGCCCGCATCTCCTCCTCGTCGAGCAGCTCCACCAGCCCCGTCGTCACCACGATGATCGGCTCGTCGAGGCCGATGCACATGGCGTTGGGCTGCGGGTCCTGGTTGACATACATCGGAGGGACCTTCTCCAGGTCCAGGATGTAACAGGCGTCCCGAAGCATGTCGTTGAGGTGGGCGAACTGCGCGTCGCTCACCCGGACGGAGTCGGAGAGGAAGAGCAGTCGGAGACTGCGCTCGGGCAGCAGGCCGCTCAGTGTCTTGAACACGGTGTCGAAACCGCTCAGCTTGCGCAGGGCCACCAGGGCCGAGCGGTCCGCCGGGTGTTCGTAGGCCCGGGACGAGATCCCTGCGAAACGCCTGCGCTGCCTGCTCGGCACGTTCTCGTGGCTCTCGTGGCTGCGTTCGGTCATGAATGGGCCCCCTGTTCGTACGAGATGTCGCTCGCCCCCCTGACAAATCCCAGCGTAGGTGCTGGGGCTACGGTGTGCGGGGGGCTGTGGATAACTGAGGAGACGCCCGACATGCCGCATACCGTTGCTCTGCTCGCCGCCGCGTCCGGGGAGCAGGGGCCCGGCAACACGCTTCGCATCGTGCTGCTCGCCTCGCTCGTCGGAGCCGTACTGCTCGGCTGGTTCCTGCTCCGCGGATACCGCAACGACGACAACAACGACTGAGTCGGCGTGAGCGTGCCCGGGGCTCCCGCATACGATGTGCGCGACGTCTTCCTTCCGACTCCCGATCGATAGGTCCTGCCGAAGATGAGCCTCACGAGCACCGCGCACCAGCTGGTCACTCTCGCCTCCGAGGGCGGCGAGCACGGTGGCAACCACGAAAGCCTCAGCCCGTATCTCACCGGGGGCGGTGCGTTCGTCGCGCTGCTGCTCCTGCTCTGGATCACCACTCGCTTCAACCGCGACCGCTGAGGCGAAGGCGTACAGCTGTGCCAGTAGGCTCTGCACGCATGGGAGAGCAGGAAGTGCCTACCGGCCGCGGAAAGCGCCGACTCGGCGTGATGGGCGGGACGTTTGACCCGATTCATCATGGACACCTGGTGGCGGCCAGCGAAGTGGCCGCCCAGTTCCACCTCGACGAGGTGATCTTCGTTCCGACCGGGCAGCCGTGGCAGAAGAGCCACAAGCACGTCTCCCCGGCCGAGGACCGATATCTGATGACGGTCATCGCGACGGCGTCCAACCCCCAGTTCTCGGTCAGCCGGAGCGACATCGACCGCAGCGGACCCACGTACACCATCGATACTCTGCGGGACCTGCGCGCGATCCACGGCGACGCGGACCTCTTCTTCATCACCGGTGCCGACGCGCTCTCCCAGATCCTCACCTGGCGGGACGCCGACGAACTGTTCTCGCTCTCCCACTTCATCGGTGTGACGCGGCCGGGGCATGTGCTCACGGACGCCGGGCTGCCGGAGGGTGGGGTCTCCCTCGTGGAGGTTCCCGCGCTCGCGATCTCGTCCACGGACTGCCGTGAGAGGGTCGCGCAGGGGGATCCGGTCTGGTACCTGGTGCCGGACGGTGTGGTCCGCTACATCGACAAGCGCCAGCTGTACCGCGGCGAATGAGCGACGCAGAGGGGCACCGGTGAACGACCGACAGAATCCGTACGACCCGTACTACCAGCAGCCGCAGATCATCGGCTACGACGAGTACGGGCAGCCGGTGTACCAGCAGCCGCAGCACGTCCAGCCGCAGGCGTACGACCCGTATGCGCCCCAGCAGCCGCAGCAGACCCAGCAGCCTCATCAGCAGCCGCAACAGGCGGACCAGGGGTACGGCTACGACCCGTACGCCCAGCCCCAGCAGCCGCAGCACGTCCAGCCGCAGGCGTACGACCCGTATGCGCCCCAGCAGCCGCAGCAGACCCAACAGCCCCAACAGCAGGCATACGGCGGCTACGAGGGCTATGGCTACGACACCGGCCGGCAGCCCGCCGCGGTCGACACCACCCAGCAGTGGAACATCCCGCAGCAGGCGGCCGCGCAGCCGTCCCCGCCCGCACCCGCACCGGCCTCGCCGGAACCCGAGCCCGAGCCCGCGCCCGGCGCCGACGCGGAGCCGGACGCGGCCGTCCCCGGGCAGCGCCGCGCCGACCGCGACTACCGCACCGAGCAGTTCTCCTTCATCGAGGAGCCCGACGAGGACTCAGAAGACGTCATCGACTGGCTGAAGTTCACCGAGAGCCGCAGTGAGCGGCGCGAGGAGGCACGGCGTCGCGGCCGCCACCGCATGGTCGCGCTCATAGTCGTGGTGGCCCTGGTCGTGGTCGGCGGTGTCGGCTACCTCTGGTCCGCCGGAAAGATTCCGGGCCTGTCCGGCTCGGACAAGGACAACACGGCGGCGACGGGCCCGCAGCAGCGGGACGTCATCGTGGTCCATCTGCACAACACGAAGAAGGGCGGCACCTCCACGGCGCTGCTCGTCGACAATGTGACGACCAAACAAGGCACCACCGTCCTGCTTCCCAACTCGCTCGCGGTCGCCGACGACGACGGCGCCACGACCACCCTCGGCAAGTCCGTCGAGGACGACGGCGCCACCGGCACCCGCGACTCCATCGGCACGCTGCTCGGCACCGATATCAGCGGTACGTGGCGGCTCGACACCCCGTACCTGGAGACCCTCGTCGATCTGGTCGGCAACATCGAGGTCGACACCGACACCGAGGTGCCCGATACGAAGAAGGACGCCTCCCCCCTGGTGAAGAAGGGCGAGGCGCAGACCCTGAGCGGCCGGATGGCCGTCGCGTACGCCACCTACCGGGGGCCGGGCGAGGCCGAGACGAAGCAGCTCATGCGGTTCGGGGAGGTCATGCGGGGCGTGTTGCGGAAGATCTCGGACGACCCGAAGGCCGCCACGGTCACCGTGCAGACGCTGGCACAGATCCTCGACCCGTCGCTTCCCGAGAAGGACCTGGGCGCCTCCCTGGCGAAGCTCGCCCAGCACGCCAAGGTCGGCGACTACAAGACGGCGCTGCTGCCGGTGCAGGCCGACGGATCACTCACCGACGCGGCCACCGAGAGCGTCGTCAAGGACATCCTGGGCGGCACGGTCAAGGCTCCCGACGCGGACGCGGCGGTGCGGGTCGGCGTCAAGAACGCCACCGGGAACAAGGACAGCACGGAGTCCGCTCAGATCAAGCTGGTCAACGGCGGCTACACCTTCGTCGGCGGTGGAACGGCCGAAGCCGTGGCACTGTCCGAGGTCGTCTACAAGACCGCGGCGGACAAGGAGAAGGCGACGCAGGTAGCCAAGACCCTGGGCCTGCCGGCGGACGCGGTGAAACAGGGCAAGCCCGCCGCGAACGCCGATGTGTCCGTCCTGCTCGGCCAGAACTACAAGATCAAATGACCCGCGTCCGGCCGCCCGGATGATGTCGATTCGATCTTCGAACATTCACTGCGTGGGCTGTCGGCGGTCCGTGAGACCCTAGAGGTCTATCTGACCGCCGACGAAAGCCTGCATGTGACCGCCACGGACCGCTCCATCGAGCTCATCAACGCCGCCGCCCAGGCGGCCGCCGACCGGCTCGCGCACGACATCATCGCGTACGACGTCAGCGACGTGCTGTCGATCACGGACGCCTTCCTCCTGGCCTCGGCCCCCAACGACCGCCAGGTCAAGTCGATCGTCGACGAGATCGAGGAGCGGCTCCAGAAGGAGCTCGGCGCCAAGCCGGTACGCCGCGAGGGCGACCGCGACGCGCGCTGGATCCTCCTCGACTACGTCGACATCGTCATCCACGTCCAGCACAGCGAGGAGCGTGTCTTCTACGCGCTGGAGCGCCTCTGGAAGGACTGCCCCGAGATCCCGCTTCCCGAGGACGCCGTCAAGACCCGCGGAAAGGCCGAGGAGCACGCCCGGCTCACCGGCAGCACGGAAGGTGAGCAGAGCTGAACGGCAGCGGAAGCGGCAGGGGCCGCAGGATCGTTCTCTGGCGCCACGGCCAGACGGCATGGAATCTGGAGCGCAGGTTCCAGGGCTCCACGGACATCGAGCTCACCGAGGCCGGAGTCGGACAGGCCCAGCGGGCCGCCCGGCTGCTGGCCTCGCTGAAGCCGGACGCGATCGTCGCCTCCGATCTGCAGCGGGCGGCGGCCACCGCCGCCGAGCTCGCCGCGATCACCGGCCTCGAAGTCGCGCACGACGCGGGACTGCGCGAGACCTACGCGGGCGCCTGGCAAGGCCTCACCCATGAGGAGATCGTCGGGCGGTACGGCGAGCAGTACGCCGCGTGGAAGCGCGGTGAGGCCGTGCGCCGCGGTGGCGGTGAGCTGGAGACCGAGGTCGCCGACCGCGCAGCCCCGGTCGTGCTCGGACACGCCGACAAGCTGCCCGAGAACGGCACGCTCGTCGTGGTCAGCCACGGCGGCACCATCCGCACCACCATCGGCCGACTGCTGGGCCTGGAGGCGCACCACTGGGAAGGCCTCGGAGGGCTCTCCAACTGCTGCTGGTCGGTGCTGGGAGAGGGCGCGCGAGGCTGGCGCCTGCTGGAGCACAACGCCGGCACGCTGCCCGAGCCGGTGCTCGGCGACGACACCTAGGCCCTCCCGGTCGGACCTCTCGGCCGGATTTCACTTTCTGGCAGGTCACAGGCTAAAGTTCTTCTTGTTCGCAGCGCGGAAACGCAGAGAAACACAGTGAACAGCGGGGCTATAGCTCAGTTGGTAGAGCGCCTGCATGGCATGCAGGAGGTCAGGAGTTCAATTCTCCTTAGCTCCACAATCAAGATCCCGTCCCCGGCAGGGGGCGGGATCTTTGCGTTCCCCCCTCCCGGCGTCGCCGCAACGCGGCCACCCGCTCCTTGCTCTCCTCGTCGGCCGGGGTGTACGCCACGATCCGGCACTCCGGCAGCCCATTGACGGACAGCGACACCGAGGTCATCCGTATCTCCCCGGTCGACGCCCAGTGCCGGAAGGTCTTCACCCGCGGTCCGGGCAGGGCGACGTTCCCGCTGCGCCACAGCTCGGCGAAGTACGGGCTGGCGGCCGAGAGCTGTTCGACGAACGACTCCCAGGCGGGCTCGCCCGTATGGCGCCCGTACGCGCCCCGCAGCGTGGCCACCATGATCGGCAGCTCCTGCGCCCGGTGGACGACGGGACAGGACTCCTCGGACATCGTGAACAGCGTCCACAGCACGTTGCGTATCCCCGTTCCCATGATTTCGGGGACGGCGAACAGGTCGCGATAGGCGGGGTTGGTGGCCAGGACGTCGTATCGCGTGTTGTAGACCACGGCAGGGTGCGGATCGAGCGCGTCGATGATGCCCTGGATCTCCGGCCCCACCTCGACGACGTCGTCCTGCCTGCCGGGTGCGCAGGCCACCTCCGCCAGGTGGTAGAGGTGTTCGCGCTCCGACGCGTCCAGCCGGAGCGTGCGCGCCACGGCGTCCAGCACCTGCGGTGACGCGTTGATCGGACGGCCCTGTTCCAGCCAGGTGTACCAGGTGACACCGACGCCGGAGAGCTGCGCGACCTCCTCGCGGCGCAGGCCCGGGGTGCGGCGGCGCAGTCCGGGTGCCATGCCCACGTCGGCGGGGGTCACCCGCGCCCGGCGATTGCGCAGAAAGGCCGCGAGCTCCGGACGCCGCCGGTGCCGGCCCGCCCGATGCGCCGACTGATGTGCCGTCACCGTAGTCACACCCCCCATGATCGGTGCCCCGCAAGGGAGTTGCCAGGTGCTGTCGGTACCAGCATCAGTGGGCTCTCGTTACCCGTATGCGGCCGGGGCCAGGCTCGATGTCATGACGACGGTCTCCGAGGCAACTCCACGTTCCGCAACCAGTAAAGACCCCACCACTGACAACCGCTCCGGGAGAGTGCTCGCCCTGGTCCTCGCGGCTCAGTTCATGGCACTGCTCGACATCTTCATCGTCAATGTCGCCGCCCCGACGATCCAGAGCGAACTGGGCGCTTCCGGCGCCGGGTTGCAGCTCATCGTGGCCGGCTACACCATCACGTACGCCGTGCTGCTCATCACCGGCGCCAGGCTCGGTGACCTGTTCGGGCACGGCCGAGCCCATCTGGCCGGGCTCGGGGTCTTCACCGCGGCCTCGCTGGCCTGCGGACTCGCCGCAGGATCCGGGCAGTTGATCGCCTTCCGGCTGGTGCAGGGCGGAGCCGCGGCGGTGATGATTCCGCAGGTGCTCAGCCTCATCCAGCGCCACTTCACCGGCGAGGCACGGATGCGGGCGCTCGGTGCCTACAGCGCGGTGCTCGCCACCGGGGCGGCCGCCGGGCAGGTGGTCGGCGGAGTGCTGGTCAGCGCCGATCTGTTCGGCGCCGGCTGGCGGCCGGTCTTCCTGGTGAACGTGCCGATCGGGCTCGTTCTGCTGATGCTCGGCATCCGTGTGCTGCCGCGCGAACCGCGCACCGCACCCGGCAGGGTCCAGGCGCGGGCCCGCGGGCTCGATCTGCCGGGGCTGGTGCTGCTCGCCGCCGCCGTCACACTGCTCACCGTCCCCCTGGTGCTCGGGCAGGAGCTGGGCTGGCCGGTCTGGTCCCGGGTCTGCCTGGCGGCCTCCGCGGGGTTCGTCGCCGGTTTCGTCGGATACGAGTCACGGCTGGCCGCGCGAGGTGGTGCGCCCCTGATCGCACCCAGGGTGCTGCGCGTTCCCGGCATCGCCCGAGCGGCGCTGCGCATTCTCCTGGTGATGGCGATCAACGCGGGCTTCCTTTTCGCGATGACGCTGCACGTCCAGGGAGGGTTGGGTTACTCGCCGCTGCGTGCGGGGCTGATGTTCGCACCGACCGCGCTGGTGTTCGGCGCGACCGGGCTGACCTGGCGACGGTGGTCCGCAGGGCTTCAAAGGGCCCTGGTGTCGGGCGGGTTCGTGCTCGTGGCCGTCGCCTCCGTGGTGGTCGGGCTGCTGATGCGTGGCGGCGGTGACGGCGGGCCCGCACTGTATGCGGCCTTTGCGGTGATGGGCGTCGGTCTGGCGCTGGGCTTCAGTCCCACCCTCACGAGGGCGCTGGCGGACGTACGTCCTGAAGACGCGGCCGACGCGAGCGGCGTATTGGTGACGGTCACCCAACTCGGTCAGTTGGCCGGGGTCGCCGCGTTCGGCACGCTCTATCTCAACCGCCTTGATACACAAGGGGCGCAGGGGTCGGGGCATGCGTTGTGGGTATGCGCCCTCGGGCTCTCCGTGGCCGCGACCGCAGGCGCGGCGGCGGGTCTCGTACGGCGTCGGTGAGCGGCCGGAACTCCGGCGGGCTGCCCCCCTTGCGGGGTCATGGCAGAATCGGAGCGCCGGAGGGGGCGACGGACCGAACGGGAGGGAGCGCGCGATGCCTGCGAGCCGCCACGAGGTCCCGGACCTGCTCCTTGTTCGCGAGTTCCCCGTTCCAGGATTTCCCGCAACCCCCGGAAGCCGCGCCCGCGCCGGCCGCCGTGCCTCCGGTCCGTCCGATGGCGCCCGGATGCCCGGCGGGAGCGGTGGAGCTCTCCGTGTGCGCACCGCCCGCGGCCAAAGCCGGAGCTGACCCATGGGTGCACACAGGCGGAAATGCGACTGGTGCGGCAGCGGTACGCCCATCGTCAGGGACATGGATCCGATCAATCCGGAGTACCAGTACTGGTGCGAGGAGTGCGCGCGGGCGCTGATCATAAAGGGCGACCCGATCGAGACCTATCGAGAGCTGGAGGGGGAGCCGATCTACGGTCGGCTGCTGGAGGAGCACTGCACGCTCAAGCGCTTCTACTCCTTCGCCACGGCCTGACCTCTTCAGCGCCGCCGCTGATTGCGAACCGAATGCGCCAAAATCGGTCAAATCGGCGTTGGTGGGAATCGATTTGGTGGACCGGCGGGGTCACCGGTAATGTTCTCGATGTCGCCAGGGAAACCGGGCGGCACACGGCACGGGGCTATAGCTCAGTTGGTAGAGCGCCTGCATGGCATGCAGGAGGTCAGGAGTTCAATTCTCCTTAGCTCCACAGTGAAGAACGAGAAGCGGGTCACTCATACAGAGTGACCCGCTTCTCGTATGTGACGCGTATGCCGGTGTCTCCCGGCGCCCTGCGCCCCCGCCGCTCGACCTGCCGGAAAGTCGGGAGTTCCGCCGTACCGTCGCTCCCGTCCCCCTGTCCATGGTTCGGTCGCGCCCGGCCCGATTCCGGGCCTGTGCGGTACCCTGACGCCATGCGTGCCGTACGCCTTCTGCTTAGCGAGCCGCGCTGATCAGTCCCGACCGGTGAGAATGCCTGGTCGGAATCAGCGCGGCGTCCCCTCCTGTGCGAGGGGATTTTTCGTTTCCGTAGACGCGTGTCCGTAGACATGGGCGCCGGCAGATGACGATCGATGGAGCTTTGAGGATCATGAGCGAGACGAATTCCGCAGCCGAGACGGCTGCGCCGCACCGCTACACGGCGGCGATGGCCGCCGACATCGAGGCACGCTGGCAGGACTTCTGGGACGCCGAGGGCACGTACGAGGCGCCGAATCCGACCGGTGACCTGGCGGGCGATCCGGAGCTGGCCGCCAGGTCGAAGAAGTTCATCATGGACATGTTCCCGTACCCCTCGGGTGCGGGCCTGCACGTCGGTCATCCGCTGGGCTACATCGCCACCGATGTCTTCGCCCGCCACCAGCGGATGACCGGGCACAACGTGCTGCACACCCTGGGCTTCGACGCCTTCGGCCTGCCCGCCGAGCAGTACGCGGTGCAGACCGGCACGCACCCGCGGGTCTCCACCGAGGCCAACATCGAGAACATGACCGCTCAGCTGCGCCGGCTGGGCCTGGGCCACGACAAGCGCCGCTCGTTCGCCACGATCGAGTCGGAGTACTACAAGTGGACCCAGTGGATCTTCCTGCAGATCTTCAACTCCTGGTACGACACCGAGGCCGACCGGGCCCGCCCGATCACCGAGCTGGTCGCGCAGTTCGAGAGCGGTGCACGCCCCACCCCGGACGGTCGTGACTGGAGCGCGCTGAGCGCCGCCGAGCGCGCGGACATCCTGGGCGAGTACCGCCTGGCGTACGCCTCCGACGCGCCCGTCAACTGGTCGCCCGGCCTGGGCACCGTGCTGGCCAATGAAGAGGTGACGGCCGACGGCCGCTCCGAGCGCGGCAACTTCCCCGTCTTCAAGGCCAAGCTGCGCCAGTGGAACATGCGCATCACCGCTTACGCCGACCGGCTGCTGAACGACCTGGACGGGCTGGACTGGCCCGAGGCCATCAAGCTGCAGCAGCGCAACTGGATCGGGCGCTCCGAAGGCGCCCGCGTCGACTTCCCGGTCGACGGCGCCGGCAGCATCACCGTCTTCACCACCCGCCAGGACACCCTGTTCGGCGCCACCTACATGGTGCTGGCGCCCGAGCACGAGCTGGTCGAGCGGATCATTCCGGCCGCCTGGCCCGAGGGCACCCATGCGGTGTGGACCGGCGGACACGCGACCCCGGCCGAGGCCGTCACCGCCTACCGCAAGCTGGCCGCAGCCAAGTCCGACGTGGAGCGGCAGGCCGAGGCCAAGGACAAGACCGGCGTCTTCACCGGTGCGTACGCGACCAACCCGGTCAGCGGCGAGAAGGTTCCCGTCTTCATCGCCGACTACGTCCTGATGGGTTACGGCACCGGCGCGATCATGGCCGTACCGGCGCACGATGCGCGCGACTTCGCCTTCGCGCGCGCCTTCGAGCTGCCGATGCGCTGTGTCGTCGAGCCGTCGGACGACCGCGGCACGGACCCCGCGATGTGGGACGACGCCTTCGGCTCGTACGAAGCGAAGCTGGTCAACTCCGCCAATGACGAGATCTCGCTGGACGGCCTGGGCGTCGTCGACGCCAAGGCGAGGATCACCGAATGGCTGACGGCGCACGGCGTCGGTGCGGGCACCGTCAACTTCCGGCTCCGTGACTGGCTGTTCAGCCGCCAGCGCTACTGGGGCGAGCCCTTCCCGATCGTCTACGACGAGGACGGCATCGCCCACCCGCTGCCCGAGTCGATGCTGCCTCTGGAGCTGCCGGAGGTCGACGACTACTCGCCGCGCACCTTCGACCCCGACGACGCCGACACCCAGCCCGAGACCCCGCTGTCCCGGAACGCCGACTGGGTCAACGTCACCCTGGACCTGGGCGACGGCAACGGTCCGAAGAAGTACCGCCGCGAGACCAACACCATGCCCAACTGGGCCGGCTCCTGCTGGTACGAGCTGCGCTATCTGGACCCGAACAACGACCAGAAGCTGGTCGACCCGGCGATCGAGCAGTACTGGATGGGCCCCCGCGAGGGGCAGCCCACCGGCGGTGTCGACCTGTACGTCGGCGGTGCCGAGCACGCCGTGCTGCACCTGCTGTACGCCCGCTTCTGGTCCAAGGTGCTGCACGACCTGGGGCACATCTCGTCCGCGGAGCCGTTCCACAAGCTGTACAACCAGGGCATGATCCAGGCGTTCGTCTACCGGGACAGCCGCGGCATCGCGGTCCCGGCGGCCGAGGTCGAGGAGCGCGACGGAAAGTTCTACCACCAGGGCGAGAAGGTCAGCCGCGTCCTGGGCAAGATGGGCAAGTCCCTGAAGAACGCCGTCACGCCGGACGAGATCTGCGCCGAGTACGGGGCGGACACGCTGCGCCTGTACGAGATGGCGATGGGCCCGCTGGACGTGTCGCGGCCGTGGGACACGCGCGCCGTCGTCGGCCAGTACCGGCTGCTGCAGCGGCTGTGGCGCAATGTCGTCGACGAGGAGACCGGCGAGGTCACCGTCGTCGACACGGAGCCGGGCGAGGACACGCTGCGCGCGCTGCACAAGGCGATCGACGGAGTCGGCCAGGACATGGCCGGGATGCGCTTCAACACGGCGATCGCCAAGGTCACCGAGCTGAACAACCACCTGACCAAGTCGGGCGGCCCGCTGTCCCGGTCCGTCGCCGAGTCGCTGGTGCTGCTGGTGGCGCCGCTGGCACCGCACATCGCCGAGGAGCTGTGGCGCCGGCTGGGCCACACCGAGTCGGTCGTGCACCAGGACTTCCCGGTCGCCGATCCGGCGTACGTCGTGGACGAGACCGTGACCTGTGTCGTGCAGGTCAAGGGCAAGGTCAAGGCGCGCCTGGAGATCTCTCCGTCGATCACGGACGACGAGCTGGAGGCGCTGGCCCTGGCCGACCCGGCCGTGGTGGCGGCGCTGGACGGTGCGGGCATCCGCAAGGTCATCGTGCGGGCGCCGAAGCTGGTCAATATCGTCCCGGCGTGACGGCGCGCCGCCCTGGGTGAGGCGCCGACCGCGCCCGCGCGGCGGTGTGGGGGCATTCCCCTACGGGCAGGTTGGGGGTTCCGAAGGAACCCTCGGCCTGCCCTTTCCGTTTACGGTGGAGGGGCCGGCACCGGCAGCCGAAACGACATCCGAGGGGCGCTCATGGAAGCCGTGATCCTGATTCTGGGGTTGCTCTTTTTCGCGTTCGTGGCCCTGGGCGTGTACGCGGGCGTCAAAGCCGTCGGCGCGGCGAAGCGCGGTGTGGATCGTACGATCACCCAGGCGCGCCGCACCGTCGAGGAAACCGCGCTGCGCGCCAAGAGCTACGGCCAGGCGGGTGTGGGCGGAGAGCTGGCGCAGTTGCGGCTGGCACTGCGCACATCCATGCGGTCCACCCAGGAGGCGTTGCGGGCGGGAGCCGCCGAGGATGCCTCCCTCTCGGAGTCGCTGGGCCTCTTCCAGCGGCTGAGTGTGCACGGGCGAGAGCTGGACGAAGAGCTGAAGAAGCTGGAGCGCGAGCCCGATCGGGCGACCGTCGCCTCGCTGCTGCCGAGCCTGAAGCAGCGTACGGAGCGGATCACGCACTCCGCGGATTCGCTGCGGTGGGCCGCCCGTGACAGGGCGCGGCAGTTCATCGACGACGATCTGGACGCGCTGAACGCGCAGATCGACGTGGAGGCGGGGGCGCTTCGGCACTGGACGGTGGAGACGGACGAGCCGGTCCGGGGACAGAGCCGGCCGCAGGACGATGCCAGCGAGCAGGGGCAGGGACAGGGGCGGAAACAGGGGAACGGGCCGGCCGACGGCGTGGCCCAGGCGATCACGGCCCCGGACCCGCGACTGCAGACCGGAAACCCGTGGCAGAAGGCGGCCCGGCCCGAAACGACGAACTGAGACGTCCGACGACCCCCGGTGACCGTCGGACGCGGTCCGAAGACATCGGAAGAGGTCATTCGGTCGGGGTCGGACTGCCGAGACACGGAATCGCCAGGTAACCTCCCGCTCATGTCCCGCCATGTCGCGATCGTCACCGATTCCACGGCCTACCTGCCGCCCGAGACGATGGAGCGGCACGGCATCACCGCGGTGCCGCTGACCGTCGTCCTCGGTGATCAGGCTCTGGAGGACGGCACCGAGATCTCGGCCCGTTCCCTTGCGGTGGCGCTCCAGAAGCGTCGTCCCGTGACCACGTCCCGGCCGAGTCCGGAGGTGTTCGCCGCCGAGTACCGTGCGGCGGCCGAGGCCGGTGCCACTGGCGTCGTCTCGCTGCACCTCTCGGCAGAGATCTCGGGTACGTACGACGCCGCTCTGCTCGCGGCGAAGGACGCGCCGGTTCCGGTGCGGGTGGTGGATACCGGGATGGTTGCCATGGCCCTCGGATTCTGCGCCCTGGCGGCGGCGGAGACGGCAGAGGCGGGCGGAAGCCTGGACGAGGCGGTCGCCGCTGCGGAGAAGCGGGCCGCGGGCACCTCTGCGTACTTCTACGTCGACACGCTGGACTATCTGCGGCGCGGCGGTCGCATCGGTGCCGCGCAGGCGCTGCTGGGATCGGCACTCGCCGTGAAGCCGCTGCTCCAGCTCGAAGGCGGCCGTATCGAACTGCTGGAGAAGGTACGGACGGCCTCGAAGGCGATTGCGCGCCTGGAGGAGATCGTCGCGGAACGGGCGGGCAGCGGATGCGTGGATATCGCCGTTCACCACCTGGCGGCGCCCGAGCGGGCCGAGCGGCTTGCCGAGCGGCTGCGTGAACGGGTGCCGGGTCTGGTCGATCTGCATGTGAGCGAGGTGGGAGCGGTGATCGGTGCGCACACCGGGCCCGGTCTGCTCGGCGCAGTGGTCTCGCCGCGCTGATCTCGGCCGGTCGGCCTGCTTTCCTCCTGCCGTTTGTGCGTCACTCCTCGGGGTGGTCGAGATATCCACAACTGGTTGGTTGTCCACCGGAATTGGGTCTGTTCAGCGGATTCGGGCAGATGTGCCTACTGTCGTGAGGCATGGCTCCCCGATCACATCGTGCAACCAGCGGAAGCGGCAGTGGCCCCGGCCGTGCCCCGGCCTCGGACGGCCGTGTTCGTAGCGGCCCCGGCAATGGACCAGACGTCGGCGTCGGCGTCGGGCCGGGCTTGGGGCCGGGCCTCGGGCCCGGTCGGCGACGGTCGTCGCGCGGGCGTGCGAACGCCTTGGCCACGGCTTCGCGCCGTCGGGCGGACGCCCTCATGACAGGTGCGGCAGGTGCCGCAGGTGCGGCAGGTGCGTACGGCGGACGGGTCGCACGGCCCGTGCTGGGGCCCGCCCCGGCTGCGGCTGCGACTCCGGTCCCGAGCCCCAGGCCGGCTGCGGCCGCTACTGCAACTGCCGTTCCCGCTTCTGCACGGGCCTCGGCCTCGGCCACAGCTCCGGTTCCGGTTTCCGGTGGTGTGTCAGAGCGACGGTGGGAGCGGCTGGTTCTCGCGTTGCGGGAGCGGATCCCGGTGTGGCTGCAGCTCAGATGCGGGCTGGAGCCAAAGACCCTTGCCGCGTTGGCGGTTGTCCTGGTCGCGGCCGGAGCCTTTGCCGCGGTGCACTTCTGGTCCGCGCGCCCTCACTCCGTGCGCGCGCCCGATCCGGTCAACGAAGCCGCGAACGCCCCGACATCGCCCTCGACATCGCCCCCGGCGTCGGACGACGCCGAAGTGCCGGAGCCGTCAGCGGGATCGCCGCCCATGACAGGGCCGGGCGGACACATCGTCGTCGACGTGAGCGGAAAGGTGCGAAGGCCTGGTGTCCTTCAACTGCCATCCGGAGCAAGGGTCGCCGATGCGTTACGTGCGGCGGGCGGAGTCCGGGCCGGAGCGGACCTCACCGGGCTCAACCGGGCGCGGGTGCTCATGGACGGGGAGCAGATCGTGGTGGGCGCCCCATCCGGCCCCTCAGCCGTCGGCGGGACGGGAGGAGCGGCGGTGGGCGGCGGCGGGAGCTCTTCGGCCGGCCCGGTGAGCCTCAACACCGCGACCGTCGAGCAGTTGGACACGCTGCCCGGAGTCGGCCCGGTTCTCGCCCAGCACATCGTCGACTACCGCGCACAGCACGGCGGCTTCCGGTCCGTCGATGAACTGCGTGAGGTCAACGGAATCGGTGACCGACGGTTTGCCGACCTCCAACCGCTGGTGGGGCCATGAGTCACCTGGATGTCCATGCGGCGTCGGGCCGTCGGCTCGGCGCCTCCGAGCCGCGGCAGGAGGGCCCGGTCGATCTTCGCCTGGTCCCGCCGGCCATGGCGGCCTGGGCCGGAGCGGCGCTGGCGCTGAGCGCGCCCGGGCAGTGGACCACCACGAGCGTGGTGCTCTGCGTGGGGGCGGCCATGGTGCTCCTGGCCATGTCGGGAGCCTCGGCAACCCGTGCGCTGCGCAGGGGACCCACCTCGCCGCACAGGCCGTCCGCCGGCACCGGGGGAGCGGCGGCGGAGGGCGAGGGTGAGGGGGAGAGCGGAGCTGCGGTACGTGGTCGGCGGCCGCGTGCCACGGCGACCGCCACCGCTGCGGCGTTGCTCTGCGCGGCGGCCGGGGCCGCATCGGCCGGGTTGCACAGCGCGGACGTACGGCAGGGGCCGGTCCACGTGCTGGCCCAGCGGTTCGCGAGGGTCGAGGCGGAGGTGACGGTGACGTCCGACGCCCGGCGGACCCTGCCCCGGGTGCGCGGCGACCACAGCACGCCCGTGTCCCTCCTCGTGGACGTCGAGATCACCCGGCTGACCGACCCCGACGGCGCGGTCACCAGGTTGAGTACGCCAGTTCTGCTGATGGTCTCGCCCGGCGGATCGATGGGGCAGTGGCAGCAACTGCTGCCTTCCACGCAGCTGCGTGTCGGCGGCCGATTGGCGCCACCACTGCACGACGGGGAGCGCAATGCCGCCGTACTGCGACCCGAGGGCAAGGGCCCGCCTCGCATCCTCGGGCCTCCTTCCTTCCTCCAGCGCACAGCAGGCGCGCTGCGAGGCGGTCTGCGACAGGCGACCGAGCGGCTCGAACCCGATGCGCGGGCTCTTCTGCCGGGCCTGGTGGTCGGCGACACCTCACGGATCCCTCCCGAACTGCACGAGGCGTTCAAGGCCGCCGATCTCACCCATCTGATGGCGGTCTCCGGTGCCAACCTGGCGATCCTGCTCGTCCTCCTCATCGGACCGCCCGGCACAGCGCTTCGCGCCGAACGCCGCGGGCTGGCGCCCCGGTTGGGGATCCCGCTGAGACTCACGGCGCTGCTCGGCGGCGGGCTCACGCTGGCCTTCGTCATCGTCTGCCGACCCGAGCCGAGCGTTCTGCGGGCAGCGGCCTGCGGGCTGATCACTCTGCTCGCCATCGGCACGGGGCGGCGCAGATCACTGATTCCCGCGCTGGCAGCCGCCGTTCTGCTGCTGGTGCTCTACGACCCGTGGATGGCGCGCAGTTACGGTTTCGTCCTCTCCGTACTGGCCACCGGCGCTCTGCTGACCATCGCGCCGAAATGGAGCGACGCGTTGCAACGGCGCAGAGTTCCGCCCCGGCTCGCCGAGGCGCTGGCCGCGGCGGCCGCCGCGCAGGCGGTCTGCGCGCCGGTCGTCGTGCTGCTCGCCTCCCGGGTCAGTCTGGTGGCGATCCCGTGCAATTTGCTGGCCGAGTTCGCGGTGGCACCGGCCACGATCCTCGGGTTCGCCGCACTCGCCCTGGCACCGGTCGCCATGCCGGTGGCGGAGCTGCTCGCCCGGATCGCGGGGTGGCCGGCCGGCTGGATCGCCACGGTGGCCCACACCGGGGCTGCCCTGCCGGGAGCGGAGATCGACTGGCCCGACGGTGGGAAGGGGGCGGTGCTGCTCACCGCGCTGACCGTTCTGGTGGTGCTCTTCGCCCGTCGAATCGTGCGTCATCCCTGGGTCTGTTCGGCCGCCGCGCTGCTGTTGATCCTGGCGGTGTTGCGCCCGGTGCCGCTCACCCGCGTGCTGACCGGATGGCCGCCGCCGGACTGGGCGTTCGCGATGTGCGACGTGGGGCAGGGGGACGCCCTGGTGCTGGCCGCGGGGGACGGTGCGGGGGTGGTCGTCGACGCCGGACCCGATCCTTCCCTCGTCGACCGGTGCCTTCACGACCTCGGCATCACGGAGGTGCCGTTCCTGGTGCTCACACACTTCCACGCCGACCACGTGCAGGGTCTGCCCGGTGTGCTGCGGGGCAGGGCGGTGGGCGCGATCGAGACGACGAGCCTGGACGAACCCCCGGACCAGGTCGCGTTCGTACGGAGGACGGCGGCCGGCTCGCGCGTGCCCCTGGTTCGGGCCGCCCCCGGGGAACGCCGCCGGATCGGGGCGCTCGACTGGCGGGTTCTCTGGCCGACGAACGCCACGGGGCCCGGTGGAATATCGCCGGATCGGGGCGCCGGGCCCGTACCGCTGGAGCCGAACGATGCCAGCGTCACCCTGTACGTCCGGGCCGGCGGATTGACCCTGTTGCTCCTGGGAGACCTCGAACCACCGGCACAGCAGGGGCTGTTGCGCAGGTATCCCGCGCTGCCGCGAGTGGATGTGCTCAAGGTCGCCCATCACGGCTCGGCCTATCAGGACCCGGCTCTGCTGCGCAGTGCGCACCCGCGGTTCGCCCTGGTGAGCGTGGGCAAGGACAACCCGTACGGTCACCCGGCAGCCCGTACCGTCGACGCGCTCAGAGCGAGCGGCGCCGTGGTGCTGCGTACGGACACCGACGGCGCGATCGCCGTGACGGGTGCCGGGCCTGGGCTGCGAGCGGTGGGCCGGTCATGACCGCGCCCTCCGAGAACCGCGGCGCGTGCGGAAACGGAACAAGGGGGCGGATACGGAGCAGGACGGCGTGTGCGGAACAAGGTGGTGTGCGGGGAATGAAGGGCTTTGGGTCCGGCCGACGGAGTGATCAATTCGGACCTTCGGTAACACCTCCCCCCAAGCCCCTGCGAGCTGCTCTGTTTGCCTCGAACGCCACAATGGTGATCGAATGCATGCTCGTCGGTGGGCCGCTGCTCCGACAGAGACGTCCAGCCGCCGGGGCCCAAGGTGAATCGTCCCCGGGGGAAGGTGGAAGATGTTCGGTCGTTGGCTGAATAGCAGGCGAGCGGCGGGGGCCGCGCAGGGCAACGCCCTTGCCGGACTCGACGTGCCGCGCACCGCCGGACTGCTCAGTTGCCGCGTGCTCGACCCCGTCAACGAGGTCGTGCCGCTGGCCGAGTTCGCGGTCACGGACGGCGCGGGCCGTAAGGTCTTCGGCGGTGAGACGGACCCGTTCGGCAATGTGCTGGCCACCGTCCCGGCCGGTGAGTACCGGTTGGCCGTCACTGCCGAGGGCTTCACCCCGTTCCACGGCTCGGCCACGGTGGTCGAGGGCGGTCACGCGAGTCTCGGCGATGTGACCCTTCAGCTGTCCGCGCCTCCGCAGCTGCCCGCTCCGGGCGAGTGGGAGGTCGAGCCGACGCACTCGCAGATCGGCTTCACCGCCCGGCACATCGGCCTCGCGCGCATTCACGGCCGGTTCAACACCTTCGCGGGTGCGGTGCGGATCGCCGACCGCATGGAGGACTCGGCCATGCACGTGATCATCGACGCCGCGTCGATCGACACGAACGTCCAGATGCGGGACGACCACCTGCGCTCCAGCGACTTCCTCGATGTCGGGCGCTACCCGACGATGGAGTTCTACAGCGACCGTTTCGTCCACCGGGGCGGCACCCGCTGGGGCGTGACCGGTGCGCTCACGCTGCACGGCGTCAGCCGCACGGTCACGCTGGACACCCAGTACCTCGGCCTGGGCAACGGCCTGGAGGGCGAGACCCGCGCCGCCTGCCGGGCCACCACGGAACTGCACCGTGAGGACTTCACCCTGACCTGGCAGACCATGCTGGCCCGTGGCATCGCGGCCGTCGGCTCCAGCATCTCCATCGACATGGACATCCAGATCGTCCCCAAGAGCTGAGCCCGCCGCCGGAGACCGAGGGACGTCAGGAGCCGGGCGACCTCGTGCCGGCCGCCGATCCGCCGGACAGGTCTGACTCGCCGGGCAACTCTGCCCTGCCGGACAACTCTGACAGGTTCTAAGGCGCTTCGAGCCAGCCCTCGTACTCCGCGGCGAAGGCGTCGAGTGCCGAGGCGTCCAGTCGTGCCGACGGGTCCTCCACGACCACCAGCCACTGGACGTCCTCGGCGTCGTCCTCGCCGGCCAGTGCGTCGCGTACGAGCTGGGGCTCCTCGGCGACCCCGAACCGGTCGGTCAGCTCTCCGGCCACCTCCTCCGCGGCATCGCGGTCGGGCAGCACCAGCACATGTCTCACATCGCTCACCGGCCCATTCTCCCGTACGGCGTGGACCGCCCCGCCGGCGACGGGAGCCGGACCGCCCGGCGAGCGAGGGAGTCCGGCGAGTGCGGCGGGTGCGGGAGTCCGCGGAGTCCGGGCTGTCAGTGGTGCGTGGGATGCTGGAGGGCGATGGCCACCAGAAGGAATTCCACCGACGATCCGCTCGCACCCCTCACGCTCGCCGTGGGTCAGGAGGATTTGCTCCTCGACCGCGCCGTGCAGCAGGTGGTGGCGGCGGCCCGTGCCTCCGACCCCGACACGGATGTCCGCGACCTCACCTCCGACCAGCTCCAGCCCGGCACCCTCGCCGAGCTGACGAGCCCTTCGCTCTTCGCCGAGCGCAAGGTGGTGATCGTGCGCAACGCTCAGGACCTCTCCGCCGACACGGTCAAGGACGTCAAGGCGTATCTCGGCGATCCGGTCGAGGAGATCACCCTCGTGCTGCTGCACGCGGGCGGCGCCAAGGGCAAGGGCCTGCTGGACGCGGCGCGCAAGGCAGGGGCGCGGGAGGTCGCGTGCCCGAAGACGACCAAGCCGGCCGAGCGGCTGTCGTTCGTACGGTCGGAGTTCCGGGCGCTGGGGCGTTCGGCCACGCCCGAGGCGTGCCAGGCGCTGGTCGATTCCATCGGCAGCGATCTGCGGGAGCTGGCGAGCGCGGCCTCGCAGCTCGTCGCGGATGTCGAGGGCACCATCGACGAGGCGGTCGTCGCCCGTTACTACACGGGCCGTGCCGAGGCGTCGAGCTTCACGGTCGCCGACCGTGCGGTGGAGGGGCGGGCGGCGGAGGCGCTGGAGGCACTGCGCTGGTCGCTGTCGACCGGGGTGGCGCCGGTGCTGATCACGAGTGCTCTGGCGCAGGGTGTACGGGCGATCGGCAAGCTGTCCTCGGCTCGCGGGGGGCGGCCCGCCGACCTCGCCCGTGAGCTGGGCATGCCGCCGTGGAAGATCGACCGGGTGCGGCAGCAGATGCGTGGCTGGACGCCCGACGGGGTGGCCCTGGCCCTGCGGGCGGTCGCGGACGCGGATGCGGGCGTCAAGGGCGGTGGCGACGACCCGGAGTACGCCTTGGAGAAGGCCGTGGTCGCGGTGGCGCGGGCGGCGCGGTCGGGCCGGTAGCCCCGGGGCGGGGCCGACCGTCCGGCAGGTGCATGTGCGCCGGAGGGCCGAAGTTCCTGGCAGGAGCATGTACCCCGAACGCTCCGGCAGGTGCGCGTACGCCGAAAGGCCGAAGCGCCTGGCAGGAGCATGTACCCCGAAGGCCCCGGCAGGTGCGCGTACGCCGAAGGCCCCGGTTCTCGCTCTGGGGAGAGCGGAGCAGGGGCCTTCGGTTCAAGCTTGGTGCGCCGCACCCGCGTGGCGAACGCAGGTTCGGTGTGCGGCGCGGGGTGCCGGTCAGGAGCGGGAGAGAGGGCCCGCTGGGTCCGTCCCGGCGATCACATCAGAATGCTCAGCCCTGGAGGGAGGCAACCTTGGAGGCCAGCGCCGACTTCTTGTTGGCGGCGGCGTTCTTGTGGATGACACCCTTCGAGACGGCCTTGTCGAGCGCGCGGGAGGCGTCGCGAGCGGCCGTGGTGGCCTTCTCGACGTCACCGGCGGCGGCAGCCTCACGGGCCTTGCGGATAGCGGTCTTGAGCGAGGACTTGACGGCCTTGTTGCGCAGGCGCGCCTTCTCGTTCGTCTTGTTCCGCTTGATCTGGGACTTGATGTTCGCCACGAAAGAGCCTTTTCAGGTTCGTTGGATCTTCGATGTGCGCCCCACGGCCTGAGAGAGTCGCGAGGCACAGCTGTCAACGGTACCAGCCCCACTCCGACCGGCCCAAACCGGTCTCCGCCCCGCAACCATGGGACGATGGAGGCTACGTATCGATCCGACCGAACCGACATCGACCCGAGACACGGCGTTCGGCGTCTCAAGAATCAGGACCCTGCGTGCCCGCGACTCCTACCAACGTGCCCGAGCCGAGCCGTACCGACCCGGCGCTGATCCGCAACTTCTGCATCATCGCGCACATCGACCACGGCAAGTCGACCCTTGCCGACCGGATGCTCCAGCTGACCGGCGTGGTCGACCAGCGGCAGATGCGCGCTCAGTACCTCGACCGTATGGACATCGAGCGCGAGCGCGGCATCACCATCAAGTCCCAGGCCGTGCGTCTGCCCTGGGCGCCCACCACGGGCGAGGGCCAGGGTCGCACCCATGTCCTCAACATGATCGACACCCCGGGCCACGTGGACTTCACCTACGAGGTCTCCCGCTCGCTCGCCGCCTGCGAGGGCACGGTCCTGCTGGTCGACGCCGCGCAGGGCATCGAGGCCCAGACGCTCGCCAACCTCTACCTGGCGATGGAGAACGACCTCACCATCGTCCCGGTGCTCAACAAGATCGACCTGCCGGCCGCGCAGCCCGAGAAGTTCTCCGAGGAGCTGGCCAACCTCATCGGCTGCCAGCCGGAGGACGTGCTCAAGGTCTCCGCGAAGACCGGCGTCGGCGTGGACGCGCTGCTCGACCGGGTGGTCAGGGACGTCCCGGCCCCGGTCGGCAGGGCGGACGCCCCGGCCCGCGCGATGATCTTCGACTCGGTCTATGACTCGTACCGCGGCGTCGTCACGTACGTCCGTGTCGTCGACGGCCAGCTCAACAAGCGCGAGCGCATCAGGATGATGTCCACCGGCGCCACCCACGAGCTGCTGGAGATCGGGGTCTCCTCCCCGGAGATGACCCCGGCCGACGGCCTCGGCGTGGGTGAGGTCGGCTACATCATCACCGGCGTGAAGGACGTCCGGCAGTCCAAGGTCGGTGACACCATCACCTCCCTGAACAAGGGTGCGACCGAGGCGCTGGGCGGCTACAAGGACCCCAAGCCGATGGTGTTCTCGGGTCTGTACCCGCTGGACGGATCGGACTACCCGGACCTGCGCGAGGCGCTGGACAAGCTCCAGCTCAACGACGCCGCCCTGGTGTACGAGCCGGAGACCTCCGCGGCGCTCGGCTTCGGCTTCCGTGTCGGCTTCCTCGGACTGCTCCACCTCGACGTGATCCGGGAGCGGCTGGAGCGCGAGTTCGGCCTCGAACTCATCGCCACCGCCCCCAACGTGGTCTACCGCGTCGAGATGGAGGACGGCACCGAGCACACCGTCACCAACCCGAGCGAGTTCCCCGAGGGCAAGATCGACAAGGTGCACGAGCCCGTCGTGCGCGCCACGGTCCTGGCCCCCAGCGAGTTCATCGGCGCGATCATGGAGCTCTGCCAGAACCGGCGCGGCACCCTGCTCGGCATGGACTACCTCTCCGAGGACCGGGTCGAGATCCGCTACACCCTGCCGCTCGCCGAGATCGTCTTCGACTTCTTCGACCAGCTGAAGTCCAAGACGCGGGGTTACGCCTCGCTCGACTACGAGCCCACCGGTGAGCAGTCCGCCCACCTCGTCAAGGTCGACATCCTGCTGCACGGCGACAAGGTCGACGCGTTCTCCGCGGTCACGCACAAGGACAAGGCGTACGCGTACGGTGTCCGGCTCGTCGCCAAGCTGCGCGAGCTGATCCCGCGGCAGAACTTCGAGGTGCCGATCCAGGCCGCCATCGGCTCCCGGGTCATCGCCCGCGAGACCGTCCGCGCCATCCGCAAGGACGTCCTCGCCAAGTGCTACGGCGGTGACATCTCCCGTAAGCGGAAGCTGCTGGAGAAGCAGAAGGAAGGCAAGAAGCGGATGAAGATGGTCGGCAACGTGGAGGTGCCGCAGGAGGCCTTCATCGCCGTGCTGTCCACGGACGAGTCGGGCGGGGAAGGCAAGGGCAAGAAGTAGCCCGTCCCGGCCGGAGCAGCGACCCGAGGTCCGGCTCCGACCGCCCCTACCCGGTGGTAGCCCGAACGGGCCCCTGTGTCGCAGCACCCCGCGACGCAGGGGCCCGTTTGTTATGAAGCGGCGGCCCGTTGCCTCTTACGCGGTGGACGCGGGCGCTCTACCCTGATCACGGCTTCGTAGTTACTCGCCAGTTAAACAAGCCTCGCGCGGAACAGGCCCCGCAGAACGGCGGAACAGGCCCCGCAGAACAAGCGCCGCAGGATCAAGCACGCAGACACCCGTAGGAACAAGCAGCAATCAGCAGCCGGTCGTGAAGCACCCGCAGGCCCGGAGGACGTCGTGAGCGACACACTGACCTTGATCGAGAACCGACCGCCCTCCGTGGCGAACCTCTTCATCGACCGCGTGGCGGCCACCCCGGACGGGGAGGCCTACCGCTACCCCGTCCCCTCGGCCACCGGTGCGGGACCCGATGAGTGGAAGTCGCTGAGCTGGGCGCAGGCCGCCGAGCGGGTCTACGCCGTCGCGGCAGGACTCATCGGTCTGGGCGTGCGGCCGGAGGAACGGATCGCGCTCGCGGCCGGTACGCGAGTGGAATGGATCCTCGCCGACCTCGGTGTGATGTGCGCGGGCGCCGCCACGACCACGATCTACCCGTCGACCAACGCGGAGGAGTCGGCGTTCATCCTCTCCGACTCCGGGAGCCGGGTGCTGATCGCCGAGAACGCCGCCCAACTGGCCAAGGCCCGCGAGCGCCGCGCCGAGCTGCCGGACCTCGCCCATGTCGTGGTCATCGACCCCGAGGACGCCGGACCCGCCGAGGGCGACCCGGAGGGCTGGGTGCTCACCCTCGCCGATCTGGAGGCCCAAGGCACCGCGTACCTGGCGGAGCACCCCGAGGCGATCAAGGAGCGGGTCGCCGCCATCACGGCCGACCAGCTGGCCACCCTCATCTACACCTCGGGCACCACCGGCCGCCCCAAGGGCGTGCGCCTGCCGCACGACAACTGGTCGTACATGGCCAAGGCCACCGTGGCGACCGGCCTCATCACCAAGGACGACGTCCAGTACCTCTGGCTGCCGCTCGCGCACGTCTTCGGCAAGGTCCTCACCTCCGGCCAGATCGAGGTCGGCCACGTCACCGCCGTCGACGGCCGGGTCGACAAGATCATCGAGAATCTGCCGGTGGTCCAGCCGACGTACATGGCCGCCGTGCCCCGTATCTTCGAGAAGGTCTACAACGGCGTCGCCGCCAAGGCGCGGGCCGGCGGCGGGGCCAAGTACAAGATCTTCCAGTGGGCGGCCGGGGTCGCCCGGGAGTACGCGACGGTCTCGCAGGACAACTTCCGGCACACCGGCACGGCCTCCGTCCCGTTCGCGCTCGGCGCCAAGCACAAGGTCGCCGACACCCTCGTCTTCGCCAAGATCCGCGAGGCCTTCGGCGGCCGGCTGCGCGCCTGCGTCTCCGGCTCGGCCGCGCTCGCCCCCGACATCGGCCTCTTCTTCGCGGGCGCCGGCATCCACATCCTGGAGGGCTACGGCCTCACCGAGACCAGCGCCGCCTCCTTCGTCAACCCGGGCGAGGCCTACCGCACCGGCACCGTCGGCAAGCCGCTCCCCGGCACCGAGGTACGGATCGCGGACGACGGCGAGATCCTGCTGCGCGGCCCCGGTCTGATGGAGGGCTACCACGGGCAGCCGGAGAAGACCGCCGAGGTGCTGGAGTCGGACGGCTGGTTCCACACCGGCGACATCGGCGAGCTGTCCGTGGACGGCTATCTCCGGATCACCGACCGCAAGAAGGACCTGATCAAGACGTCCGGCGGCAAGTACATCGCCCCGGCGGAGGTCGAGGGACAGTTCAAGGCGGTCTGCCCGTTCGTCTCCAACATCCTGGTGCACGGCGCGGACCGCAACTTCTGTACCGCCCTGATCGCCCTCGACGAGCCGACCATCCTCGGCTGGGCCGCCGAGAACGGCCTGGGCGGGAAGCCGTACGCCGAGGTGGTGGCCTCCCCGCAGGCCGTCGCGCTCATCGAGGGCTATGTGAAGCGGCTCAACGAGGGGCTGCAGCGCTGGCAGACCATCAAGAAGTTCCGGCTGCTGCCCCGCGACCTCGACATCGAGCACGGCGAGCTGACGCCCAGTCTGAAGCTGAAGCGGCCGGTCGTCGAGCGCGAGTACAAGGGCCTCATCGACGACATGTACGCGGGGACCCGCGAGGCCTGAGCCAGGTCCTCGCGGACCGGCCGCACGGTGCGGTTGCTTCTGTTCCTCCCCGCTCATTTTCTCCGCTCACTTCGGCAACTCGCTGCTTATGGGCATGGTCCATCTGTCACTCTGTCGGTGTCGTCAGCGCCGCCCAACGAGAACAGACAGACAGCAACGAGAACAGACAGAGCGAGAACAGGCAGGAGCTGCACCGTGGGGCCCATTCCCTTGCAGCGGGACATCGTTCAGCGTCCCGGTATTCCCGCAGGCCGTGCGGACGCGCGGCCGGTCGCCCATACGTCCCTGCCCGGAAACCTCCTCGCACCCTCCGCCGCCCGCCGGTTCGTCCGGGCCGCGCTCGGCGAGTGGACCGGGCTCGGACTGCCGGCGGCCGTGGGCTTCAGCGAGCGCGTGGCCGAGGACGCGGAGGTGGTCGTCAGCGAGCTGGTCACCAACGCGGTCGTGCACGCCGGGACCAACGTGGAAGTGCTCGCCCGGCTGGAGGAGGCCACCGAGGACGAGGTCGCGGCCCTGGTGCTGGAGGTCTCGGACCACCATCCGGCCCGCGCCGTGCGCAGCGACCGCCCGGAGACCGGAAGTGCTGCCGAAGCGGCGGAGGGCGTCGGCCTCGTCGGCCCCGACGAGCCCGCCGAGTACGGTCGCGGGCTCCAGCTCGTCGGCACCCTCTCCGAGCGCTGGGGCATCACCTATCGCACCGGCCTCAAGACCGTCTGGGCCCGGCTTCCCGTGGACGACTGGAACCCGTTCCCGGAACCGGCGGCCGAGCCCGAATTCCAGCAGGGGCTGCGCGCCGCCGAGCTGCTCGCCCCCACCGCCCGGCGCGCGCTGCGCGACGACGCGGACTGGGCCGGCCGCGGCGCGCTCTCGTTCCTCGCCGAGGCATCCGACCTGCTCGCCGGCCAGCTCGACGAGGACATCGTCGCGGCGCTCTCCGGGCAGTTACTGGTGCCCAGACTTGCCGACTGGTGCGCGATCTGGCTGGAGCCCGAGAACGGCGGCCCCTCGGCCGTCCCCCGGCTCGCCAGCGTCTGGCACCGGGACGAGGCCGAGACCGGGCAGCTGCGCACCGTGCTGGAGCAGGCCCCGATCCGGCTCCCCGAGCGGGTCGGTACCGGGCCTGTCTCCATGCCGTGGCCCGGCGGCGAGGAGGAGGGCGCGGAGGCCGAGGAGCGCGCCGCGTCCGCCCTCGCCTACCGGATCACCTCGGGCGGCCGGACACTCGGCGCCGTACTCCTCGGCCGGGAGGGCCTCGCCCGTGTCCCCGACGAAGTGACCGCGCTCATCGAGGACTTCGTGCGCCGGGTCGGCCTCGCCGTCGGCGCGGCCCGCGCCTACACCCGGCAGGCCACCATCAGCCGCATCCTGCAGCGCGCACTGCTGCCCGGCAAGGTCGCCGACATACCCGGGGTCTCCAGCTCGCTGGTGTACGAACCCAGCGACGACGGAGTCGTCGGCGGCGACTTCTACGACATCTTCCCGTGCCCCGGCGACCGCTGGTGCTTCGTGCTCGGCGATGTGCAGGGCAGTGGCCCCGAGGCCGCCGTCGTCACCGGCCTCGCCCGGCCCTGGCTGCGGCTGCTGGCCCGGGAGGGCTTCGGTGTCGGCGAGGTCCTGGACCGGCTTAACCGGCTGCTCCTCGACGACGCGATGGAGGCCGCCGAGGCGGCCGCGCTCATGGTGGCCGCCGCCGGCGGCCAGCAGACGGCGGACACCGGACAGTCCCGCTTCCTGTCCCTGCTGTACGGAGAGCTCGTACCGCTGCCCGGCGGCGGGGCGCGCTGCACCCTGGCCAGCGCCGGCCACCCGCTGCCGCTGCTGCTGCGGCCCGACGGCGAGGTGCGCCCGGCCGCCGAGCCGCAGATTCTGCTCGGGATCTTCGACGACGTCGCGTACGAGAGCGAGAGCTTCGAGCTGGCGCCCGGCGACAGCCTGCTGTGCGTCACGGACGGGGTGACGGAGCGGCGCTGCGGGCCGCTGATGTTCGACGACGGGGACGGACTGGCCCAGGCGCTGGCCGGCTGCACCGGGCTGTCGGCGGACGGGATCGCGGACCGGATCAAGCGGGCGGTGCACGAATTTGCCGAGCGTCCGCCCGACGACGATCTGGCGCTGCTGGTGCTCCAGGCCGGGTGAGGACCCGCGTCCGGGGGCGGGCGACCTCAGTGATTACGGCCGTGGCCGAGGGTTCCCCGGCGGCGAGCGACAATGGGCGGTATGCCTTCCGTACTGCCCGATGGTGAATCCGTACCCGACGACGGGGCGCTGCCCCGCCATGCCCTGGAAGGCGCCGCCGGCCGGCCGCTCGGCTTCTACCTGCACGTGCCGTACTGCGCGACCCGCTGCGGCTACTGCGACTTCAACACCTACACCGCGACCGAGCTGCGCGGCTCCGGCGGCGCGCTGGCCTCCCGGGACAACTACGCCGAGCATCTGATCGGCGAGGTCCGCCAGGCCCGCAAGGTCCTCGGCGACGATCCGCGCCCGGTCCGCACCGTCTTCGTCGGCGGCGGTACGCCGACGCTGCTCGCCGCCGCGGACCTGGTCCGGATGCTGGGGGCGATCCGTGAGGAGTTCGGGCTCGCGGACGACGCCGAGATCACCACCGAGGCCAACCCGGAGTCCGTCGGTCCGGCGTATCTCGCCGAGCTGCGGGAGGGCGGCTTCAACCGGATCTCGTTCGGGATGCAGAGCGCCCGGCAGCACGTGCTGAAGATCCTGGACCGTACGCACACGCCGGGCCGGCCCGAGGCATGTGTCGCCGAGGCCCGCGAGGCGGGCTTCGAGCACGTCAACCTCGACCTGATCTACGGCACGCCGGGGGAGTCCGACGACGACTGGCGGGCCTCGCTGGACGCGGCGATCGGCGCCGGGCCGGACCATGTGTCGGCGTACGCGCTGATCGTCGAGGAGGGCACCCGGCTGGCCCGGCGGATCCGGCGCGGCGAGATCCCGATGACCGACGACGACGCGCACGCGGACCGGTATCTGATCGCGGACGAGGCGATGGCCGCGGCGGGCTTCTCCTGGTACGAGGTGTCGAACTGGTCCCGTACGCCCGAGGGCCGGTGCCTGCACAACGAGCTGTACTGGCGCGGGGCCGACTGGTGGGGCGCCGGGCCCGGGGCGCACAGCCATGTCGGCGGGGTGCGCTGGTGGAACGTGAAGCACCCGGGCGCGTACGCCCAGGCGCTGGCCGAGGGGCGGTCGCCGGGGGCCGGACGCGAGATCCTCTCCGAGGAGGACCGGCGGGTCGAGCGGATCCTGCTGGAGCTCCGGCTCGCGGACGGCTGTCCCCTCGGCATCCTGGCCCCGGCCGGGCTGGCCGCTTCCCGCCGCGCCCTGGCGGACGGCCTCCTGGAGCCCGGCCCGTACGAGCGGGGGCGGGCGGTGCTGACGTTGCGGGGGCGGTTGCTGGCGGACGCGGTGGTGCGGGACCTGGTGGACTGAGGGCCGGGGCCGCGGGGCGGGGGCGCGGACCGGCGGGCTACGGTGCCGGCGCTGTCACGAAGTCGATCAGGTGCTCCACCGAACCCAGCAGGGCCGGCTCCAGGTCCCGGTACGAGTGGACCGTGGCCAGGATCCGCTGCCAGGCCGCGCCGGTGTTCTCCGGCCAGCCGAGCGCGCGGCACACGCCCGTCTTCCAGTCCTGGCCGCGCGGGACCACCGGCCAGGCCGTGATGCCCGCGGAGGACGGCTTCACCGCCTCCCACACGTCGATGTAGGGGTGGCCGACCACCAGCACGTTCGCGTCCGAGACCTGAGCGGCGATCCGGGACTCCTTGGAGCCGGGCACCAGGTGGTCGACCAGGACGCCCAGCCTGGCGTCCGGGCCGGGGGAGAACTCGCGCACGATGGCGGGGAGGTCGTCGATGCCCTCCAGGTATTCGACGACCACGCCCTCGATCCGCAGGTCGTCGCCCCAGACCCGCTCGACCAGCTCCGCGTCGTGCCGGCCCTCCACATAGATCCGTCCCGCCCGCGCGACCCGGGCACGCGCCCCGGGGACCGCGACCGAACCCGAGGCCGTACGGGCGGCGCGCACCGGAGCGGCGGCCGAGGGGCGTACGAGGGTGACCACCCGGCCCTCCAGCAGGAAGCCCCGCGGTTCCATCGGGAACACCCGGTGCTTGCCGAAGCGGTCCTCCAGGGTCACCGTCGGACCCTGGGCCGTCTTCTCGCAGCGGATCACCGCACCGCAGAATCCGGTGGAGACCTCCTCCACGACCAGATCGGGTTCGGCGGGGACCTCGGGGACGGGGGCGGACCTCTTCCACGGCGGGGTCAGGTCCGGCTGGTAGCTGCGCATCGGACGACGATAGGACGACCAGGCCCCGAGGGTCACGACACGCCGAAGCGTACGGCCAGTTGTTCGCGCTGTTCCCGTACGAACGCCGCGTCCACCACCGCCCCGTGCCCCGGCACGTACACCGCGTCCTCGCCGCCCAGCGCCAGCAGCCGGTCCAGCGAGGCCGGCCAGCGGGACGGGAACGCGTCCCGGCCCGCCTGCGGCTCGCCGGACTCCTCGACCAGGTCGCCGCAGAGCACGATCGCGGGGGAGCCGGGGACGACCGCCACGAGGTCGTGGCCGCTGTGTGCGGGGCCCACGTCGGCCAGCAGCACCTCGCGCCCGCCGCCCAGATCGAGCGTCCACTCGCCGCGCACCTCGTGCCGCGGCACCACCAGCGCGTCGACGGCCTCCGCCGCGTCGTGCTCGCCGACTCCGTGACGCACCGCCGAGCTGTGCAGGTCGTCCGTCCCCCGCTCCAGCAGCTCCGCCATGCCGACCGCCCCGTACACCTCGGCGCCGGAGAACGCGGCGGTGCCCAGGACGTGGTCGAAATGGGGATGGCTGAGTGCGATATGCGTCACCCTCCGGCCGAGCAGAGCCTGGGTCTGGGACCGCACCTCGGCACCCTCACGGAGCGTCGATCCGGTGTCGTAGAGGAGCACTCCGTCGGTTCCGGCCACCAGTGCGACGGTCGCGTCCCACCCGGGAAGGCGCCGCCTGCCCACTCCGTGACCGAGTCGCTCCCATCCGAACTCTTCCCAAGAGGCATCCATACCGGGACGCTATCGGCAAACGACCTGCACGGTCTCGCGGTAGCGTGGCCGGTCGCCCTTGCTAGGCCCCCACTCGGCCGCCGTACACTGGCCGGGGGATTGCTGGCACTCGCGTTGACAGAGTGCCAAGCGGATTCCTGGGCACAGGAACAGGAACGACCCGAGAACCACGAGGAAACACAGCTGGAGGTGTGCGCGATGCTCAGCGAACGCAGACTCGAAGTGCTTCGCGCCATCGTCCAGGACTATGTCGGCACGGAGGAGCCCGTCGGCTCCAAGGCGCTCACCGAGCGGCACAAGCTGGGGGTCTCCCCGGCGACCGTCCGCAACGACATGGCGGTGCTGGAGGACGAGGGCTTCATCGCCCAGCCCCACACCAGTGCCGGACGCATCCCGACGGACAAGGGCTACCGGCTCTTCGTCGACAGGCTCGCGGGGGTCAAGCCCCTCTCGTCGCCGGAGCGCCGTGCCATTCACAATTTCCTCGACGGCGCGGTCGACCTCGACGACGTCGTGGGCCGCACCGTACGGCTGCTCGCGCAGCTGACCCGGCAGGTCGCCATCGTGCAGTACCCCTCGCTGACCCGGTCGACGGTGCGGCATGTGGAGCTGCTGTCACTGGCAGCCGCCCGGCTGATGCTCGTGCTGATCACGGACACCGGCCGGGTCGAACAGCGCATGATCGACTGCCCCGCCCCGTTCGGCGAGACCTCTCTCGCCGATCTGCGGGCCCGGCTCAACAGCCGGGTCGTCGGACGCCGTTTCGCGGACGTCCCGCAGCTGGTGCAGGATCTGCCGGAATCCTTCGAGAGCGAGGACCGGGGAACCGTGTCCACCGTGCTCTCGACCCTGCTCGAAACCCTTGTCGAGGAGACGGAGGAGCGGCTGATGATCGGCGGCACCTCCAACCTCACCCGCTTCGGGCACGACTTCCCTGTGATGATCCGGCCGGTGCTGGAGGCACTGGAGGAGCAGGTCGTGCTGCTGAAGCTGCTCGGCGAGGCCAAGGACTCGGGCATGACCGTACGTATCGGGCACGAGAACGCCCACGAGGGGCTCAACTCCACGTCCGTCGTCGCGGTCGGCTACGGTTCGGGCGACGAGGCAGTCGCCAAACTCGGCGTGGTCGGACCGACCCGCATGGACTACCCCGGAACGATGGGAGCGGTACGCGCAGTGGCACGTTACGTCGGACAGATCCTGGCGGAGTCGTAAGTGGCCACGGACTACTACGCCGTACTCGGCGTACGCCGCGACGCATCCCAGGACGAGATCAAGAAGGCATTCCGTCGGCTCGCCCGCGAGCTGCACCCGGATGTCAACCCCGATCCGAAGACCCAGGAGCGGTTCAAGGAGATCAACGCCGCCTACGAGGTGCTGTCGGACCCGCAGAAGAAGCAGGTCTACGACCTCGGCGGCGACCCGCTGTCCGCCTCCGGCGGCGCCGGCGCGGGCGGATTCGGACAGGGCGGCTTCGGCAACTTCTCCGACATCATGGACGCGTTCTTCGGCACGTCGTCGCAGCGCGGACCCCGTTCGCGCACCCGGCGCGGCCAGGACGCGATGATCCGGCTGGAGATCGATCTCGCCGAGGCCGCGTTCGGCACCACCAAGGACATCCAGGTCGACACGGCAGTCGTCTGTACGACCTGCAGTGGCGAGGGTGCCGCACCCGGCACCTCCGCCCAGACCTGTGACATGTGCCGCGGCCGCGGCGAGGTCTCCCAGGTCACCCGGTCCTTCCTCGGCCAGGTCATGACCTCGCGGCCCTGCCCGCAGTGCCAGGGCTTCGGCACGGTCGTGCCGACCCCGTGCCCGGAGTGCGCCGGCGACGGCCGCATCCGGTCGCGCCGCACGCTCACCGTGAAGATCCCCGCCGGTGTGGACAACGGCACCCGCATCCAGCTCGCGGGCGAGGGCGAGGTCGGCCCCGGCGGCGGCCCGGCCGGCGACCTGTACGTGGAGATCCACGAGCTCTCGCACGCGGTGTTCCAGCGCCGCGGCGACGATCTGCACTGCACGGTCACCATCCCCATGACGGCGGGCGCGCTCGGCACCAAGGTGCCGCTGGAGACGCTCGACGGCCTGGAGGAGGTCGACATCCGGCCGGGCACCCAGTCCGGCCAGTCGGTCCCGCTGCACGGACGCGGCATCACTCACCTGCGGGGCGGCGGGCGCGGCGATCTGATCGTGCACGTCGAGGTGATGACCCCGACGAAGCTGGACCCGGAGCAGGAGCGACTGCTGCGGGACCTGGCGAAGCTGCGCGGCGAGGAGCGGCCCACCGGCCAGTTCCAGCCCGGCCAGCAGGGGCTGTTCTCCCGGCTGAAGGACGCCTTCAACGGCCGCTGACCGACCCGGCACACCGTTCCCGGACGCCGGACGGGCCCGCTCGACGGGCCCGTCCGGCGTTTGAGTACAAAGCGGACCCCGTCCCGGGCACACCGGGCCGCGCGGGACGTGACACGATGCGGTCATGTCATCCGCGTTGACCGATCTCTGCCGGTATCCGATCGTGCAGGCCCCGATGGCGGGGGGCACGTCCTCCCCGCAGCTCGTCGCGGCCGTCTCCGAGGCGGGCGGGCTCGGTTTTCTCGCCGCCGGGTACAAGACGGCGGACGGCATGTACAACGAGATCAAACAGCTGCGAGGGCTGACCGGTCAGCCCTTCGGCGTCAATCTCTTCATGCCGCAGCCGGCGCTCGCCGACCCGAGCGCCGTCGAGGTGTACCGGCATCAGCTCGCGGGCGAGGCCGCCTGGTACGAGACCCCGCTCGGCGACCCGGACTCCAGCGGCGGCGACGACAACTACGACGCCAAACTGGCCATCCTCCTGGAGGACCCGGTCCCGGCCGTCTCGTTCACCTTCGGCTGCCCGACCCGCGACACCCTCGACGCGTTCGCCGGCGTCGGCACGTACACCGTCGTGACGGTCACCACGCCCGAGGAGGCCCAGGCCGCCCAGTGGGCGGGCGCCGACGCGGTCTGCGTCCAGGGCATCGAGGCGGGCGGCCATCAGTCCACCCACCGCGACGACCCGCAGGCCGACGGCGCCGGGATCGGGCTGCTCTCGCTGGTGTCCCAGGTCCGCGAGACCGTCCAGATACCGATCGTCGCCACGGGCGGGCTGATGCGCGGGTCCCAGATCGCCGCGGTGCTCGCCGCGGGCGCGGAGGCGGCGCAGCTCGGTACGGCGTTCCTCGTCTGCCCCGAGTCCGGGGCGAGTCCGCTGCACAAGCAGGCGCTGACCAACCCGCTGTTCGTACGGACCGCCCTGACCCGGGCGTTCTCCGGCCGCCCGGCCCGCGGTCTGGTCAACCGGTTCATGCGCGAGCACGGCCCGTACGCCCCCGCGGCCTACCCGCAGGTCCACTATCTGACCGCCGGACTGCGCAAGGCGGCGGCGAAGGCCGGGGACGCGCAGGGCATGGCCCTGTGGGCGGGGCAGGGACACCGGATGGCACGCGAGCTGCCGGCCGGCCGACTGGTCCGGCTGCTCGCCGAAGAACTGGACGCCGCACGGACGGCAGTGAGCACAGGGAGTACGCAGTGACCGCACCGGTCTTCGTCGTCGAACAGGTCCCCGGCGGGCCCGAGTTCGTCCTGGAGGGGCCCGAGGGCCGGCACGCCGTGTCGGTGAAGCGGCTGCGCGCCGGCGAGGACGTCGTGCTCACCGACGGGCGCGGCCACTGGACGGAAGGCATCGTCCTGGCCGCCGAGGGCAAGGACCGGCTCGTCGTCACCGATCTGACCGGGATCCGGGAGGAGCCCCGGCCCGCTCCCCGCATCACCGTCGTCCAGGCCCTGCCCAAGGGGGACCGCGGCGAGGTCGCCGTGGAGACGATGACGGAGACCGGTGTCGACGCGGTCGTGCCCTGGCAGGCAGCGCGCTGCATCACGCAGTGGAAGGGCGACCGCGGCCTCAAGTCCCTGGCGAAGTGGCGCAACACCGCCCGGGAGGCGGGCAAGCAGTCCCGTCGGGTGCGCTTCCCCGATGTGGCCGACGTGATGACGACCAAACAGGTCGCCGCGCTCGTCGCCACGGCGGACTTCGCCGCCGTCCTGCACGAGGACCGGGGGCACAGCAGTGAGCCGCTGGCCACTGTCCGGCTCCCCGCCCAGGGCGAGATCGTGCTGGTCGTCGGCCCCGAGGGCGGTGTATCGCCGGACGAGCTGGCGGTCTTCGCCGCGGCGGGCGCCCGGACCTGCCGGCTCGGGGCGAGCGTCCTGCGCACCTCGACGGCGGGCACGGCGGCGACGGCACTGCTGCTGGGGCGCACCGGCCGCTGGTCGTGAGCCCGGCCGTCAACTGCCGGTCGGCCGGAGCCCCTTCGCGCGCCCCGGCGGCGCCCCCCAGCACGACCGCACGCCGTCTACCGTCCGGTGGGTAACGGTGGGAAGCTGCCCGTATGGGGACATCAAGGGCATGGGGTCAGGGAAGAGGACGGCGCTTTCTGGCCGTGTCCGCACTCGTGGTCGCGGCGGTCGCGGGTGCCGCCGCCTGTGAGCCCGCGGGCGGGCTGAATTCCGCGTCCATCGCCGTGACCACCGACCGGGTCGGCACCGGCGCACTGGAGCGCAACGGGGTCGACGTGCAATGGCTGAACTGCACCGCCGGAGTCGACGGGGACCGGACCGTGGGCGCGTCGCCCGCCGTGTCCGCACGCCGGATCGCGGCCGTCGACTGCACCGGCAAGTCCGCGAAGGGCGAGGCCATCACCCTCACCGGCAAGGTCACCCAGGAGCTCGGCGGGCGGTGCGTACGGGGGGACCTGACCGCGAAGACGGGCGGGAAGGCCGTCTTCCGGGCGGATGTGCTCGGCAACTGCGACGCCGTCCCCTCGACCGCCGTGTGGAATCCACCGCCGCCGGCCGGCGGCGGTTCCGGCGTCCGGCCGGCGGTCACCGTCACGGTGACGGTGACCGAAACGCCCATGGGCAAGTGAGCCGGTCCGGCGCGCGGCGGCCCGTCGGACTCCGGCCAACCCGGTTACGCACAGCAGGGCCGAGGCCTAGGGTGATCGATGTGACGCAGCCTGCCTACCTCCGATACCCCCATGTCCAGGGCGATTCGATCGCCTTCACCGCCGAGGACGATGTCTGGCTGGCGCCGCTGGACGGCGGCCGAGCCTGGCGCGTCAGTGCCGACAACCGGCCTGTCACAAATCCACGGATATCGCCCGACGGAACCCGGGTCGCCTGGACGTCCACCCGGGACGGGGCACCCGAGGTACACATCGCGCCTGCCGACGGCGGCCCCTCCCAGCGGCTCACCTACTGGGGCGACGCGCGGACCGCCGTCCACGGCTGGACGCCCGGGGGCGAGGTGCTGGCCATCAGCGCCCAGGGGCAGGCGTCGCTCCGGCGCACCTGGGCCAGGGCCGTCCCGGTCGACGGCGGACCCGCACGGACCCTGCCGTACGGGCCGGTCGGTTCCGTCGCGTACGGGCCCGGCGGCCGGGTCCTGCTGCTCGCGGTCACCATGGGACGCGAGGCCGCCGCCTGGAAGCGCTACCGGGGTGGCACCGCAGGCAAGTTGTGGATCGAGCAGGAGCCCCCGGCGGACGGCCCGGCGGAGTTCGTACGGCTCCACGCGGAGCTCGACGGGAACATCGAGTGCCCGATGTGGGTGGGGGAGCGCGTCGCATTCCTCTCCGACCACGAAGGCGTCGGCGCGGTCTACTCCTCGCTCCCCGACGGCTCCGACCTGCGCCGCCATACCGGCATCGAGGGCTTCTACGCCCGCCACGCGACCACCGACGGCAGCCGCGTCGCCTACGCGTCGGCCGGTGAACTCTGGCTGCTGGACGACCTCGGAGGCGACGGACCCCGCCGCCTCGACATCCGGCTCGGCGGTCAGCGCACCGACCTCCAGCCGCACTCCGTGCACGCCGGCAGCCACCTCGACTGCGCGTCCCCGGACCGTACGGGCCGCGGCAGCGCCGTCGGGACGCGCGGCGCCGTCCACTGGGTCACCCACCGTGAGGGCCCGGCCCGCGCGCTCGCCGTCGAACCGGGCGTACGGGCCAGACTGCCCCGCACCTTCCAGGCCGACGGCGACCAGCACGTCGTCTGGGTCACCGACGCCGAGGGCGACGACGCCCTGGAGTGCGCACCCGCCACCGGCACCGCCCCCGGCGCCGTACCGCGCCGCCTCGCCGCGGGCCGGATCGGCAGGGTCCTCGACCTCGCCCCGGCCCCCGACGGCAGCCGGTTCGCCGTCGCCGCGCACGACGGGCGGGTCCTGATCGTCGAGCGGGAGAGCGGCGAGGTCCACGAGGTGGACCGCAGCGAGCACGGCGACGCCTCCGGCCTCGTCTTCTCACCCGACTCCTCCTGGCTCGCCTGGTCCCACCCCGGGCCCGAGCCGCTCAGCCAGCTCAAGCTCGCGCACCTCGCCGATCTGTCGGTCGCCGAGGCCACCCCGCTGCGCTTCCGGGACTTCGCCCCCGCGTTCACCGGCGACGGCAAGCACCTCGCGTTCCTCTCCGAGCGGTCCTTCGACCCGGTCTACGACGCCCATGTCTTCGACCTGGCGTTCATCGGCACCTGCCGCCCGCATCTGCTGACGCTCGCCGCCGCCACGCCCTCCCCGTTCGGACCGCAGCGCCACGGCCGCCCGACCGAGAAGGAGAAGAGCGGCGGCGAGGGCGATCAGGACAACCCGACCGCGCTGCCCGTCACCCGGGTCGACCTCGAAGGGCTCGCCGACCGGATCCTGCCGCTGCCCGTCGAGGCCGCCAGCTACTCCACGCTGCGCGCCGCGAAGGACGGGCTGCTGTGGCTGAGCCACCCGGTGACCGGGGTGCTCGGTACGAGCGGCGCCACGCCCGACTCCGGGCGGCCCGAGACCGTCCTGGAGCGGTACGACCTGGAGAAGCTGCACTGCGAGGAACTCGCCTCGGACGTCAGGGGGTTCGCGGTCAGCGGGGACGGCAAGCGGGTCGTCCTGCACACCCGGGGCAAGCTGCGCGTCGTACCGTCCGACAGCCGGGCCCCGGCCGACGACGACCACGACGGCGACAGCGTCACCGTCGACCTCTCCCGGATCCGGCGGACCCTCGAACCGGCCGCCGAATGGCGCCAGATGTACGACGAGGCCGGGCGCATCATGCGGGACAACTTCTGGCGCCCCGACATGGGCGGCCTCGACTGGGACGGGGTCCTGGACCGCTACCGCCCGGTGCTGGACCGGGTCGCCACCCACGACGACCTGATGGACCTGCTGTGGGAGGTGCAGGGGGAGCTCGGCACCTCGCACGCCTATGTGAACCCGCCCGGCGGATGGCGGGACGACTCGGCCCGGCAGGGACTGCTCGGTGCGGACATCTCCCGTACGGACGAGGGCGGTTGGCGCATCGACCGGATCCTGCCGTCCGAGACCTCCGACCCGGAGGCCCGCTCGCCGCTCGCCGCGCCCGGGGTGGCGGTACGCGCCGGGGACGCGATCCTCGCCGTCGACGGCAGCCCGGTCGACCCGGTGACCGGGCCCGGACCGCTGCTCACCGGCTCGGCGGGCAAACCGGTCGAGCTGACCATCTCACCGGTGGACGGCGGCGACCCCCGCCATGTCGTCGTCGTACCGGTCGCCGACGAGGAGGCGCTGCGCTACCACGCGTGGGTCGCCGACCGGCGGGCCCATGTGCACGAGCGGTCCGGCGGGCGCCTCGGCTACCTCCACGTCCCCGACATGGTCGGCTCGGGCTGGGCGCAGCTCCACCGCGATCTGCGGATCGAAGTGGCCCGCGAGGGGCTGGTCGTGGACGTCCGGGAGAACCGCGGCGGCCACACCTCGCAGCTGATCGTGGAGAAGCTCGCCCGCCGCGTCGTCGGCTGGGACATGCCGCGCGGCATGCAGCCGTTCAGCTACCCGCAGGACGCGCCGCGCGGCCCCGTGGTCGCCGTGGCCAACGAGTTCTCCGGCTCGGACGGAGACGTCGTGAACGCCGCGATCAAGGCGCTGCGCATCGGGCCGGTCGTCGGTACCCGTACCTGGGGCGGCGTGGTCGGCATCGACAGCAAGTACCGGCTGGTGGACGGGACGTCGGTCACCCAGCCCAAGTACGCGTTCTGGTTCGAGGGTTACGGCTGGGGCGTGGAGAACCACGGGGTCGATCCCGATGTCGAGGTCGTGATGACACCGCAGGACCATGTGGCGGGGCGGGATCCGCAGTTGGACGAGGCGATCCGGATCGCGCTGGCGTCGTTGGCGCAGACGCCGGCCATGCGGGCGCCGGAGCTGCCGGAGCTGCCGGGGGCGTAGGGGAGTGGGGGCGGGGTGTGGGTCGGGGGTGCGGTGCGCCTGCGGCGGGCTCGTTCCCCTGCCCGCCCCTTTCCGTAACCGGGGGCTCCGCCCTCGGACCCCCGCTCCTCGATCGCCCGAGGGGCCGAATGGTGCTTCGGGCAGGGGACAACGCCCGCCGCAGGCGGCCCGATAGCATGCCGTACAACGATCACCATCGACCCGAGGAGCCAGCCCCATGGCGGGAGAACCGCAGCCCGACTGCCTGTTCTGCAAGATCGTCTCGGGCGAGATCCCGGCAACCATCGTCCGCGAGAGCGAAACCACCGTCGCCTTCCGGGACATCAACCCGCAGGCCCCCACCCACGTACTCGTCATCCCGCGCGTCCACCACCCGGACGCCGCCGCGCTCGCCGCCGCCGAGCCGACGATCGCCGCCGACATACTGCGTGAGGCCGGGCAGGTCGCCGCCGACGAGAAGATCGTGGACAGCGGCTACCGGGTCGTCTTCAACACCGGCTCCGGCGCCGGCCAGACCGTCTTCCACGCGCACGCCCACGTCCTGGGCGGCCGCGGACTGCAGTGGCCCCCCGGCTAGAACGGTCGATCGCACACCGTGTCCGTACGCGAACTCGTGGTCCTCGGCACCGCCAGCCAGGTCCCGACCAGGCACCGCAACCACAACGGCTATCTGCTGCGCTGGGACGGCGAGGGCATCCTCTTCGACCCCGGTGAGGGCACCCAGCGCCAGATGCTGCGGGCCGGCGTCGCCGCGCACGACATCGATCGGATCTGCGTCACGCACTTCCACGGCGACCACTCGCTGGGCCTGGCCGGGGTGATCCAGCGGATCAACCTCGACCAGGTCCCGCACCCGGTCACCGCGCACTACCCGGCGAGCGGGCAGCGCTTCTTCGAGCGGCTGCGGTACGCCACCGCCTACCGCGAGTCCGTCGAGCTGACCGAGGTCCCGGTCGCCGCCGACGGGGTGCTCGCCACCACCGACGCGTACACGCTCAGCACCCACCGCCTCTCGCACCCCGTCGAGTCGTACGGCTACCGGCTCGTCGAACCCGACGGGCGCCGGATGCTGCCCGTGAAGCTCGCCGAGCACGGCATCAAGGGGCCGGACGTCGGCCGGATCCAGCGCGAGGGCGCCCTCGGCGGCGTCACGCTCGACGACGTCTCCGAGCGCAGGCGCGGCCAGCGGTTCGCGTTCATCATGGACACGAGGCTCTGCGACGGCGTGCACGTGCTCGCCGAGGGCTGCGATCTGCTGGTCATCGAGTCGACCTTCCTCGACGAGGACGAACGGCTCGCCACCGACCACGGCCATCTGACCGCCGGACAGGCGGCCCGGGTGGCCCGGGACGCGGGCGTACGGCACCTGGTGCTGACGCACTTCTCGCAGCGGTACGACGACCCGGCCGCCTTCGAGACCCAGGCCCGCGCGGCGGGGTTCGAGGGCGAACTGACCGTCGCCCAGGACCTCGGCCGGGTCCCCGTGCCCACCCGGCACCTCTGAACACACCAGCACCACATCAGCACCACCGTCTGTGAGCGTGAAAAACCCGTGCACCTCCCCAAGGCCGAACTCCACCTCCACATCGAAGGCACCCTCGAACCCGAGCTGGCCTTCGCGCTCGCCGAGCGCAACGGCGTGCGGCTGCCGTACGCGGACACCGAGGAGCTCCGCACCGCCTACCTCTTCGACGACCTGCAGAGCTTCCTGGACCTGTACTACGCGCTGATGGCGGTGCTGCGGACCGAGGAGGACTTCGAGGAGCTCGCCGACGCGTATCTCGCCCGCGCCGCCGCGCAGGGCGTCCGGCACGCGGAGATCTTCTTCGACCCGCAGGCGCACACCGCCCGGGGCGTCCCGATCGGCACCGTCGTCGAGGGGCTCGGCCGGGCGCTGGACCGCAGCGAGGAGAAGCACGGCATCTCCACCCAGCTGATCATGTGCTTCCTGCGCGACCGGTCGGCCGGGTCGGCGCTGGAGACCCTGGAGGCGGCGAAGCCGTATCTGCACCGGATCAGCGCGGTCGGCCTCGACTCGGCGGAGGTCGGCCACCCGCCCGTCAAGTTCCGTGAGGTGTACGAGGCGGCCGGGGCGCTCGGGCTGCGCAAGGTCGCCCACGCCGGCGAGGAGGGCCCGCCCGAGTACATCCGGGAGGCCCTGGACGTCCTCGGGGTCGAGCGCATCGACCACGGGCTGCGTTGCATGGAGGACCCGGACCTGGTGCAGCGGCTGGTCGCGGACCGGGTGCCGCTCACCCTCTGCCCGCTGTCCAACGTACGGCTGCGCGCCATCGACACCCTGGAGGACCACCCGCTGCGGGCCATGATGGCCGCCGGACTGCTCTGCACGGTGAACTCCGACGACCCCGCCTACTTCGGCGGGTACGCCGGGGACACCTTCCACGCCGTCCACGAGGCGCTCGGCCTGGACCACGAGCAGCTGCGCACGCTGGCCCGCAACTCCTTCGAAGCGGCCTTCCTCGACCACGACGAGGAGCGCAGGGCGCGTTATCTGTCCGAGGTCGAGGCGTACGCGTTCGACTGACCGGCCCCGCCCGCCGGGCCGGCCGTCCGGAACGCGTTCCGGACCGGGCGCCTGCGGCGCACCGGCAGGCTGATCTCCGTGACGGCCTGCTCGGGCGCGCCCAGCTTGGGCACGGCGCCGGGCACCGCTCCGGTGGTGACGGCGAGCAGCGCGGCCGGGGCGCCACCCCTGCGGCGCACCGATCCCGGCACCAGCGGGCGGCCACCGGTGTGCAGGGCGACGGCCGTGACCGGGGCCGCGACCAGGAGCGTGACGGCGCCCAGGACCAGGCCCATGACCGGGTAGCCGGCCTGTTCGGACAACACACTGCCGAGGACCGGACCGCAGGCCACCCCGACGGACGACGCGGAGCCCGCGAGGACCGCCCAGCGGCCGCGTACGTCCAGGGAGGCGGCCAGGCCGATCAGATACGACAGGACCACCGGGTAGACGGTGTTCCACAGGATCTCGCCGGTCGCGAATCGACCGAGGCTCCCCGCCGACGAGCTGAGCACGATGCTGGCCGCGATGATCACGGTGCCCAGACCGATCGGCACCGCCCGGCCGAGCCTCGCGCCCAGCATCCCGGCGCCCATCACCCCGAGCAGACCCGCGCCGAGCGCGGCGGCGAACACCGCTCCGATGGTGACCTCGGAGAGTCCGACCTGGACCACCCCGATCCGGCTGCTGACGCCCCACAGCGCGTTCTGCGCCATGGACCAGACGAGCATGCCGCCCGCGAGCACCAGACCGGAACGGCGGTGCGGCAGCCGGCCGGCGACCTGGGCGGCGGGGCCGGTGGGCGTGACGCCGCCGAGCCGTGCGGTGGCGGGCCAGACGAGCAGGGCGACCAGGGCGATCGAGGCGAACGGCAGCCGGTGGCCGCCGCCGAGGTGCGGGATCGTCAGATAGAGGGCGCCCGCCGTGGCGGAGACGCTGAGCAGCCCGAGCGACGAGGTCCGGTGCGGATCGCGCTGGGCGGCGATGCCCGAGGCGGCCACCGCGGTCGCCGTACCGGAGCCGAAGCCGCCGATCACCACCCCCATGACCACCAGCGGTACCGACCCGGCCAGGGCGGCGCAGCCGTACCCCGCCATGGCCAGGGCCAGGCCGATCCGGGCCGGCCGCCGCGGCCCGTACGTCTCGACCCGGCCCGCCAGCGTGAACCCGGCGGTCGCCGAACTGAGCAGGAGGGCACTGCCGACCAGGCCGGCCTGCGCCGTACTGAGGCCGAGATAGACGGAGAGCCGCCCGACGATGGTGGGGAGCAGATAGGCGGCGAGGTAGCCGGCGGTGAACACGGCGACCAGGGGCCACGCGGCGCGAGGGCGCGAGGACATGGGCGTTCCTGAAGACATGCCGGAGACGGCAGAGAAGGCAGGGGAGGGCAATGCGGGAAATACGGGGAAGTCGGGCCACTCGTCGGCAACCGTCGCCGAAGGGGCTCGCGGGCCAATTTGTATCAACCGCGGCCAGTCGCCCGAAAGGCACCCCACTGTGATCTGGGTCACATATGCGTTTGTGCTCCGGGAGTGGGGGTAGCAGCGCATGTTTGCGCAGGCCGGTGTCTCCGTGCGGGACGCCGGAACGTGCCCGCCGGGACCGGCGGCGCGCGCACTCCGGTTACGGCGGTGAATCGGGCACACTGGCCAGATCTGCCACGACCGGGGAGTGCAAGGTGAGCACGGACATTCCAGGCATCGACCCTCTGGGCGGGCTGCGCGCCCCGCAGGACCCGGACTGCGACGTCTTCCTCACCGGCACCGTCTTCCTCGACATCATCTTCACCGGCCTGGACCGCGCCCCGGTGCGCGGCACCGAGTCCTGGGCGCGCGGCATGGGCTCCAGCCCCGGCGGCGTCGCCAACATGGCGACCGCCCTGGCGAGGCTGGGGCTGCACACCTCGCTGGCCGCGGCGTTCGGCGACGACCACTACGGGGAGTACTGCTGGGACGCCCTGGAGCAGGGCGAGGGCATCGACCTGTCCATGTCGCACACCGTCCCCGGCTGGCACTCGCCGGTGACCGTGTCGATGGCGTACGAGGGCGAGCGGACGATGGTCTCGCACGGCCACGAGGCCCCCGGCCCCGAAGGCACCCACGGCACCGCCGTCCCGACCGGGGAACCGCCGTTCCCGCGCTGCCCGCCCCGCGCCCGCGCCGCCGTCGCCTCGCTCGCCCCCGGCCGCACCGAACCGTGGGTCGCCACCGCGGCCCGGAACGGTGCCCGGATCTTCGCCGACGTCGGCTGGGACGAGACCGGCCGCTGGGACCTGGACGCCCTCGCCGACCTGGAGCACTGCCAGGCCTTCCTCCCCAACGCCGAGGAGGCCATGCGCTACACCCGCACCGACTGCCCGCGCGCCGCCGCCCACGCCCTGGCCGAACGCGTGCCGCTCGCCGTGGTCACCCTGGGCGCGGAGGGCGCGTACGCGGTGGACTCGGCGACCGGGGCGAGCGCCGAGGTGCCCGCGATCGAGGTCGAGGCGCTCGACCCCACCGGGGCGGGCGACGTCTTCGTCGCCGGTTTCGTCACCGGCACCCTGGCGGACTGGCCGCTGGCCGACCGGCTGGCCTTCGCCGGACTGACCGCGGCGCTCTCGGTCCAGGAGTTCGGCGGATCGCTGTCGGCGCCGGGCTGGGCGGAGATCGCCGCCTGGTGGCAGCAGGTCCGCACCTTCGCCGACCAGGACCCGGCCGCGCTCCAGCGGTACACCTTCCTGGAGGAGCTGCTGCCCGCCGCCGCCCGGCCCTGGCCGCTGCGCCGGGCGGTCCCGACGATCGGCTTCCGGCACCCCGCCTGACGGCCGCGCACACCTGTTCGTGAGCGTGTGCGAAAAAGCCCTCGGTGTTGTCGGTGCGGAGTCGTAGGCTTGGTAATCCGAGAGGTTGTCGATCGGCGAGAACCTTGCAACGGGAGGTATGTGCAGGCCACAGAGCCGGCCCATGACTCAGACACCCACAGCCCAGACCCCTGCGCCGAGGCAGGCGCGAGCCCACTTCACCGTCCCTGCCAGCCACCCGATGGTGACCGTTCTGGGATCGGGCGACGCCTTGTTGCGCGTGATCGAGACGGCCTTCCCGGCGGCCGACATCCACGTCCGGGGAAACGAGATCAGCGCCGCCGGAGACGCGACGGAAGTCGCTCTGATCCAGCGCCTGTTCGACGAGATGATGCTGGTGCTCCGCACCGGTCAGCCGATGACGGAGGACGCAGTGGAACGCTCGATCGCCATGCTCAGGGCGACGGAGAGCGGCGAGGGGGACGGCGAGGAGACACCGGCCGAGGTGCTCACCCAGAACATCCTCTCCAGCCGCGGTCGCACGATCCGCCCCAAGACGCTCAACCAGAAGCGGTACGTCGACGCGATCGACAAGCACACGATCGTCTTCGGCATCGGCCCCGCCGGTACCGGCAAGACCTATCTCGCCATGGCGAAGGCGGTCCAGGCCCTGCAGTCCAAGCAGGTCAACCGGATCATCCTGACCCGGCCCGCGGTCGAGGCGGGCGAGCGGCTCGGCTTCCTGCCCGGCACGCTCTACGAGAAGATCGACCCGTATCTGCGCCCGCTCTACGACGCGCTGCACGACATGCTCGACCCCGACTCGATCCCGCGGCTGATGGCGGCGGGCACGATCGAGGTGGCACCGCTGGCTTACATGCGTGGCCGTACCCTCAACGACGCGTTCATCATTCTCGACGAGGCGCAGAACACCAGCGCCGAGCAGATGAAGATGTTCCTGACCCGGCTCGGCTTCGACTCGAAGATCGTCATCACCGGCGACGTCACCCAGGTCGACCTGCCGAACGGCACCAAGAGCGGTCTGCGCCAGGTCCAGGACATCCTGGACGGCGTCGAGGACGTCCACTTCTCCCGGCTCACCTCCCAGGATGTCGTCCGGCACAAGCTCGTCGGCCGTATCGTCGACGCGTACGAGAAGTACGACAGCCGAGACAGCCACAACGGGAAGCAGTAGCAGCGCACCATGTCGATCGACGTCAACAACGAGTCCGGAACCGAGGTCGACGAGCAGGCGATCCTCGACATCGCCCGCTACGCGCTCGCGCGGATGCGGATCCACCCGCTCTCCGAACTCTCGGTGATCGTGGTGGACACCGACGCCATGGAACAGCTCCACATCCAGTGGATGGACCTCCCGGGCCCGACCGATGTCATGTCCTTCCCGATGGACGAGCTGCGTCCGCCGGCCAAGGACGACGAGGAGCCCCCGCAGGGGCTCCTCGGTGACATCGTGCTCTGCCCGGAGGTCGCCAAGAAGCAGGGCGAGGACGCGGAGACCCGGCACTCCATGGACGAGGAGCTCCAGCTCCTCACGGTCCACGGAGTGCTGCACCTCCTCGGGTACGACCACGAGGAGCCGGACGAGAAGGCCGAGATGTTCGGTCTGCAGGCCGCGATCGTCGACGGCTGGCGCGCCGAGCACGGCCTGACCGGCCCGTCGCCCGCGCCCACCGTGTCGTGAGCGTTCCTCTCGTCCTGGGTGCCGTTCTGCTGGTCGTCGTCGGCTGGCTGGCGGCCTGCGCGGAGGCGGGCATCGCCCGGGTCTCCAGCTTCCGGGCCGCCGAGGCGGTCCGCTCCGGGCGGCGCGGCAGCCGGAAGCTGGAACAGGTCGCGGCGGATCCGACCCGCTATCTCAACGTCGCCCTGCTGGTGCGGGTCGCCTGCGAGATGTCGGCCGGGGTGCTCGTCACCTACGCCTGTCTGAAGGAGTTCCCTCGGACCTGGGAGGCGCTGGCCGTCGCCATGGGCGTGATGGTCCTCGTCTCCTACGTCGCCATCGGCGTGTCGCCGCGCACCATCGGCCGCCAGCACCCGCTGAACACGGCCACCGCCGCGGCGTACGTCCTGCTGCCGCTGGCCAGGGTCATGGGCCCGATCCCGCAGCTGCTGATCCTCGTCGGCAACGCGCTGACCCCGGGCAAGGGCTTCCGCAAGGGGCCGTTCGCCAGCGAGGCCGAACTGCGCGCGATGGTCGACCTCGCCGAGGCGGAGTCGCTGATCGAGGACGAGGAGCGCCGCATGGTGCACTCCGTCTTCGAGCTCGGCGACACGCTCGTGCGCGAGGTCATGGTGCCGCGGACGGACCTGGTCTGCATCGAGCGGTACAAGACGATCCGGCAGGCACTGACCCTGGCCCTGCGCTCCGGTTTCTCGCGGATCCCGGTCACCGGGGAGAACGAGGACGACATCGTCGGCATCGTGTATCTCAAGGACCTGGTCCGCAAGACTCACATCAACCGCGAGTCGGAGGCCGATCTGGTCTCCACCGCGATGCGGCCGGCGGCCTTCGTGCCCGACACCAAGAACGCCGGTGACCTGCTGCGCGAGATGCAGCAGGAGCGCAGCCACGTCGCCGTCGTGATCGACGAGTACGGCGGCACGGCGGGCATCGTCACCATCGAGGACATCCTTGAGGAGATCGTCGGCGAGATCACCGACGAGTACGACCGCGAGCTCCCGCCCGTCCAGGAGCTGGGGAACGACTGCTTCCGGGTGACCGCGCGCCTCGACATCGGCGACCTCGGGGAGCTGTTCGACCTCGACGAGTACGACGACGAGGACGTGGAGACCGTCGGCGGACTGCTGGCCAAGGCGCTGGGGCGGGTCCCGATCGCCGGGGCGTCGGCCGTCGTCGACCTGCCGGACGGCCGTCGGCTGCGGCTGACCGCGGAGTCCCCGGCGGGCCGCCGCAACAAGATCGTCACGGTGCTGGTGGAGCCCGTGGCTTCCCGGGGGGAGGACGAGGGATGACTCCGCAGCAGCTGAGGGCGTTCTGCCTGGAGTTCAACGCGAGTGCCGAGGAGTTCCCGTTCGGCCCCGGGACCGCCGTCTTCAAGGTGCTCGGCAAGATGTTCGCGCTCAGCACGCTGGACGCCCGGCCGCTGACGGTGAACCTGAAGTGCGATCCGGACGAGGCGGTGCGGCTGCGGGAGAAGTACGACGCGGTGGTGCCGGGCTGGCACATGAACAAACGGCACTGGAACACGGTGACGGTGTCCGGGGTGCCGGACCGGGTGCTCCGCGAACTGGTCGAGGACTCCTACGACCTGGTGGTGGCGGGGCTGCCGAAGGCGGACCGGCTGAGGCTCGACCGGCCGTAGGCGGTGCGCGGACCGGTGCGCCCGGTTCGTATGCTCGGCACATGACTGAGAGCACCGGCCTCGGCGCCGAGGACCGCAAGATCGTCACGCTGGCGCGCAGCGCCCGCGCCCGCAACGGTGTGCCGGAGGGCGCGGCCGTACGGGACGAGACCGGACGTACGTATGTCGCCGGCACCGTACGGCTGGAGTCGCTGAAGCTCAGCGCGCTGCAGACCGCCGTGGCGATGGCCGTGGCCAGCGGGGCCACCTCCCTGGAGGCGGCCGCGGTCGTCTCCGAGGCCGAGACCCCGTCGGACGAGGACCGTGCCGCGGTACGGGACCTGGGCGGCCCGGACACCCCCGTCCTGCTCGCCGGTCCCGACGGCACCCTGCGGGTCAGCGTGACGGCGGGCTGACGCGGACCAAATCCGCACATGGTGTACGAACGCCCCGCAGCCGACCGGCGCGGGGCGTTCGCACACCATGTGCGGGAATCGCGGATCTTGACAGCATCTGATGGGTCATCAGCCAAAGCGTTTCGCTCCCATTGACTTCTTCGGGGCCGGGGCCGTCAATGGGCCCCCGTCGGCGCGGAAGAGCCGCTGCGCCGCATCCGCAGGAGGGGGCTCCATGCGTCCGACCGTCCGAAGAATCAGCATGCGAAGATCCGGTGCCCGAAGACGGCCGGGGCACGGCCGCCGCTGGGCCGCCGCGCTGGGTGTCGGCGCGCTCGTCGTGGCCGGGGGAGGGGGGCTCGCGGGCCCCGCGCAGGCCATGGCCACCGCCTCGGTGCCGGTGGACTTCCCCACCCACTGCATCCCGCCCGCCATCGCGGGCATCCCGCCGATCGACGGGACGACGAAGGCCGAGATCACCGTCGACAACGCCGCCCCGGAGGTGGGCGACACCGTCACGGTCACCTACACCGTCGTCGAAGCCGCCTCGAGCAACCCGGTCGATCTGGCGCTGCCCGCCGACATCATGACGCCGACCGGCAAGGTCACCGTCGGCGGTGCGCAGAGCGCGAGCGTCACCGTCGCGGGCCCGAAGAAGAACGACCCGGTACCCGGCAAGGGCGCCTTCCCGTCGTTCTCGATGACCGGCACCTTCACGGTCACCGCGCCCGGACAGATCACGCTCTCGCCCGGCGACTACAACATCCACACCAGCTACATCATGGAGCTGGACACCCCCTGCACGGTGACGGACCCGCCCGCACCCGTCTCCGAGACGATCATTGCGACGGACGGCGGCGGCCAGGTCAACGAGCGCGCCATCCAGCTCGGTGCCGCGTCCGGCAAGGCGGGCGACACGGTCACCGTCACCGGGTCGAAGTTCACCCCGGGCGCGGACATCACCCTCGCCGGCCGGGCCGGTGACGCACCGACCGCCGACACGGCCACCGCCAAGGCGGACGGCTCCGGTGGCTTCAGCGGCCGGCTCACCGTCGACGACCCGGCGACCACCGGCATCGTCGCCTACGAGGGCGCCGGCTGGGACCCGGCCAAGGGTGCGGGCCCGCAGGCCTACACCGTCACCGGTGGCGGCGGGGAGACCCCGGACGGCAGCCAGAAGCTCAACGCCTCCGTCAAGGCGGGCACGCTCTCCATGGTCCAGGCCGGGGACACCGTCGAGATGTCGGCGGTCGACTTCGGCCGCGGCGGCGCCTCCCGGGGCTCCCTGCAGACGGTGACGGTCGAGGACTTCCGCGGCGGCCCCGCGGGCTGGTCCCTGACCGGAAAGGGCACCGACTTCAAGGGACCCGGCGGCGCGACGATCGGCGCGTCCGCACTCGGCTGGACGCCGGTCTGCGCGACGAAGGCCGGCAGCCCGAGCACCTGCGCGGCGGGTTCCGGCGGACCGGTCGGCAGCGCGGGCGCCACGCTGGCGTCCACGCCGAACGGGACCGTCACCGGCGGCGAGTTCACCGTCGACGCCCGGCTCGCGCTGAACGTACCGGCGTACACCGCCCCCGGCGCGTACTCCGGCGTGCTCACGCTCACCCTCACGTGACCGAGCGCTCCCGACCGACCGGCGGACCGGGCGCGCACCCGCCCGGACCGCCCGTACCGACCACCACCCGGGGGTTCCGCACCGTGCGCAAGATCTACCTGCTCCTCCTGACCGGCGCCCTCCTGCTGATCGGCGCGCCCGCCGCCCACGCCGCGGACAACGGCAGCTGGTCGGTCTACCCGGCCACCGAACGGGCCGGTCAGCGCCCGTACTTCTACCTCTCGGCCGACCCCGGCGCCACGCTCCACGACAAGGTCACCGTCACCAACAGGACGGACCGGCCGCAGACCTTCCGGCTGTACGCGGCCGACGCGTACAACACCGCCCGTGACGGCGGTTTCGCCGTCCGGGCCCACGACGAGCGACAGCGCTCGGTCGGCGCCTGGGCGAGGACCGGCCGCGACCGGGTCACCGTGGAGCCGCACGGCTCGGTCACCGTCCCGGTCACCATCACCGTCCCCGAGAACGCCGAACCGGGCGACCACCCCGGCGCCCTCGTCGCACTCGACGAGCGCGTCGACCCCGCCGACGCCGGTGCCGTCGCCGTGGGCATCCGGAAGGCGGTCGGCGCCCGGATCTATCTGCGGGTGAACGGACCGACCGTGCCCGCGCTCTCCGTGGACGACATCCGGGTCGAGCACACCCAGCCGCTGGTCCCGGGCACCGGGAGGAGCCGGGCCGTCATCTCGTACACGCTCCACAACCGGGGCAATGTCACCCTCAGCCCCAAGGTCGCCCTCAAGGCCGAGGGGCTCTTCGGCCGCACCCTGCTCGCCCGCGACCTGAAGAAGATCCCCGCCGAGCTGCTGCCCCGCCAGGAGGTCCGGCTGACCGAGCAGTGGGCCGGGGCGCCCCAGCTGGAATGGGGCGAGATCCGGCTGACCGCGAGCGCCCGCGAGACCCGCGAGTCCGCCGCCGTCTCGTACTTCGCCCTGCCCTGGCTGATGGCCGGGATCCTGCTGGTGATCGTCGGCGGGGGTACCGGGATGTGGATACGGGCCCGTCGGAGCCGTGCCCGCACCGCCTGAGAGGACATCCGACAGGCCCCGCCGCGGCCCTTGGTGCGGCGAGGCCGCCGGGATCGGGGACAATGGGCGCCATGAGCGTTCGACCTGACACAGAAGCCGCTGCGCAGCAGGCCGCCGGCAAAGCCCCCCACCGGGCCGGTTTCGCCTGCTTCGTGGGCCGCCCCAACGCGGGCAAGTCCACCCTCACGAACGCTCTGGTCGGCCAGAAGGTGGCGATCACCTCCAACCGGCCGCAGACCACCCGGCACACCGTGCGCGGCATCGTGCACCGCGACGACGCGCAGCTGATCCTGGTCGACACTCCCGGGCTCCACAAGCCGCGCACGCTGCTGGGAGAGCGGCTCAACGACGTCGTACGGACCACCTGGGCCGAGGTCGACGTCATCGGTTTCTGCCTGCCCGCCGACCAGAAGCTCGGCCCCGGCGACAAGTACATCGTCAAGGAACTCGCGGGCATCAAGAAGACCCCGAAGATCGCCATCATCACCAAGACCGACCTGGTCGACTCCAAGCAGCTCGCCGAACAGCTGATCGCCGTTTCCCGCCTCGGCGAGGAGCTCGGCTTCGAGTGGGCGGAGATCATCCCGGTCTCCGCGGTCAAGGACACCCAGGTCGGTCTGCTGGGTGACCTGATCGCCCCGCTGCTCCCGGAGAGCCCGCCGCTCTACCCGGAGGGCGACCTCACCGACGAGCCCGAGATGGTCATGGTCGCGGAGCTGATCCGCGAGGCCGCGCTCGAAGGCGTACGGGACGAGCTGCCGCACTCCATCGCGGTCGTCGTCGAGGAGATGCTGCCGCGCGAGGGCCGCCCGGCGGACAAGCCGCTGCTCGACATCCACGCCAATGTCTACATCGAGCGCCCCAGCCAGAAGGGCATCATCATCGGCCCGAAGGGCAAGCGGCTGAAGGATGTCGGCACGAAGTCGCGCAAGCACATCGAGGCACTGCTCGGCACACCGGTCTTCCTGGACCTCCATGTGAAGGTCGCGAAGGACTGGCAGCGCGACCCCAAGCAGCTGCGCAAGCTCGGCTTCTGAGCCGGGCCGCGGGGACCCGGGCCGCAAGGACCCGGGCCACGGGGGAGCCGGTGACCCGGGTCACCGGGAGACCGGCCTCACGCGCCCTCCTTCAGGACGCGTGAGACCAGTGCCCGCTGGGCGTCGGTCAGCCTCGGGTCCGCGCAGTGGACCGTCCGGCCGCCGACCGTGATCCGGTACCGGAAGCCGTCCGGCACACCCCTGGGAGGCGTGTCGTGGCCCGCGGCCAGCGCCGATTCGGCCAGTGCCTCCCATTCCGGGGCGTCGTCCCGCCCGGCGGTGTCGACCTCGCATTGGCGTGCGATGCCGGCGAAGCCGCCGGTCCTGCTGACCTGAATCCGCATGCGATGTCCTCCAACGCCGGACGCCCGTGCCCTACGCGGTCGGCACGCCCACTTCCGACCACGCCTTCAGGACGGCCTCGGCCTCGTCGCCCTCGCCGAAGCGGCTGCGGGCCGCGGCGACCGTCAACCGGGCGAAGGACGCGAAGTCCGCGTCCACGGCCAGTTGACCACCTGTGAGCACATCGAACCAGAGCTGCCCGGCACGTTCCCACGCGTTGCCGCCGAGCGCCGTCGCCAGCAGATAGAACGCGCGGTTCGGGATGCCGGAGTTGAGGTGCACCCCGCCGTTGTCCTCGCTGGTGTGGACGTAGTCCTCCATCGACGCGGGCTGCGGGTCCTTGCCCAGCACGTCGTCGTCGTACGCCGTTCCCGGCGCCTTCATCGAGCGCAGCGCGACGCCCTGGACGCGGGGGGCCAGCAGTCCGGCGCCGATCAGCCAGTCGGCCTGGTCGGCGGTCTGGCCCAGCGTGTACTGCTTGACCAGGGAACCGAAGACGTCGGACATGGATTCGTTGAGCGCGCCGGACTGGCCGTAGTAGCTCAGATTGGCGGTGTACTGGGTCAGGCCGTGGGTCAGCTCATGGCCGATCACGTCGATGGCGACGGTGAAGTCCAGGAAGATCTCGCCGTCCCCGTCGCCGAAGACCATCTGCTCGCCGTCGAAGAAGGCGTTGTTGTACTTCTCGTCGTAGTGCACGGAACCGATCAGCGGCAGTCCGTTGCCGTCGATCGAACGGCGGCCGTACGCCTTGAGCAGCAGTTCGAAGGTGGCGCCGAGCCCCGCGTACGCGCGGTTGACGCTCGCGTCCTTCGTCGGCTCCTGGCCCTCGGCACGGACCTTGGTGCCGGGCAGCTGGGTGCGGTGGCGGCAGTCGTAGAGCGTCCGGTCGGGCTTGTCTGAGGCCTCCCCGTCGGTCGCGGGGGCGACGGGCACGGTGACGACCGTGGCCATCTGGCGGCGGGTGCGGCGGGCCGCGTCGCTCTCCAGGGTGCGGCGGGAGGGCCCGGCGAGATCGGGGTTGTCGGACTGCGACAGCTTGTCGAGGACATGGGGCGGCACGATCGTGCAGAAGACGGGGTGGAACCCGTGCGGTGACTGAGGCTGCATACCGCCGACTGTGGCACCAGGTAATCGCGATGTCACTGGTTGCGATCAGGATTGACGAAATGGAGTGATCGGTCACTGTTGGGCGTTTCCTGCGCCCGGTCCCGCATACTGATACGGGACGGACGCATCAGGCGCCTCTCGGTTAGTCTCGTCGCATCATGCGTTTCGGGCTGCTTCTTCTTAGCTGCCGCGGCGAGGGCCTGTAGTCGTAGGCCGACCCCCTCCCCGCGGAGTCTGGTGTTGCAGCGACACAGTCGGCCGTCCCACTGGTTGGACCCCGAGGAGTCGTACGCCATGACCGACGCAAATCCCGCTCAGACCCCTGCTGAAACCGCTGTCGGCCGTCCTACGCCGATCACCAACGCGACTCAGCTGCAGAAGCCGTCCGGGATGCCGATCCACAAGTACGGCACCTACGAGGCCGTCGACATCCCCGACCGCACCTGGCCGGACAAGCGGATCACCGTCGCGCCCCGCTGGCTCTCCACCGACCTGCGCGACGGCAACCAGGCGCTGATCGACCCGATGTCGCCGGCCCGCAAGCGCGAGATGTTCGATCTGCTCGTACGCATGGGCTACAAGGAGATCGAGGTCGGCTTCCCGTCCTCCGGCGAGACCGACTTCGCGTTCGTCCGCTCCATCATCGAAGAGGGCGCGATCCCCGAGGACGTGACGATCTCCGTCCTGACGCAGGCCCGCGAGGACCTGATCGAGCGGACCGTCGAGTCCGTCGTCGGCGCCCGCCGGGCCACCGTGCACCTGTACAACGCGACGGCGCCCACCTTCCGCCGGGTCGTCTTCCGCGGCTCCAAGGACGACATCAAGCAGATCGCCGTGGACGGCACGCGGCTGGTCATGGAGTACGCGGAGAAGCTGCTGGGCCCGGAGACGACCTTCGGCTACCAGTACAGCCCCGAGATCTTCACCGACACCGAGCTGGACTTCGCCCTGGAGGTCTGCGAGGCGGTCTGCGACGTCTGGCAGCCGGAGGAGGGCCGCGAGATCATCCTCAATCTGCCCGCCACCGTGGAGCGTTCGACGCCGTCCACGCACGCGGACCGGTTCGAGTGGATGTCGCGCAATCTGTCGCGCCGCGAGTTCGTCTGCCTGTCGGTCCACCCGCACAACGACCGCGGCACCGCCGTCGCCGCCGCCGAGCTGGCCGTCATGGCCGGTGCGGACCGGATCGAGGGCTGCCTGTTCGGCCAGGGCGAGCGCACCGGCAACGTCGACCTGGTCACCCTGGGCATGAACCTGTTCTCGCAGGGTGTCGACCCGCAGATCGACTTCTCGCAGATCGACGAGATCCGCCGTACCAGCGAGTACTGCAACCAGATGGAGGTCCACCCGCGCCACCCCTACGCGGGCGACCTGGTCTACACCGCCTTCTCCGGCTCCCACCAGGACGCCATCAAGAAGGGCTTCGACGCCATGGAGGCCGACGCGGCCGCCCAGGGCAAGACGGTCGACGATCTCGAGTGGGCGGTGCCGTACCTGCCGATCGACCCGAAGGATGTCGGCCGCAGCTACGAGGCCGTCATCCGGGTCAACTCGCAGTCCGGCAAGGGCGGAATCGCCTACGTCCTGAAGAACGACCACAAGCTGGACCTGCCGCGCCGGATGCAGATCGAATTCTCCCGGATCATTCAGGCCAAGACGGATGCCGAGGGCGGCGAGGTCACGCCGACGCAGATCTGGTCCACGTTCCGCGACGAGTACCTGCCCAACCCGGAGAACGCCTGGGGCCGCGTACAGCTGCGCACCGGCCAGACCACGACCGGCTCCGACGGCCAGGACACGATCACCGTCGAGGCGACCGTGGACGGCGCGGACACCGTACTGACCGGTACCGGCAACGGGCCGATCTCCGCGTTCTTCGAGGCGCTGCAGGCCATCGGCATCGACGCCCGGCTGCTGGACTACACCGAGCACACCATGAGCGAGGGCGCCAGCTCCCAGGCCGCCTCGTACATCGAGTGCGCGATCGACGGAAAGGTCCTGTGGGGCATCGGCATCGACGCCAACACCACGCGGGCCTCGCTGAAGGCGGTCGTCTCCGCGGTCAACCGCGCCACCCGCTGAACCGGCGCCCGCGAGGGCACCGGGCCGCACGGCCGAGGACCCCGTCCACCCGCATCCGGGGGGCGGGGTTCGGCCATCTCCGGGCGGTTGTGACGAGCGAGGTGCTGACGCCGCATCGCGACTGTGGTTAACATCACGTCCACACGGCAATGTTGCCGGAGGGGGCACCTCCCGTGCCCTTGGGGCCACGGGGGAGTTACGGAGGTGTGCGACGTGCGGTCAGCCCTGGGACAACGCGCCATGAAGCTGCGTATCTGCGGCATCCGCACCGTCTGGGACCCCGTCGGCGACGGGGAGTTCTTCTGCCCCGGCTGCGGCGGCGACCGCAACTACCGCCGTCTCACCGGCCGTCGGCGGTTCGTGGTGCTCGGCGTGCCGATGCTGGCGCGCGGCACCGCCGGCCCCGTCGTCGAATGCGCCGCCTGCCGGGAGCACTTCGGCACCGATGCGCTCGACCACCCCACCACCACCCGGCTCTCCGCCATGCTCCGGGACGCCGTCCACACCGTCACGCTCGGCGTCCTCGCGGCCGGCGGCACCACCTCCCGCACGGTGCTGGCGGCCGCGGCCGCCACCGTGCGCGGTGCCGGATTCGACGACTGCACCGAGGAACAGCTCTGCACCGTCGTCGAGGTCCTCACCGCCGACACCGGCCACGGCTCCGCCTTCGACCCCGCGGCCGAGGCCTGCGGAGCGGCCCTCTCCATCGAACTGCACGAGGCGCTGGAACCCCTGGCCCCGCATCTGGCCCCCGCCGGACGCGAATCGATCCTGCTCCAGGGCGCCAGGATCGCGCTCGCCGACGGCCCGTACGGACAGGCGGAGCGCGAGGTGCTGACCACCGTCGGCGGCGCGCTGCAGCTCTGCGCCCAGGACACGGCCCGACTGCTCGCCGAGGCCGCGCGCACCCCCTCCTGACGGCCCCGGCCCCGCCGGCCCTTCCCGTACCGGACAATGGTCGTATGAGCTTGTTCCGGGACGACGGCGTGGTGCTGCGCACGCAGAAGCTGGGCGAGGCCGACCGGATCATCACGATCCTGACCCGCGGCCACGGCCGGGTACGCGCCGTCGCGCGCGGGGTGCGGCGCACGAAGTCCAAGTTCGGGGCGCGGCTGGAACCCTTCTCCCACGTCGACGTGCAGTTCTTCGCCCGCGGCAGCGAACTGATCGGCCGCGGACTGCCGCTCTGCACCCAGAGCGAGACGATCGCCCCGTACGGCGGCGGCATCGTCACCGACTACGCCCGCTACACCGCGGGCAGCGCGATGCTGGAGACCGCCGAGCGGTTCACCGACCACGAGGGCGAGCCCGCGGTCCAGCAGTACCTGCTGCTCGTCGGCGGGCTGCGCACCCTCGCCCGCGGCGAGCACGAGCCGCATCTCATCCTCGACGCGTTCCTGCTGCGCTCGCTGGCCGTCAACGGCTACGCACCCAGCTTCGAGGACTGCGCCAAGTGCGGAATGCCCGGACCGAACCGGTTCTTCTCCGTCGCGGCGGGCGGCGTCATATGCGGCGACTGCCGGTTGCCCGGCAGCGTCGTACCCTCGGCTGAGGCCGTCACCCTGCTGAGCGCACTGCTCAGCGGTGACTGGGAGACGGCGGACGCGTGCGAGGCGCGTCATGTCAGGGAGGGGAGCGGACTGGTGTCCGCCTATCTGCACTGGCACCTGGAGCGCGGGCTGCGCTCACTGCGGTACGTAGAGAAGTGACACAGGCGGATCAGGCACAGGGAGCGAGACAGTTCATGGCAGTACGCGGGATGCTCGGCGGCCGTAACCGGCGCGACTACAAGACCCCGGAGCCGCACCCCTCCGGTGCCACGCCCCCGAAGATCCCCGGCGAGCTGGTGCCCAAGCACGTGGCCGTCGTGATGGACGGGAACGGCCGCTGGGCCAAGGAACGCGGCCTGCCGCGCACCGAGGGCCACAAGGTCGGCGAGGGCGTCGTCATGGACGTGCTCAAGGGCTGCATCGAGATGGGCGTCAAGAACCTCTCGCTGTACGCGTTCTCCACCGAGAACTGGAAGCGGTCCCCGGAGGAGGTGAAGTTCCTGATGAACTTCAACCGGGACGTCATCCGCCGCCGCCGCGACGAGATGGACGAGCTGGGCATCCGCATCCGCTGGGTGGGCCGCATGCCCAAGCTGTGGAAGTCCGTGGTCCAGGAGCTCCAGGTCGCCCAGGAGCAGACCAAGGACAACGACAGGATGACGCTGTACTTCTGCGTCAACTACGGCGGCCGGGCCGAGATCGCCGACGCCGCGCAGCGCATCGCGCAGGACGTCGCGGCCGGGAAGCTGGACCCGTCCAAGGTCAACGAGAAGACCTTCGCGAAGTACATCTACTACCCGGACATGCCGGACGTCGACCTCTTCGTCCGCCCCAGCGGGGAGCAGCGCACGTCCAACTATCTGATCTGGCAGAGCGCCTACGCCGAGATGGTCTTCCAGGACGTGCTCTGGCCGGACTTCGACCGCCGCGACCTGTGGCGGGCCTGCCTGGAGTTCGCCCAGCGGGACCGGCGCTTCGGCGGCGCGGTGGAGGCGGCGCAGGAGCCGACGGGCTGAGCGAGGGGGGTCCGGGGGCAGCGCCCCCGGACCGTCACTTCTTCGCGCCCGCGCACTCCGCGCACGTACCGAAGATCTCCACCGTATGGGCCACGTTCACATACCCGTGCTGAGTGGCGATGGTCTCCGCCCACTGCTCCACCGCGGGGCCCTCGACCTCCACGGCCTTGCCGCACATCCGGCACACCAGATGGTGGTGGTGGTCCCCGGTCGAGCAGCGCCGGTACACGGACTCGCCGTCCGTGGTGCGCAGCACGTCGACCTCGCCGGCGTCGGCGAGGGACTGGAGGGTGCGGTAGACGGTGGTCAGCCCGACCGAGTCACCGCGGTGCTTGAGCACGTCGTGCAGCTCCTGGGCGCTGCGGAACTCGTCCACCTCGTCGAGCGCCGCCGTCACCGCCGCCCGCTGCCGGGTCGACCGGCCGCGTACCGGGGCCGCGTTCGTTCCACTGATCGGCGCCGTCGCCACAGCAGCCTCCTCGTGTCGCCCGTACCTGTGTCGGGCCATTGTGCCAGCCCGTCCGGCCGTCGCGGTCAAACCCGGAGCGCGTCCGGGGCCGGACGGGAGGCCGGTACCTCCAGGGTGCACTCCTCGGACGCCGCTTCGCTCCGGCGTGCGCGGCTTCTGGCCAGCGGGGTCGCCAGCAGCGTCAGGGCGATGAAGACCGCGATGGCCAGCAGCACGATCGTCGCGCCGGGCGGGACGTCCTGGTAGTACGAGGTCACGGTGCCGGCCAGGGTCACCGCCGTGCCGATGACGACCGACAGCACGAACGTCACCTTGAAGGACCTGGAGATCTGCTGCGCGGCCGCGACCGGCACCACCATCAGCGCGCTGACCAGCAGCAGCCCGACGACCCGCATCGCGACGGTGACGGTCACCGCCGCCGTCACGGCGACCAGCAGGTTCAGCGCGCGCACCGGCAGCCCGGTGACCCGGGCGAACTCCTCGTCCTGGCTGACCGCGAACAGCTGGCGGCGCAGCCCCAGCGTCACCAGCAGCACGAAGGCGGCCAGCACGCAGATCGAGGTGATGTCCTCGGAGGAGACCGTGGACAGGGAGCCGAAGAGGTACGAGGTGAGGTTGGCGTTGGAGCCGGTGTCGGAGAGGTTGATCAGCAGCACACCGCCCGCCATGCCGCCGTAGAACAGCATGGCCAGCGCGATGTCGCCGCGGGTGCGTCCGTACCAGCGGATCAGCTCCATCACGACGGCGCCGGCGACGGCGACCGCCGTGGCCATCCAGACCGGGCTGGTGGAGAGCAGGAAGCCGAGGCCGACACCGGTCATCGCGATATGGCCGATGCCGTCGCCCATCAGGGCCTGGCGGCGCTGGACGAGGTAGATGCCGACGGCGGGGGCGATGACGCCGACGAGCACGGCAGCGAGCAGGGCCCGCTGCATGAAGGGCGGATTGAGGAATTCCATGATCAGCTCAGCAGTCCCGTCCGGACGGGCTCGGAGGCCGCGTGGGGGTGTACGTGGTCGTGTCCGGGCAGGGCGTGCTGGCCCAGCGCCTTCGGGGGCGGCCCGTCGTGCATCACACAGCCGTCGCGCAGCACGATCGCGCGGTCGATCAGTGGCTCCAGCGGGCCGAGCTCATGCAGCACGAGCAGCACCGTGGTGCCGGCCGCGACCTGCTCGCGCAGGGTCGCGGCCAGGATCTCCTGGCTGGCCAGGTCGACGCCGGCCATCGGCTCGTCCATGATCAGCAGCTCGGGTTCGGCGGCCAGCGCGCGGGCGATCAGCACCCGCTGGTGCTGTCCGCCGGAGAGCGCGTCCACGGAGTCCTTGGCCCGGTCGGCGAGGCCGACGAGCTCGATGGCCCGGTCGACGGCGGCCCGGTCGGCCCTGCGGAGCAGGCCCAGCCTGGTGCGGGAGAGCCGTCCGGAGGCGACGACCTCGCGGATCGTGGCGGGGACGCCGCCGGCCGCCGTGGTGCGCTGGGGTACGTAACCGATGCGTGCCCAGTCGCGGAAGCGGCGCAGCGGGGTGCCGAACAGCTCGACGGAGCCGCCGGTGAGCGGGACCTGGCCGATGACGGAGCGTACGGCGGTCGACTTGCCCGAGCCGTTGGCGCCGAGCAGGGCGGCGACCTCGCCGCGGTGGACGGTCAGGTCGATGCCGCGCAGCACGGGACGCGCGCCGAGCGTGGCGGTGGCGCCCCGCAGGGCTATCACGGGGTCGGTCGTGGTGCTCCCGGTCTCGGGCATGAGTGCCTCCGATGCTGCTGTGGCGGGTGTTACGGGGGTCACTTCGCGCCGAGCGCCTTCTGCAGGGCGGCGAGGTTGGACTGCATGACCTCGATGTAGTCGGCGCCCTTGGACTTGCCCGTGATTCCTTCGAGCGGGTCCAGGACGTCGGTCTTCAGGCCGGTGTCCTTGGCGAGGGTGCTCGCGGTTCTGTCGCTGGCGAGCGTCTCGAAGAATACGGTGGTGACCTTGTTCTTCTCCGCGACGGTGTGGATCTCGCTGATCCGGGCGGGGCTGGGCTCGGCCTCGGGGTCGACGCCGGCGATGCCCTCCTGGGTGAGGCCGTAGCGCTCGGCGAGGTACCCGAAGGCGGAGTGGGTGGTGATGAACGTCTTGGTGGCGGTGTTCTTCAGCCCGTTCGCGTACGCCGTGTTCAGGCCGTCGAGCTTGGTGACCAGCGCGTCCGTGTTCTTCCGGTAGTCCGCGGCGTGGGCGGGGTCGGTCTTCTCCAGGGACGCGCCCACGCCCTTGGCGACCTCGGCGTACTTCACCGGGTCCAGCCAGATGTGGGGGTCGGCCCCGGCCTCGTCGCCGTGGTGCTCGTGGCCGTGCTCGTCGCCGCCGGTCTCGGTGCCGTGGTCCTCCAGCGTGGTGAGCTTCGAGGCGTCGACGACGTGCTTCGCGCCGGACTGGTCGATGGCGTCGTCCACGGCGGGCTGGATGCCCTTGAGGTACAGGATGAAGTCGGCATCGGTGAGCCCGCCGATCTGCCGCGGGCTGAGCTCCAGGTCGTGCGGCTCCAGACCCGGCCTGGTCAGCGTGGTGACGGAGACGTGCTTCCCGCCTATCTGCTCGGCCAGGAACTGCATCGGATAGAACGAGGCCACCACGTCCAGCTTGTCGCCGTTCTTGCGGTCCGCGGCGTCGGAGGAGGAGCAGGCGGTGAGGGCGGTGAGGCCGAGGACGACTGCTCCGGCGACGGCGGCGGTGGGTATGAGGCGGCTTACGTTCATGACAGTCATTTTCAACAAAACTGGAAACGATTGTCAACAAGGCTGATGAGATGACTTCGAGGCCGACGACGCCGATACCGATTTGATCCAAGGGGCGTGCCCGCCGGTAATCTGAAGCATTCGCCCGCCCGTCTCCCGATCACCACCCCCCCCACTGAGGCGCTTCGCGCCAACCCTGTCCAAATTTCGTCGTAAATGAAGAGAGCACCGTGGCCGCCGACAAGATCGACTCCATCGTCAGCCTGAGCAAGCGCCGTGGCTTCGTCTACCCGTGCAGTGAGATCTACGGAGGCCAGAAGGCCGCCTGGGACTACGGGCCGCTGGGCGTCGAGATGAAGGAGAACCTCAAGCGCCAGTGGTGGCGCTACATGGTCACCTCGCGCGAGGACGTGGTCGGACTCGACTCGTCGGTCATCCTGGCCCCCGAGGTGTGGGTCGCCTCCGGTCACGTCGCCACGTTCAGCGACCCGCTGACCGAGTGCACCTCCTGTCACAAGCGCTTCCGCGCCGACCACCTGGAGGAGGCGTACGAGGAGAAGCACGGCAAGCCGCCCGTGAACGGCCTCGCCGACCTCAACTGCCCCAACTGCGGCAACAAGGGCACCTTCACCGAGCCCAAGCAGTTCTCGGGTCTGCTCTCCACCCACCTCGGCCCGACCCAGGACTCCGGCTCGGTCGCCTACCTGCGCCCCGAGACCGCCCAGGGCATCTTCACCAACTTCGGCCAGGTGCAGCAGACCTCGCGCAAGAAGCCGCCGTTCGGCATCGCCCAGATGGGCAAGTCCTTCCGGAACGAGATCACCCCGGGCAACTTCATCTTCCGGACCCGTGAGTTCGAGCAGATGGAGATGGAGTTCTTCGTCAAGCCGGGCGAGGACGAGGAGTGGCAGCAGTACTGGATGGACCAGCGCTGGAACTGGTACACGGGCCTCGGCATGCGCGAGGAGAACATGCGCTGGTACGAGCACCCGGCGGAGAAGCTCTCGCACTACTCCAAGCGCACCGCCGACATCGAGTACCGCTTCCGCTTCGGCGGCAGCGAGTGGGGTGAGCTGGAGGGTGTCGCCAACCGCACGGACTACGACCTCAAGGCGCACTCCAAGGCCTCGGGCACGGACCTGTCCTTCTTCGACCAGGAGGCCGGCGAGCGCTGGACCCCGTACGTCATCGAGCCGGCGGCCGGTGTCGGCCGGGCGATGCTGGCCTTCCTCCTCGACGCCTACATCGAGGACGAGGCGCCCAACGCCAAGGGCGTCATGGAGAAGCGCACCGTGATGCGTCTCGACCCGCGCCTCGCGCCGGTCAAGGTCGCCGTCCTGCCGCTGTCCCGCAACCCGCAGCTGTCGCCGAAGGCCAAGGGCCTCGCCACCGACCTGCGGAAGAACTGGAACATCGAGTTCGACGACGCGGGCGCCATCGGCCGCCGCTACCGCCGTCAGGACGAGATCGGTACGCCGTTCTGCGTCACCGTCGACTTCGACACCCTCGACGACAACGCGGTGACCGTGCGCGAGCGCGACACCATGCAGCAGGAGCGCGTCTCCCTGGACCAGATCCAGGCCTACCTCGGCGCCCGCCTGCTCGGCTGCTGATCCACCGAGTCCGCTGGACGAAGCCCCCGGTTCCCCGTACGGAACCGGGGGCTTCGTTGCACACTGGGCACTCCCCACCCAGGAGGCCCCGATGCCGTCCATGACCACCAGCAAGGTCAGGAGATGGGACCAGCACGGCCGTGAACACATCGTCCACGTACGGAAGTCGGGGGTGCGGCGGCAGCTGAGCTGCGACACCTGCGGCTGGAGCGAACAGGTGCAGTTCCTGCCCTGGCTCAAGGCCGGGGAACATCTCGCCGATGCCCACCGGGCGACGGTGGACCCGGCGTCCTGAGGCCCCGGCGCGGGGCACGGCACGCGACCGGCCGAAAAGCTGGTGCGGGGGCCCGCCGGGCCGGGGTACGGTTCCGGCATGTCTTCGTTCTTCCAGATCTACGAGTGAGAGCGCGGCGGGCCCGACCACCCGCCGCCCACCGGACCGATTCCAGGTCGCTTCAGACCTCACTTCGCACTACGAACCGGAGAACGCCGTGGCCAAGAGCCGTAACAACCTGCTCGGTGTGGGCGGACAGCGCAAGAAGCTGTCCCGCGCCGAGCAGCAGGGCGCCGGCCCTGCGCGCGACGCCGACCGCAAGACGGCGGCCGACCAGAAGCAGGAGCTGCTGCGCAAGATGCGTGAGCGCGCGCTGTCGGGTACCGCCTCGGAGTCCTCGTCGGACGACGCCGCGCAGCCGGACGCGACCGAGCAGGACGCCCCGGCGCAGAGCTGACGTCCCCTCACCACCCGTACGACCGTGGGCCCGGATCACCTCGTGATCCGGGCCCACGCCCTTGTCCGCGTCCCGTCGCCGCCCGCGCTCACGCCACCCTGCGCGGCAGCCGCAGACTGAGCAGCGTCGTCAGCACCACCGCGGCCAGCTGCACCAGCAGCGTCACGACCAGCGCGTCCCGCATGCCCGGGACCAGGGAGAGGAACAGCGTGCCGAGCGTGGCCACCCCGAGGTCCAGCGCGGCCTGCTGGGTCGTCGTCATCACCCCGCTGCCCACACCGGCCCGCGCGGCCGGTACGTCGGACAGCACGATGCGGAACAGGACGGGGAGCTGGAGCCCCTGCCCGAACCCCGCGATGGTGACATACGCCCCCGCCGACGAGGAGACCAGAGAGCGCCTCCGGCGTCTTCAGGCCCTGGAGCTCGCCGAGGCCTGATCCCCGGCCGGGGCGCCCGTCGGCTTCTCCAGCCGCTGCGCGGTCCGGCGTGCGGTCTCCCGCGCCCAGCGCCCGCTCGTCAGCGCCCCCACCAGCAGCACGCACAGCCCGCATCCGCCGAGGATCCACCAGGCGGGCTTGCTCGCGTCCACGAAGGCCACCGCGTACTCGGCGCCGCGCGGCGACCCGGTCCCGGCCACGCCCGCCGCCAGTACCGCACCGATCACGGCGACCCCGAGCGTCCCGCCGATCTGCCGACTGGTCGAGGCCACCGCGGCCGCCACCCCGGCCTGCGAGCGCGGCATCCCGGAGACGGCCGTGTTGGTGATCGGCGCGTTCACCATGCCGAAGCCGAGGCCGAACAGCACATAGCCGGTGAACAGCAGGAAGTTGTCCGTCTCCGCGTCGAACACGGCGAACAGCAGACCGCACGCCGTCATGGCCACGCCCGCCACGAGGAGCGACAGCCGTGGCCCCCGGCTGCCGACGAGCCGCCCGGACAGCGGTGCGCAGACAAAGGTCAGGGCGGCCATCGGCAGCATGTACAGACCGGCGTGCAGCGCGCTCAGCCCGCGCACGTTCTGCAGATACAGGGTGTTGAGGAAGAGGAACCCGCTCAGCGCGGCGAAGGCGCAGACCGCGATGACGGTGGCGCCGCTGAACGGGGCGCTGTGGAAGAACCGCAGATCGATGAGGGGCTCGGCACGCCGGGGCTCGTACAGCAGCAGCCCGACGAGGGAGCACACGGCGAGCACGGTGAACACCAGGATCCGCGGCGAGGTCCAGCCCGCCGAGGGCGCCTCGATGATCGCGTACGTCAGCGAACCGAGCAGCCCGATCACCAGCAGCTGCCCCACCGGGTCGGGGCGGCGCGGCTTCGGGGCGCGGGACTCGGGGACGTACCGCCAGGTGAGCAGGAGCGCGGCGATGCCGACCGGCAGATTGATCCAGAAGATCGACCGCCAGCCGACCGAGTCCACCAGCAGACCGCCGATCACCGGGCCCGCCGCCATGGAGATGCCGACGACACCGCCCCACACCCCGATGGCACGGGCCCGCTCCCGCGGGTCGGTGAAGGTGTTGGTGATGATCGACATCGCGACGGGGTTGAGCATCGAACCGCCCACCGCCTGCACCATCCGGAACGCCACCAGTGACTCCAGGTTCGGCGCCACGGAGCAGAGCAACGAACCGAGAGTGAAGAGGACGAGCCCGATCTTGAAGACCTTCCGGCGCCCGATCCGGTCGGCGGTGGAGCCCGCGAGCATCAGCAGCGAGGCCAGGACGAGGGTGTAGGCGTCGATCGTCCACTGCATGCCGGCGACGGTGGCGTGCAGTTCCTTCTGCATGGACGGCAGGGCGACGTTGAGCACGGTGCTGTCGAGACTGACGATCAGCAGACTCATGCAGCAGATCGCCAGCACCAACTGCCGTCGGCGGTGACTGAGCTCGGGCATACATGGATAGTACGGTTAACTAACGAACTCCGCTGCCGGAGGGCCCGGCCGCGTACGCGACAATGGAGCAATGACCACGCTCGCCCCCTCGCTCCCGCTGCTCCGGATCGGCCCGCACACGGTGCAGCCGCCGGTGGTGCTCGCCCCCATGGCCGGCATCACCAACGCCCCGTTCCGCACCCTGTGCCGGGAGTTCTCCGGCGGCAAGGGGCTGTTCGTCAGCGAGATGATCACCACCCGGGCGCTGGTCGAGCGCAACGAGAAGACCATGCAGCTGATCCACTTCGACGCGAGCGAGACCCCGCGCTCGATCCAGCTGTACGGAGTGGACCCGGTCACCGTCGGCAAGGCCGTCCGCATGATCGTCGACGAGGACCTCGCCGACCACATCGACCTGAACTTCGGCTGCCCGGTCCCCAAGGTGACCCGCAAGGGCGGCGGCTCGGCGCTCCCCTACAAGCGGCCGCTGCTGCGCGCGATCCTCAACCAGGCGGTCTCCAACGCGGGCGATCTGCCGGTCACCATCAAGATGCGCAAGGGCATCGACGACGACCACATGACCTACCTGGACGCGGGCCGGATCGCGGTCGAGGAGGGGGTCACGGCCGTCGCCCTGCACGGCAGGACGGCCGCCCAGCACTACGGCGGCACCGCCGACTGGGACGCCATCGCCCGGCTCAAGGAGCACGTCCCGGAGATTCCCGTGCTCGGCAACGGCGACATCTGGTGCGCGGACGACGCCCGCCGGATGATGCGCGAGACCGGCTGCGACGGCGTGGTCGTGGGCCGCGGCTGCCTGGGCCGCCCCTGGCTCTTCGGCGATCTGGTGAGCGCGTTCGAGGGCACGGAGACGCGGCAGGCGCCGGAGCTCCGGAAGGTCGCCGAAGTGATGCTGCGGCACGCGACGCTGCTGGGGGAGTGGATCGGCGACGAGACGCGCGGCGTGATCGACTTCCGCAAGCATGTCGCCTGGTACCTCAAGGGCTTCTCGGTCGGCTCGGAGATGCGCAAGAAGCTCGCGATCACCTCGTCGCTGGCGGAGCTCGGCGGGCAGTTGCAGGAGCTGGACCTGGACCAGCCGTGGCCGGACGGCGCGGACGGGCCGCGCGGGCGCACCTCGGGCAACAACCGCGTCGTGCTGCCGGACGGCTGGCTGAAGGACCCGTACGACTGCGCGGGCGTGAGCCCGGACGCGGAGCTGGACACCTCGGGCGGCTGAGAGCCGGTCCGCCGGGGGTGGCACCGGGCCTTTCCCTGGCCGGGCCCCCGGCCCAGTCCCGACCCCGGCCCTTCCGGGCTCTCCCCGGCCCTTCCAGGCACGCGGCGCCTCAGGCACCGCGTGCCTCTTCTTTTGCCTCGCTCATCTGAGCGTCATATTCGGCCGGATTCGGCGGTAGTCCGGCCGCTGGGCGACTCGAACGACTCGACAACAGGCGTCGCACGGCGATTCTGTTCACACTCAGGCCACTTCGGTGATCGCCTTGTGACGGGCAGTCGTCGATCGGGCGTCCGGATGGTGACATCTGAGCGCCGGCCGTAGAGTGATTCTCGCCACCCTGAGAGCCAGTGTGCTCAGATGAGCGCATTTTCGAGGGCTTGACTTCTCAAATGATGGCACTCCGTGCCAGGGGCCTCCACTTTGATCGATCGACGCTTCCACTGCACTGTGTGATCGAACCGCCGGATTTCCATAGCCTTGAGTGATGATTCGTTCAAGAAGTGAAGACATCACTCCGATCGGGCGACAGGTCACGTCACTTTCGATCTGCTGGCGGACGGGTGGTTGAGGCCTCATGACGCGCAAGTGGACGTACCCAGACACCTTCGATCTGGGTATGTTCCTCGCCGTCAGGGCAGCCACCGCGTCCTCGAGGAGTCGAGACCCGTGTCGGAAAACAAAGATCCCCACGTAACCACCCCGGAATCCCGGGAGCCCCAGGGCGAGAAGTTCGTTTATGACTTCACCGAGGGCAACAAGGATCTGAAGGACCTCCTCGGCGGCAAGGGTGCGAACCTCGCCGAGATGACCAACCTCGGGCTCCCCGTCCCTCCGGGATTCACCATCACCACCGAGGCGTGCAAGGTCTACCTCGAAAGCGGCGAGGAGCCGGCCGCGCTGCGTGCCGAGGTCAGCGCGCACCTCGACGCCCTCGAAGCGCGGATGGGCAAGAGGCTCGGCCAGGCCGACGACCCGCTGCTGGTCTCGGTCCGCTCCGGTGCGAAGTTCTCGATGCCCGGCATGATGGACACGGTCCTCAACATCGGCCTCTCCGACGAGTCCGTGGTCGGTCTCACCGCCCAGGCCGGCGACGAGCGGTTCGCGTGGGACTCCTACCGCCGTCTCATCCAGATGTTCGGCAAGACCGTCCTCGGTGTCGACGGCGACCTCTTCGAGGAGGCGCTGGAGGCGGCGAAGGAGGCCAAGGGCGTCACCGTCGACGTCGACCTCGACGCGGCCGACCTGAAGAAGCTGGTCGAGCACTTCAAGAAGATCGTCGCGCGGGACGCCGGACGCGACTTCCCGCAGGACCCGCGCGAGCAGATGGACCTGGCCATAAAGGCCGTCTTCGACTCGTGGAACACCGACCGGGCCAAGCTCTACCGCCGCCAGGAGCGCATCCCGGGCGACCTCGGCACGGCCGTCAACATCTGCTCGATGGTCTTCGGCAACCTCGGGCCCGACTCCGGTACGGGTGTCGCCTTCACCCGCGACCCGGCCAGCGGTCACCAGGGCGTGTACGGCGACTACCTGCAGAACGCGCAGGGCGAGGACGTCGTCGCCGGTATCCGCAACACCGTGCCGCTCGCCGAGCTGGAGTCGATCGACAAGAAGTCGTACGACCAGCTGATGCAGATCATGGAAACCCTCGAAACGCACTACAAGGACCTGTGCGACATCGAGTTCACCATCGAGCGCGGCCAGCTGTGGATGCTCCAGACCCGGGTCGGCAAGCGCACCGCCGGTGCCGCCTTCCGGATCGCGACCCAGCTCGTCGACCAGGGTCTGATCGACGAGGCCGAGGCGCTCCAGCGGGTCAACGGCGCGCAGCTCGCGCAGCTGATGTTCCCGCGCTTCGACGACGAAGCGAAGACCGAGCTGCTCGGCCGGGGCATCGCCGCGTCCCCGGGCGCCGCGGTCGGCAAGGCCGTCTTCGACTCGTACACCGCGGTCAAGTGGTCCCGGTCCGGCGAGAAGGTCATCCTGATCCGCCGCGAGACCAACCCCGACGACCTCGACGGCATGATCGCGGCCGAGGGCATCCTGACCTCGCGCGGCGGCAAGACCTCGCACGCCGCCGTCGTCGCCCGCGGCATGGGCAAGACCTGTGTCTGCGGCGCCGAGGACCTGGAGGTCGACACCAAGCGCCGCCGGATGACGGTGGGCGGCCGGGTGATCGAGGAGGGCGACGTCGTCTCCATCGACGGCTCCACCGGCAAGGTGTACCTCGGTGAGGTCCCCGTCGTACCGTCCCCGGTCGTCGAGTACTTCGAGGGCCGGATGCACGCCGGCGCCGACGACGCCGACGAGCTGGTCGCCGCCGTGCACCGGATCATGGCGTACGCGGACCGGGTGCGCCGGCTGCGGGTGCGGGCCAACGCCGACAACGCCGAGGACGCGCTGCGGGCCCGCCGCTTCGGTGCCCAGGGCATCGGCCTGTGCCGCACCGAGCACATGTTCCTCGGCGAGCGCCGCGAGATGGTCGAGAAGCTGATCCTCGCGGACACCGACGCCGAGCGCGAGACCGCGCTGGAGGAGCTGCTTCCGCTCCAGAAGGCCGACTTCATCGAGCTGTTCGAGGCGATGGACGGACTGCCCGTCACCGTACGGCTGCTCGACCCGCCGCTGCACGAGTTCCTGCCCGACATCACCGAGCTCTCGGTGCGGGTCGCGCTCGCCGAGTCCCGCAAGGACGCCAACGAGAACGACCTGCGTCTGCTCCAGGCCGTGCACAAGCTGCACGAGCAGAACCCGATGCTCGGTCTGCGCGGGGTCCGTCTCGGGCTCGTCATCCCCGGCCTGTTCGCCATGCAGGTACGGGCCATCGCCGAGGCCGCGGCCGAGCGCAAGAACGCCAAGGGCGACCCGCGCGCCGAGATCATGATTCCGCTCGTCGGCACGGTCCAGGAGCTGGAGATCGTCCGCGAGGAGGCCGACCAGGTCATCGCCGAGGTCGAGGCCGCCACCGGTACCCGGCTGAAGCTCACCATCGGCACGATGATCGAGCTGCCGCGCGCCGCGCTGACCGCGGGCCAGATCGCCGAGGCCGCGCAGTTCTTCTCTTTCGGTACGAACGACCTGACCCAGACGGTGTGGGGCTTCTCCCGTGACGACGTGGAGGCCTCGTTCTTCACCGCGTACCTGGAGAAGGGCATCTTCGGGGTGTCGCCGTTCGAGACGATCGACAAGGACGGCGTCGGCTCGCTGGTCCGCAGCGCCGTCGCGGCCGGCCGGGCCACCCGTCCGGACCTGAAGCTCGGCATCTGCGGCGAGCACGGCGGGGACCCGGAGTCGGTGCACTTCTTCCACGAGGTGGGTCTGGACTACGTGTCCTGCTCCCCGTTCCGGATCCCCGTCGCCCGTCTCGAAGCGGGCCGGGCAGCGGCGGGTTCGGCCGGCAGCGACAGCCGCTGACCCGGCGCCGGACCATCTGACCCTCCGCCCCGGAGCCGCCGCCGGCCCATCACGACCCTCAATGGCTCGGCGGCAACTCCGGAACACCCGGAGACGGCGGCACCCTGTGCGGGGGTGCCGCCGTCTCGTTTTGTTCTGGGGAAAATCGTTGTTCGACGTTGTTCCTTTTCTTCACCCATGAGACAGAGTTCGTTCAATAAGCAAAGAATTAGGCCGGGAACGGACCGGGATGCGGTCCATGGATCCCCATCCATGGACCGCACCCGGGTTACCCCCGTCGGGTACGGTGCCGCACCGGCGCCCACCGCCGCCGGGTGAGCGAAACCCCCCACGGCCTTCACTCGCCCTTCCGGTGGTGCCGGATTCGTGCCCGACGCCGTACAGCTTTTCGGGTGAAGGCGGGTCGGTGCGAGGCGTTTCACCTCTGGCCGAAACCCCGTGGTGACGTGCTGTTACGGATCACCTACCCTGGGGTGGGGGTAGTTGCAGGTGCAACAGGTGGGGGACCGGTGCTGCGTATCCATATGTCCGGAGCGGACCTTTCCAGAGTGCGGATGGCCACCCGGCCGGACGCGCTGTGGGAAACCACTCTGAGTTTCCATCGGCTGAGGGACCGGCGCGGTTCCGCGGTGTTCGGGAAATGGCGTACGGAAACCCGACGTCGGTTGAATGGTGAAGTACGCCTGCTGTCCGCGGTGATACCACCGCGCGGCTATTTCCCGGATTTTCTGACGCCTTCTCAGGAAAGCGGCGAACCGTACGGCATCGACGCGGGTATGGCGGCGTTACGCGGCACCCCGCCCGGCCGGGTCCTCGCCGAACTCGCCCTGCTCGGCGCCGAACGCCGCGACGCGGTCCGCTCCCCGGACAACCGCGCCGAACCGCTCGGCCGGCTCGTCGACGTCCTGCACGGCTACCACCGCGCCGCCATCGAGCCGTACTGGCCGCACATCCGGGCCAGCGTCGAGGCCGACCGCGCCGTACGCGGCCGCGCCCTCCTGGACGGCGGCGCGCACGAACTGCTCGCCTCGCTCCCGCCGATGATCCGCTGGCGGCCCCCCGTGCTGGAGGCGGACTACCCCGTCGACCGCGAGGTCCGTCTGGACGGGCGGGGGCTGCTGCTCCAGCCGTCCTTCTTCTGCCGCGTCACCCCGGTCGTCTACCGCGATCCGCGGCTCCCGCCGGTCCTCGTCTACCCGGTCACCCACTCCCGCGCCCCGGTCTTCGCCGAACCGGGCCCCTGGCTCGGCCGGCTCCTCGGCAATACCCGCTCGACGGTCCTGAGCGCCATAGGGAACGGCTGCACGACCAGCGAGCTCGCTCTCCGGGCCGGAGTGTCCCTCGCCTCGGCGAGCCAGCACGCCTGTGTGCTGCGCGAGGCGGGCCTGATCCACACCCTGCGGCACGGCGGCTCGGTCCTGCACACGCTCACGCCCCTGGGTGGATCGCTGCTCCGGGGCGGCGCACCGCTCGCCATGTCCTGAGGCGGGAGACACCCGGTGGCAGGGGCGCGTCGGCGCGGCATGCGGGCGGGGCTCTCCGGGGCGGCATGCGGGCGGGGCTCCGGGGCGGCAGAATTTTCTTCGCGGGCAGCGATGAGTTCCGGGAAGCCCCGCCGTCTACCAGTCGTACACGTTCGAACAACAGAGAGAGCGAAGCGGCCATGCCTCAGATGATCTTCGTCAACCTGCCGGTCAAGGACCTCGAAGCGGCCAAGGCCTTCTTCGGCAAGCTGGGTTTCTCCTGCAACCCGCAGTTCACCGACGAGAACACCGCGTGTCTCGTCATCAGCGACACCATCTTCGCGATGCTCCTCACCGAGCCGCGCTTCAAGGAGTTCACCAAGAAGGAGATCGCCGACTCCTCGAAGTCCACCGAGGTCATCCTCGCCCTGAGCGCCGAGAGCAGGGAGAAGGTGGACGAGCTGGTCGACACCGCCCTCGCCTCCGGCGGATCCCCTGCCAACGAGACGATGGACTACGGCCACATGTACGGCCGTTCCTTCCAGGACCCGAACAACCACATCTGGGAGGTCGTGTGGATGGACCCGGCGGCCGTCCAGAGCTAGGGCTCAGGGGGCGAGGTCCGGATACGTCACCCCCGTGAGCTGCTCGGACGCCACCCAGAGCCGCTCGCTCGTCACGTCGTCGCGCGTCCAGCCCGCCCGCCAGGAGGGGGCGGGCGCGCCGCGCCAGCCCAGCAGTGCCGGCCCGGTGAACGAGTCGGGGCGCACGCCGGGCGCGGTGGCCGCGTACAGCGTGGGCAGCGCACCGACCGAAGCGGGCTGGGCGATGATCCGGTTGCCGAGCTCGAAGACCCGCTCCACCGTCCTGCGGTTCTCCATCCGGGCGGCGGCGGACTGCAGATTGGTGGCCGCGTATCCCGGGTGCGCGGCGGCGGCCACCAGCCGGGAGCCGGCCTTCGTGAGCCGTCGCGCCAGCTCGTGGACGAAGAGCAGATTGGCGGTCTTCGAGCGGCCGTAGGCGATCCAGCGGCGGTAGTTCCGCTCGCCGTTGAGATCTCCCATGTCGATGTCGGACAGCGCGTGCATCCCGCTGGAGACGGTCACCACGCGGGCACCGGGGGTGTCCAGGAGCCTGGGGAGCAGCAGCCCGGTCAGGGCGAAGTGCCCGAGGTGATTGATGCCGAACTGCCTCTCGAAGCCGTCGGCCGTCGTCCCGTACGGGAGGGCCATCACGCCCGCGTTGTTGATCAGCAGATCGAGCCGGTCGGGTACGTGCGTCGCGGCGAACGCGCGCACCGAGCCCAGATCGGCCAGATCGAGCGGTACGAACGCCACGTCCGCGCCGGTCACGGCCTTCCGGATGCGGGACTCGGCCTCCCTGCCGCGCGTCTCGTCACGACAGGCGAGCAGGACCCGCGCCCCGCGCCGGGCCAGCTCCCGGGCGGTGTTGAGGCCGATGCCGCTGTTGGCTCCGGTGACCACGGCCGTACGGCCGCTCTGGTCCGGGATGTCGTTCGCGTTCCAGCCCTGGCTCATGGGCCCAGCGTACGGCCGCTCGGGAAGCTCAGTTTGGCTCAATCGGATGGACGGGGCACGGATCGCGTCCTTAGGGTCGCGATCATGCCCGACATAACCTTTACCGCCCTGGTCGTCCTCTGCCTCGCCGCAGCCGCCGCAGGCTGGATCGACGCGGTGGTCGGGGGCGGCGGACTGCTTCTGCTGCCCGCGCTGCTCCTGGGGCTGCCGCACGTCCCGGCCGCTCAGGTACTGGGTACCAACAAGGCGGTCGCGATCGTCGGTACGTCGGGCGCCGCCGTGACGTACGTGCGCAAGGCACCGGTGAAGGTCGGGACCGCGCTGCGGATCGGGCTCGCGGCGCTGGCCGGATCGATGGCGGGCGCGTTCTTCGCCGCCGGGATCAGCAGCGAGGTGCTCCGGCCGGTGATCATGGTGGTGCTGCTGGCTGTCGCGGCGTTCGTGATGCTGCGGCCCTCGTTCGGCCGGGACACGGACGACGGTGCGCGGCAGCGGGTCACCGGGGCCCGTACCGTCACCGCGATCGTGCTGGTCGGCGGCGGCATCGGCTTCTACGACGGGCTGTTCGGCCCCGGCACGGGGACGTTCCTGGTGCTGGCGCTGACCGCGGTGCTTCACCTCGACCTGGTGACGGCGTCCGCCACCGCCAAGATCGTCAACGTCTGCACCAACGGCGGCGCGCTGGCGATGTTCGCCTACCAGGGCAGTGTGCTGTGGCAACTGGCCGCGCTGATGGCGGTGTTCAACCTGGCGGGCGGGCTCCTCGGGGCGCGCATGGCGCTCAGGAAGGGCAGCGAGTTCGTCCGTGGCGTGCTGCTGGTCGTGGTGTTCTCGCTGGTCGCGAAGCTGGCCTTCGACCAGTGGACGGCCTGAGCGGCGAATGCCCGGTGGCCGGGCTCACCGGACGGAGATCAGGTGCGCGTACGCCACCACATTGCCCTCGTATCCCGTCTCCTTCGAGAAGCCGCCGCCGCAGGTGATCAGCCGCAGCGAGGCGAAGGACGAGGCGCCGTACACCCGTTTGTCGGGGAAGTCGTCGTTCTTGTAGACCTCGATCGCGTCGAGGGAGAAGACGGCGGTGCGGCCGTCCTGGCGGACCACCTCGACCGTGCTGCCCTTCTGCAGGGCGCCCAGGTCGTAGAAGACCGACCGCCCCTGCGCGTTGTCCACATGACCGGCGACGATCGCGCTGCCCTTGGAGCCCGGGGGAGTGCCGTCCCGGTACCAGCCGACGATGTTGCGGTTCCCGGCCGGCGGCACATCGAGACTGCCGTCGGACCCGAGCCCGAGACGCATCATCGGTGCGTCCACCCGGATGCTCGGGATGCGGATGCGTACGGGGGCCGAGGGCTTCAGCGGTTCGGCGACCGGGGAACCCGGCTGCGGCACCGGGCCGCCGGCGAAGGCCTGGGCGGCGGTCGGCCGGGGCGGGACCAGCTGGGTGTCGGCTCCGTGCTGGATCAGCCAGACGCCTGCCAGCGTTGCGATGACCAGCAGCCAGCCCTTGGCCTTCTCGGTCACGGTCGTCCTCCCGGTGACGGAATGGGAACGGTCCCGTCCCGGTGGCGCGCGGCCACCGGGACGGAGACCAGGCGGTACGGAGACGTGAATCCGTCTCCGTCAGCCGGCTCCCTGCGTGCCGCTCGCCCGGCGACGCAGGAGCCAGGCTCCGCCGACGGCGGCCGCGGCGAGAACGCCGGCGCCCGCCGCGATCTGGGTGGTGTCGGGCCGGACGCTGCCGCCGACTCCGGTTTTGACGTGCCCGCTGGGGGCGTCACCGGGGCTGTGCCCGGAGGACGACGAGTCGTCGCGCCCCGACGAGGAGCTGTCGCGTCCGGACGACGACGAGTCGTCGCGCTTGCCCGAACCCTCCTCCTCGGACGGGCTCCGGCTCTCACGCGCGCCCGAGCTGTCCTGCCCGGACGGGGACGAGTTGTCGCGCTCCGACGACGAGCTCTCGCCCCGGTCCGTTTCCTCGTCGCCGGACGGGTTGTCGCGCCCGCTCGATTTGTCGACTCCGCCTGTGGAGTCGAGCAGTGAGGGCAGGTTGAGGCCGGAAAGGTTGTCGAGGCTGAACGGGTTGGCCGTGCCGGACCCCGTGCCGTCGCCTGTGCCGGACCCCGTGCCGTCGCCCGAGCCTTCCTCGCCGTCGGCCCGTGTCCCGAGAGCGCCGGTGGTCCGTGACGCGGTCTCGGCCGCACTGCTCCGCAGTGCGTCGGCATCACCTGCGTACGCGGGCGGCCCGGCGGTGAGGAAGCCGAGCGTGGCTATGGCGACCGCGGACGCGGCGGTTCCGGTCACTAGGCGGACAGAACGCATGGGGGGTTCCTCCGGCGATGGCGCGAGTAGGTGTGTCCTGACCCCGAGCTAACGGGCGGTCCGCCGCTCATGCCTGCTGACACCGAGTCAGCTTTCACTCGAACGGACCGGCGCGCCCTCCTTGCCAAGGTGTATTCGTGCAGGTCATGGCAGCGATCGAAGCGGCCGGGGCGGGTGCCGTGCCGTCCGGTGCCGATCGGGTGATGCCGTCCCGAAAGAAAGTGGCGTACATCACATGCATGACCTTGTGGGTCCCGGGCACACGTCTCACACCCCCCACGGGACGGTGCACGAGGCCGCCCCCGGCCACCGCCCTCGCCGGGTCCATCCCCCCTGGACCCGGTGAGGGCGGATTCGTGTCGGAGGGGATCGGGTCGCACACGCACAGTCACGGCTTCCGGTCGATTGCTGCGGCAGCATTTCGGCCATGTGGCGAGAACGGCCAAACGCTGGTGCCGGCCACAGGTGTGGACCAAGCTGGCGCTCGCACATTCGTGCTCACGCTCCGTACTCAGAAAGCCCTCGCCGCAGATGCACACGCCTCCTATGTCCCGCACCCCTGAGGTGCATCTCCCACGTGCGGGGAGGAGGTACCGGACATGGTGCGCTATGTGATCCGCAAGGCGACCGGCTGGCTCCTGATGATCGTGGTCGCGACCAACGCCACGTACTTCCTGGCCAGTTGGTTCCTGGACCCCCGGTCGAACTTCAAGGAGCTCCGCCCGGTCCGCACCGAGGCCCAGATGGACCGGGCCCTCGCGCCGTACAACCTGAACCCGCAGGAGCCGCTGGTGCACCGGTGGTGGGACTGGTTCACCTCGGTGGTGTTCCACTTCGACTGGGGCAAGTCCCCCACCGGCGTCTCCGTCAACGGGGAGATCGGCTACCGGGCGCTCATCAGCGGGGAGTTGGTCATCATCGCGACCATCCTGTCCGTGGTCATCGGCGTCACGCTGGCCGTGTACACCGCGTCGCGGCAGTACGGCTGGGCCGACCGGATCTCGCAGGCCGTGTCCATCGCGGTGTTCAACATCCCGACGTCCGTCGCCGCGCTCGCCGTGGTCTTCGTCGCCATCTGGCTGAACCAGCACGCCGGGCTGCACTTCCTCTACGTGGCCGGGGAGAACTCACCCAACGTCGAGGGGCTGCTCCCGACGATCGGCGACCGCCTGCTGCATCTGATCCTGCCGACCCTGAGCCTGACGCTGATGGGCTACGTCGGGTATCACCTGACGCAGCGTTCGCTGCTGCTGGACACGATCAACGCGGACTTCGTGCGCACCGCCCAGGCCACCGGGCTCACCCGGTCCAAGGCGATCCGCAGGCACGCCCTGCGCGCCGCGCTCATTCCGACGGCGACATCCGTGGCGTTCAGCATCCCGGCCATGTTCACCGGCGCCGTCATCACCGAAACGATCTTCGGCTGGAACGGCATGGGCCGCTACTTCATCCAGACCATCGGCAAGAACGACGTGCACGGCACGGTCGCGACAGCAGCCTTCGCCGCTGCCCTGACCGCGATCGGCGCGATCCTCGCGGATGTCGCCACCGTCTTCCTCGACCCCCGAGTGAGGGTGAACTGACGTGGCCACAGACGTGACAACCGGCGCCTCGTCCGGCGCGGCGGAGGACCCGGCGACGCAGCCGGCTTCCCCCGCGGGGAAGAAGGACGCCTCTCACCTCGGCCTCGGCCGGCTCTACCTGCGCCGCTTCCTGCGCAACCGCCTCGCCGTCGTCGGTGTGGTGATCTTCGTGCTGCTGGTGCTGTTCAGCGTGTTCGGTGGCCTGTTCACTTCGTACGCGTACTCCGACGCCGACTTCGCCGCACTCACCCAGCCGCCGAGCGGCACCCACTGGTTCGGCACCAACCAGGGCGGGAACGACATCTACGCCTCCGCGGTGCACGGGCTCCGGCGCTCCCTGGCGATCGCCGTGAGCGTCTCCGTCCTGACCATCGTCGTCGCCGCGGTCATCGGCTCCAGCGCCGCGTACTTCGGCGGCCGGGTGGAGAAGGCGACACTCGCCGTCATCCACTTCCTGCTGGTCGTCCCCTCGTTCCTCATCCTCGCCCTGGTCTCCCACCGCCTCGCCGGCGACTGGCGGGTCCTCATCGTCGTGCTCACGGTGTTCGGCTGGATGTCCACCGCGCGGGTCATCTGGTCCGTCTCGACGTCGCTGCGGGAACGGGACTACGTGACGGCGGCCGAGTTCATGGGCATCAGCGCACCGCGCATCATCCTGCGCCACATCATTCCCAACCTCGGCTCACTGCTGATCGTCAATCTGACGCTCGGCGTCGTCGCGACCGTACTCAGCGAGACCGCCCTGTCCTTCCTCGGATTCGGTGTCCAGACCCCGGACGTCTCCCTCGGCACGATGCTCGCGGACGGTGCGAGCACCATCACGAGCGCCCCATGGCTCTTCGCCTTCCCCGCGGGCCTGGTCGTCCTGCTCACCGTGTCGATGACCTTCGTCGGCGACGGGCTGCGCGACGCCCTCGACCCCACGTCCGTGACCGGTGCGGCAGGAGGCCGACGATGACTCTCACGACCCTGGCCGCATCCCCGGCACCCACCGACGCCACCCCCGTGCTCTCGGTGCGGGACCTGCGGATCACCTTCCCCTCCGAGGCCGGCCCCGTCGAGGCGGTGCGCGGCGTCGACTTCGACCTCCTGCCGGGCCGGACCCTCGGCATCGTCGGCGAGTCCGGCTCGGGCAAGTCGGCCACCGCGATGGCCGTGATGGGCCTGCTGCCGCCCTCCGCCGAGCTGCGCGGCCAGGTGCTGCTCGACGGACGTGATCTGATCGGCCTCGGCGACAAGGAGCTCTCCGCGATACGGGGCAACTCCATCGGCATGGTCTTCCAGGACCCGCTGTCCGCGCTCACCCCGATCTTCTCCGTGGGCAGGCTGCTCTCCGACGCCCTGCGCGTCCACCAGGACCTGACGAAGCGGGCGGCCCGGGAGCAGGCCGTCGAACTGCTCGATCTCGTCGGCATCCCCGATCCGCGGGGCCGGGCCAAGTCGTTCCCGCACGAGTTCTCCGGCGGAATGCGCCAGCGCGTCGTCATCGCGATGGCGATTGCCAACAAGCCCTCCGTGCTCGTCGCGGACGAGCCCACCACCGCTCTCGACGTCACCGTGCAGGCCCAGATCCTGGACGTCCTGCGGCTGGCGCAGAAGGAGACCGGAGCCGGTCTCGTCCTCATCACGCACGACCTCGGGGTCGTGGCCGGCCACGCCGACGACATCGCCGTGATGTACGCGGGCCGGTTCGTGGAGCGCGCGGAAGTCGACGAACTGTTCCGCCGGCCGACGATGCCGTACACCGCGAGGCTGCTCGCCGCCGTGCCCACCGTGGACAGCGGGGTCCACCGGCCGCTGGTCCCGATCGGCGGGGAGCCGCCCGCCCTCGTGGACCTCCCGGGCGGCTGCCCCTTCGCGAGCCGCTGCGCCGTCGCCCAGGACGCGTGCCGTGCCGACGAGCCCGAGCTGCGCGAGATCACCGGGCACGGGCACGTCGCCTGCCTGCGCGCGGACGAGATCGCCGACGGAACCCTGGACCCCGCCGGAGACGTGGGGCCGGGCGACCTGCCGAGCGGGTCCGGGCACGCGGAGACCGGCGAGGTGGTGCTCCGGGTCGAGGACCTCGTCAAGACCTTCCCCGTCACCAAGGGCGCCCTCCTCAAACGCCGGGTCGGTACGCTGCACGCCGTCAACCGGGTGAGCTTCGAGCTGCGCGCCGGGGAGACCCTGGGGCTGGTGGGCGAGTCGGGCAGCGGCAAGACCACGACGCTGCTGGAGGTCCTCCGGCTGAAGCAGCCCGAGGGCGGGCGGATCGAGATCGCCGGAACCGATGTCGGCACGGTCGAATCCGCCGACCGGGTACGGGAGTTGCGGCAGGACGTACAGATCGTCATGCAGGATCCGCTGGGGGCCCTGAACCCGCGGCTGCCCGTCTTCCAGTTGCTCGCCGAACCCCTCCAGGCCATCGGGCGGGACCGCGAGTCGATCCGCTCCCGTGTCCACGAACTCCTGGCGCTGGTCGGCCTGGACGCCTCGGTCAGCGGCCGTTTCCCGGCCGCGCTCTCCGGCGGCCAGCGCCAGCGGGTCGGCATCGCCAGGGCCCTGGCGACCGAGCCGAGACTGCTCGCCCTCGACGAGCCGCTCTCGGCCCTGGACGTGTCGGTGCAGGCCGGGGTGATCAACCTGCTGGCCCGGCTCAAGCGCGAACTCGGGCTCGCCTACCTGGTGGTCGCCCACGACCTGGCCGTGGTCCGGTACATCTCCGACCGCATCGCGGTGATGTATCTCGGGCACATCGTCGAGACCGGGGACACGGAGACGATCTTCTCCGATCCCAAGCACCCCTACACCCGGGCGCTGTTGTCGGCGATCCCGGTGCCCGACCCGCAGCGGGAACGCGTCCGCGAACGTGTCGTGCTCCAGGGCGAGCAGCCGAGCGCCACCCGGCCGCCCGCGGGCTGTGTCTTCGTCGACCGCTGCCCCCTGTACCGCCTCGCCGACGAGGACGTGCGCCTGCGCTGTCGCACGGAGCGTCCCGAGCCGACGGCGGTGGCCGGACGCCCCGGCCACCAGTACGCCTGTCACGCCGTCTGAGCCCGCTCACGGCACTCCGGGGCCACCGCGCCGCCCCGCCCGCAAACACAGCTCGTCCCTACGTTCACCGAACCAGAAGGAGCCCTTCCGCCATGCGCGCAAGACTGGCCCTGCCCATCGCCCTCGTCGCCGCCGTCTCGGTCGCAGCCACCGCGTGCGACGCCTCCTCCGGGAAGGACGGGTCCGACGCGGCGGGCAAGGACACCCCCAAGGCCGCATCGGCCGCGGCCGACTACAACCCGGTGCCGTACGACCGGGTCAAGGACGGCGGCACGTACACCACCGCCGGGACCTTCGACGACCAGGGCAACCCGTTCAACGTCAACGCCACCCTGACCGCGTCCCGGGTCTGGGCCTGGTACAACGCCGACGCGATCACGTACTCGCCCACCGGCGAGGTGCAGTACAACCCGGACTACTACAGCGACGTGAAGGTCTCCGTCGAGGGCGGCAAGCAGAAGGTCACACTGACGATCAACGAGAAGGCCACCTTCAACGACGGCACCCCGATCGACTGGACCGCGATCGAGGCCACCTGGAAGACCAACAACGGTTCGAACAAGGCCTACGACGCCTCCTCCACCGACGGCTACGACCAGATCTCCTCGGTCCACAAGGGCGAGAACGCCAAGCAGGCCGTCATCGAGTTCAAGGGCGTCAACGCCTCCTGGACGACCCTGTTCACCACCTTCCTGCACCCCAAGGCGGCCACCGTCGCCAACTTCAACAAGGCGTACGTCAAGAAGGCCCACCCGGAGTGGGGCGCGGGCCCGTACACCGTCGGCAAGTGGGACACCCACTCGGGCGGCATCACCTTCGTCCGCAACCCGAAGTGGTGGGGCAAGAAGGGCAAGCTCGACAAGCGCGTCTACGTCAACCTGGAGTCGACGGCCGCGGTCAACGCCTTCAAGAACGGCCAGCTCGACTACACCTCGGCCATCGACGCGGAGAGCCTCAAGCAGGTCAAGGGGCTCAAGGGGACGGAGATCCGCAGCGGCGGCAGCCCCTTCGAGTACTCGCTCTACTTCAACACGAAGTCGGCAAACCTCTCGGACACGGCCGTCCGCAAGGCCATCCAGGAGAGCATCGACCGCTCCCAGATCGCGAAGATCCAGTTCCAGGGGCTCGACTACAAGGAACCGCTGCCCGGTTCGGCGGTGCTGTACAGCTTCCAGAAGGGCTACCAGGACAATGTCTCCGCCGTCCTGAAGTACGCACCGGACGAGGCGAAGAAGACGCTCGACGCGGCGGGCTGGAAGCCCGGCAGCGACGGCATCCGCGTCAAGGACGGCAAGAAGCTGGAGGTCGGCTACACGATCCTCGGCGACGAGCCGCTGGACAAGGCCGTCGCCGGCGCCTTCACCGCGATGCTGAAGCCGGTCGGCGTCCAGCTCGTCGTCAAGAAGGCAGACGAGGCAGACTTCTCGAAGATCCTCAGCGACCGCAGGTTCGACCTCTTCCTGTCCGGGAACCGCTCCATGGACCCGTTCGGTGCCCGCTACCTGTGCGACTTCTACTGCTCGGACCGTGACTCCAACATCACCGGCTCCGGTACGCCGGCCCTGAACAAGGAGATCCGCGCCACCGCCGACATTGCGGACCTCGACGAGCAGGTCGCGGCGGTCAACAAGGTCGAGCGGAAGGCGCTCCAGCAGTACGCCTTCCTGCCGCTGTTCAGCGGACCCTCGACGTACAGCGTGAAGAAGGGCCTCGCCAACGTCGGCGCCACCATCTTCCACAGCCCGCTCCCGGAGACGGTCGGCTGGGAGAAGTAGTCCACTCCCACCCGGGTCCCGCCCCGGTGCGGTCGCTCGACCGCACCGGGGCGGGGCGCGTCAGATCGTGTCCCACCGCGCACCGTCGTACGCCTGCCCGATCCGCTTCATCAGCTCCTCGTCCACCGCGAATTCCGTGTCGTCGATCCGCCCGACCGGCGCGATGCCCTGCGAGTTGGTGAGGAACGCCGACCGGAACGCGCCCAGCCCGTCCAGGGTCACCGGACGCCGTACGGACGCCAGCCCCGCGGCGGGCAGATCCCGCTCCAGCAGCGCCATGGTGATGCCGAGCAGACAGGGGGCGTCCGGCCAGACGACCGAAGTGCCGTCCCAGAAGCCGATGTTGGTGATCGCGCCCTCCGTCACCGCACCGTCCGGCAGGGTCAGCAGGGCCTCGTCGAACCCGGCGCGGGCGGCCAGCTGCGCGTAGTACGTCTGGCCGAACTCGCCGGGCCGCTTGATGTGCGGCGCGGTGCGGGCGTACGGGACGGACATCAGGCCGTGCGGTTCGGCGGACTTCCGCGCCGGCCCCCGCACCGTGACCATGACGGTCGTCTCCGCGTCGCCCGGAGGCAGATAGCCGTGGACCCGGACCGAGGCGTCCCGCACCCCGGCACTCCCCAGCGCGTGCCGGATCAGTTCGCGGACCCGTGCCCCGTCCAGGCCGCGCTCGAACAGCTCCTGGTTGGCGGCGTCCAGCCGGGCCAGATGCAGGGCCAGGCCGCGCACCTTTCCGTCCCTGACCTGCATGGCCGTGAAATGGCCGTAGCCGAGGAAGGCCGGAATCCGCAGGTCCGCCTCGGTGGCCGGATGTCCGTCGAACTCGGCGTACGGGGAGGGCGCGGGCGGGGGAGTCGTCATGCCGTCCACCGTATGCCGCGACGCCCGGCGGCGGGGCCCGGCGAAAGGACTTGACCTCAACCATGGTTGACCTAAGAGCCTCTTCGTATGGACCTCACCACAGCACCCACGACCCCTTCCACCGCACCCACGACCCCTTCCACCGCTCCCCTGAAGGTCGCGGTCATCCTCGCCAGCAATCGCGAGGGACGGTTCGCCCCCGTCGTCTCCGACTGGTTCCTCTCCCACACCGACCCCCACCCCGACATCGAGACCGATCTGATCGACGTCGCGCAACTCGACCTCCCGGTCGCCCTCTCCTACCGGCCCGACGCCGACGCGCAGGCCCGACTCGCCGCCGTTTCGCCCCGGTTGGCGGCGGCCGACGCCTTCGTCGTCGTCACCCCCGAGTACAACCACTCGTACCCGGCCCCGTTGAAGAACCTCATCGACTGGCACCGCGCCGAATGGCAGGCCAAGCCCGTCGCCTTCGTCTCGTACGGCGGGGTATCCGGCGGGCTGCGCGCCGTCGAGCACCTGCGGCAGGTCTTCGCGGAGCTGCACACCGTCGGCATCCGCGAGACCGTGTCCTTCCACGACGCGGGCGCCCTCTTCGACGACGAGGGCAGGCACCGGGACCCGGCGGGCTGCGACGCGGCGGCCAAGGTGCTGCTCGACCAGCTGGTCTGGTGGGGGCACGCCCTGCGCGACGCAAAGGCCGTCCGACCGTACGGCGTCTGACCCGGGAACGCTGCGCCGCGCCGCGTCGTCCCCGACAATCGAGGGGTACCGGAACACACGCGACCGACCCCGCAGGAGCCGAAGGTGACGACGCCGGCATGGCTGACCGTACTGACCACGACGGACAGCGAGGAGAAGGCCCACTCCCTGGCGCAGGGCGCGGTGGAGGCGCGGCTCGCCGCCTGCGTACAGATCTCCGCGCCCGTCACCTCGGTCTATCACTGGCGGAACGCCATCGAGACCACCGAGGAGTGGCAGCTGCTGTTCAAGACGACGGCCGAGCGGTACGACGAACTGGAGGCCCACCTCCAGGAGGCGCACGACTACGAGACCCCGGAGATCATCGCGATCCCGGTGCTCCGGGGCAGCGCCGGCTACCTCGCCTGGGTCTCGGCCGAGACCGCTCCGGTCACCTCCCTGTAGCCCCGGGCTACTCCCCGTGCGCCGCCAGCGCCTCCCCGATCCCCGGCTCCCGCGGCCCCAGGAAGTACGGGTCGGGCTTGAACACGGCGTCCAGCGCCGCCTTCCCCGCCGCGAACACCTCCCGCGTCCCGCCGTAGTACCAGGTCGCGTCGTGCACGGCGTCCACGCCCACCCCGTACGCGTCGATCCCCGCGGACCGGCACAGCGCGATTGCCCGGCGGATGTGGAACCCCTGGCTCACCAGCACCGCGCGGTCGACCCCGAAGATCTTCTTGGCCCGCACGCACGAGTCCCAGGTGTCGAACCCGGCGAAGTCGCTCACGATCCGCTTGTCCGGCACCCCGTGCTCCCTGAGATAGGTGCGCATGGCATCCGGCTCGTCGTACTCCTCGCGGCTGTTGTCACCGGTCACGAGCACGACCTTCACCTTCCCGTCCCGGTACAGCTCGGCGGCGGCCTTCAGCCGGTTGGCGAGATACGGCGACGGTCTGCCCTGCCAGAGCCCCGCCCCGAACACCATGGCCACCTGCTGCGCGGGCGCGTCCGCGGTCGTCCTGACCCGGGCGTCGGCGACGGAGTACATCCAGGTCACGGGTGTCAGCGCGAGCACACACGCGACCATCACCCCCTGCAGGGCCCGCCGCTGCCCACGCCGGGTCCGCGGCCACCGCGGCCGCAACCGCCCGAGCAGCTGTCGTCCCGGCCGTTTCACCCGCATGGGAGCCCCCTTTTTTCCGTGCCGTGCTCCGTCGTCCCACATGATCGGACGATTCACGGGCCGAAAGGGTTCTCGAACGGGCAGGATGAATGCCATGAACCGCACCGGGGCCGAGGACGACTGGGTGACGATCGCCGCGTACGAGAACCTGAAGGGTGCCCTGCACCCGGCTGCCGCCGCCCGCGCCTGACTACGGGAGCGGGGCATCGACTGGATGCCGATACCCGCCGGTGAACTGCGCTGCGACCTGGCCTGCGCCCCGGGCCCGGACGGCCGCTGGCGCGGCTGGATCACCGTCCGCGCCCGCGCCTCGGCACTGCGCCCCCTGGGCCTCCACCCCGACCAGCCCACCTCCCGCCCCACGGCACCCTCGCCCCCGGGGTGGTGGCACGCGGCGGCGGAGCGGGCGGCCCGGCGGCCCCGGTGAACCGGCGGTACGGAGGCTCCACGGGACCCGTCACCCGCCCGCAACGGCGCGGCAACCTCGGTCCCGCACCATCGGACCATGACGCAGCCGGCACCGGCACCAGCCCAGGAGCCCCTGCCCCTCGACAGCACGGCGCAACTGCTGACCCGCATCACCGCACAGCTCGGCACCCAGCTCGGACTCGTCGCGCTGGACGGGACCCGGAGGACCGCACCGACGCTCCCGGCAAGCGAGAACCTGATGAACGGACATCTCCCGGCCGCCCCCTAAGCCCTCTTGTCGGTCCGGCCGTTTACTGTCGGAACCATGGACGGCATGGACGGTACGCAGGGCACACAGGACCACGGCACGGCCCCCTACGGCGCGGCCGACGCCCAGCGCTGGGACACCGAGCCGGACAAACGGCCGGGCCGTACCGCGTTCCAGCGCGACCGCGCCCGGGTGCTGCACTCCGCCGCGCTGCGGCGGCTCGCCGGGAAGACCCAGGTCGTCACCCCGGGCACCCGCAGCCATGCCTGGGACGCCAGTCCGCGTACCCGGCTCACCCACTCCCTCGAATGCGCCCAGGTCGGCCGCGAGCTCGGGGCCGCGCTCGGCTGCGACCCCGACCTGGTCGAGACGGCCTGCCTCGCCCACGACCTGGGCCACCCGCCGTTCGGGCACAACGGGGAGCAGGCGCTCAACGACTTCGCGTCGGACTGCGGGGGCTTCGAGGGCAACGCCCAGTCGCTGCGCCTGCTGACCAGACTCGAACCGAAGCGGTTCGTGCCCGACACCCGCACCGGCGAACTGGTCAGCGTCGGGCTCAACCTGACCCGTGCCGCCCTGGACGCCGCCACCAAGTACCCGTGGCCGCGCGGCGCGCACCCCACCGACCCCGGCTCGCCGAAGTTCGGGGTGTACGAGGACGACCTCCCGGTCTTCGAATGGGCCCGCGAGGGGGCGCCGAAGGACCGCAAGTGCTTCGAGGCCCAGGTCATGGACTGGTCCGACGACGTCGCCTACTCCGTGCACGACTTCGAGGACGGGCTGCACGCCGGGCACATCGACCCCGACTGCCTCTACGCCGAGCCGGAGCGGAACGAGATCTGGGCGGTCGCCATCGGCCGCTACGTCCCCGCGGACACCGAGCCCCAGGAGCTGGCCGACGCGCTGGACCGGCTCGTCGCCCAGGACTGGTGGCCGCACGGCTACGACGGATCCGCCGTCGCCCAGGCCCGGCTGAAGGACGCGACGAGCCAGCTCATCGGCCGGTTCTGCCTCGCCGCGGAGAGCGGCACCCGGCAGGCGTACGGGACGGGCCGCCTCGGCCGTTACGCCGCCGAGCTGGTCGTCCCCCGCGAGGCCCGCAACGAATGCGCCGTGCTCAAGGCGGTCGCCGACCGGTACGTCATGCAGCGCGCCGAACAGGAGGCGATCCGCGCCGACCAGCGGATCGTCATCGCCGAGCTGGCCGCCGAGCTGACCGCACGCGCCCCGGAGGGGCTGGAGCCGCAGTTCCGGGCCCTGTTCGACGCCGCCCGCGACGACAGGGCCCGCAAGCGGGTCCTGGTCGATCAGATCGCCGCACTGACCGACGCCTCGGCCCGCTCGCTGCACGCGGCGCTCACCGAACGCCGCCGATGACCGGCACCACCCCAGGCCATGGTGATCCGTCCCGTTTCCGCCTTGTCTGCGAGCCGTACCACGTCCCGCGGGCCGCACCGCGCAGACTGGCCCTGACCAACTAGGCCCTGTCCCTCCTGATCCGGCCTGATCCGAACGAGAGACCCCGGGTGTGACCTGATCGGGGTACACCCTCTTTCGCCATCACGCTGCGTGCGGGACGCTCGCAGTTGGCGGCGCCGCGCAGCAAGCACCGAGGAGGCATCAAGTGGTCGACGCACATCGGACGTTCGTCATCGTCGGAGGAGGACTGGCGGGAGCGAAGGCGGCCGAGACACTCCGGGAGGAGGGTTTCAGCGGCCGGGTGATCCTGCTCGGCGACGAACGGGACCATCCGTACGAACGGCCTCCGCTCTCCAAGGGCTATCTGTCCGGCAAGGAGGAGCGGGACAGCGTCTTCGTCCACGAGACCGCCTGGTACGCGGGCGCCGACATCGAGCTGCACCTGGGACAGCCCGTCACCTCGCTCGACCGGGAGGCCCGCGCCGTACAGCTCGGCGACGGCACCGTCGTCCACTACGACAAGCTGCTGCTCGCCACCGGGGCCGAGCCCCGCCGCCTCCCCGTACCGGGCACGGACCTGGCCGGCGTCCACCATCTGCGCCGCCTCGCCCACGCCGACCGGCTGCGCAACGTACTGACCGCACTCGGCCGCGACAACGGCCATCTGGTGATCGCCGGGGCCGGCTGGATCGGACTGGAGGTCGCGGCGGCGGCGCGCGGGTACGGCGCCGAGGTCACCGTGATGGAACCGGAACCGACCCCGCTGCACCAGGTCGTCGGCCCCGAACTCGGCCAGATCTTCACCGATCTGCACAGCGACCACGGGGTCCGCTTCCACTTCGGCGTCCGCCTCACCGAGATCATCGGCCAGGACGGCCTGGTGCTCGCCGTCCGCACCGACGACGGCGAGGAGCACCCCGCCCACGACGTGCTCGCCGCGATCGGCGCCGCGCCCCGCACCGCCCTCGCCGAGACCTCCGGACTCGCCATGGCCCCGCGCGCGGACGGCGGCGGCATCGCCGTCGACGCCTCCCTGCGCACCAGCGACCCGCACATCTTCGCGGCCGGTGACGTCGCCAACGTGGCCCACCCGCTGCTCGGCACCCGGCTGCGCGTGGAGCACTGGGCGAACGCGCTGAACAGCGGCCCGGCCGCGGCCCGCGCCATGCTCGGCCAGGAGGTCAGCTACGACCGGGTGCCGTACTTCTTCTCCGACCAGTACGACCTCGGCCTCGAATACTCGGGCTGGGCGCCGCCCGGCAGCTACGACCAGGTGGTCATCCGGGGCGACGCGGGGAAGCGGGAGTTCATCGCCTTCTGGCTGAAGGACCGCCGGGTGCTGGCCGGGATGAACGTCAACGTGTGGGACGTCACCGAGACCGTGCAGGGACTGGTCCGGTCCGGCCGGCAGATCGACCCGGACGCGCTGGCGGACCCGTCGGTCCCGCTGGAATCCCTGGCCTGAGCCCTGCCGGACAGGCCCGGCCGTTCCGTCCGGCGGCCCCGGACGGAACGACCCGGCCGGTCCGCGCGGCACCACCGGGTTCCACGGATCACATCGGCACGCGGCACGGCTGTCGTACCCCACCCGTAGACTTCACCCGTGGCAGGCAGGATCAATGACGACGACGTGAAGGCGGTACGGGACGCGGTCCCGATCGACGCCGTCGTTTCCGAGTATCTCCAGCTGCGCAACGCCGGCGGTGGCAACCTCAAGGGCCTCTGCCCGTTCCACGACGAGAAGTCCCCCTCCTTCCAGGTCAGCCCGAGCAAGGGTCTCTTCCACTGCTTCGGCTGCCAGGAGGGCGGCGACACGATCGCCTTCGTGCAGAAGATCGACCATCTGACGTTCGCGGAGGTCGTCGAGCGGCTCGCCGCCAAGGCGGGCATCACCCTGCGGTACGAGGAGGGCGGGTACAACCCCTCCCACCAGCGCGGCGAGCGCATCAGGCTGGTCGAGGCGCACAAGGTGGCCGCCCAGTTCTACGTCGAGCAGCTGGACAGCCCCGAGGCCGAGATCGGCCGGAAGTTCCTCGCCGAGCGCGGCTTCGACCAGGCGGCCGCCGCCCACTTCGGCGTCGGCTACAGCCCGGCCGGCTGGGACCACCTCACCCGCTATCTGCGCGGCAAGGGCTTCAGTGACAAGGAGCTGATCACCTCCGGCCTCTCCCAGGACGGCAGGCGCGGCCCCATCGACCGCTTCCGCGGCCGGCTGATGTGGCCGATCAGCGACACCTCCGGCGACGTCGTCGGCTTCGGCGCCCGCAAGCTGCGCGACGACGACAACGGCCCGAAGTACCTCAACACCCCCGAGACCGCGATCTACAAGAAGTCCCAGGTGCTGTACGGGATCGACCTGGCGAAGAAGGACATCGCGAAGGCCAGCCGGGCCGTGGTCGTCGAGGGCTACACCGACGTCATGGCCTGCCATCTCGCCGGGATCACCACCGCCATCGCCACCTGCGGCACGGCCTTCGGCGGCGACCACATCAAGATCCTCCGCCGGCTCCTGATGGACAACGGCAGCGCCCGGGTGATCTTCACCTTCGACGGTGACGCGGCCGGGCAGAAGGCCGCCCTGCGCGCCTTCGAGGACGACCAGAAGTTCGCCGCGGAGACGTACATCGCGATCGCCCCGGACAACATGGACCCCTGCGATCTGCGCCTGGTCAAGGGCGACGAGGCCGTCCGCAACCTGGTCGAACCCCGCACCCCGCTCTTCGAGTTCGCGCTCCGCCAGATCGTCGGCCGGTACGACCTGGAGACCCCGGCGGGCCGTGGCGCCGCGCTCGACGAGGCGGCCCCCGTCGTCGCCCGGATCAAGAACAGCTCCTCGCAGCACGAGGTAGCCGTCCAGCTGGCCGGCATGCTCGGCATCCTGGACACCCAGTTCGTCGTCAAGCGCGTCGGCCAGCTCGCCCGCTGGGCCCGCGAACGGGGCGACCAGCGGGGCCCCGCCCAGCCGCCCTCCCGCGGCGGCCACCAGCACCAGCAGGTCCAGGCCCCCGCCGCCCCCTCGGGCCCCGCGCTCAACCTCCGCAGCCCCGCCCACCGCACCGAGCGCGAGCTGCTGAAGCTCGCCCTGCAGAAGCCCGCCCTGGTCTCCCCGGCCTTCGACGCCTACGGGATGGACGAATTCACCGCCCCGCCGTACGCCGCCGTCCGGCAGTGCATCGCGGAGGCGGGCGGCGCGGAGCTGGGCGTCCCCGAGACCCGCGAATACCTGGTCCAGGTCCTGGACGCGGCCCCCAACGACACGGTGCGCAATCTGGTCACCGAGCTCGCCGTCGAGGTCTTCCACGGCAAGACCATCGACGAGACCTACGCGGGCATGCAGCTCGTCCAGGTCCGGCTGCGCGCCGTCGACCGCCGGATCGACGATGTCCAGGGCAGCCTCGCCCGCCTCGGCAGCAATGTCGCCCCGGACCATCTGGCGGCCGCGCAGAACGAGGTCTGGGTCCTCCAGCAGTACGCCCAGTCCCTGCGCAACAGCGGGGCCGACGCGCTCTGAGCGAGCGCCCGGCGGGGCAAGGGCCAGTCCGGCGATCACGGCCGGGGTCGCGCCCGATCCGCCGGACAGGCCCCAGCGCCCCGCGTAACCGACCGGTCACGGACCGGACTCAGAAAGTCGCCGCACGCCCCTCGTGGCGGCGATGTGTCTTCCCCCACACTGGGGGGCGGTGCCTGAGACATCGGAGCGCGGCCGGCCCACCGAACGGTGGTCCTCCATCCCCGCGGTCCGGCAGCGATCACCTGGAGGTCGCCCCCGTGCAGACCCGGACCCTGACCGAAACCGAGCATGTCTCGGCCATCCCCGCGCAGAACCGGGCCGTGCGCCATCCGGAGGCCGCGGTGGAGCCGCCGCCGACACCGACCGATCCGCCCGAGCCCCCCGAGGCACTCATGGAGGAGTCGCCCCGGGTGCCCGAACCGCGGAGCCGTCCGGAGACCGCCGGTCCGTCCTCCGACCTCTTCCGCCAGTATTTGCGGGAGATCGGCCGGATCCCCCTGCTCAGCGCCGCCGACGAGGTGGAGCTCGCACGCCGGGTCGAGGCCGGACTCTTCGCCGAGGAACGGCTGGCGGGCACCCCGGACCCGGACACCCGGCTGGCCGTCGATCTCGACCGGCTGGTGGTCATGGGGAGGATGGCCAAACGCCGCCTCATCGAGGCCAACCTCCGCCTCGTCGTCTCCGTCGCCAAACGCTATGTCGGCCGCGGGCTGACCATGCTCGATCTGGTCCAGGAGGGAAACCTCGGGCTGATCAGGGCCGTCGAGAAATTCGACTACGCCCGGGGCTACAAGTTCTCCACGTACGCGACCTGGTGGATCCGGCAGGCCATGTCCCGCGCCCTCGCCGACCAGGCGCGGACCATTCGGGTCCCGGTCCATGTCGTCGAACTGATCAACCGTGTCGTACGGGTCCAGCGCCGGATGCTCCAGGAACACGGCTACGAGCCGACGGCGGAGGAGGTCGCCGACCAGCTCGACCTCACCCCGGAGCGGGTCGGCGAAGTCCTGCGGCTCGCCCAGGAACCGGTCTCGCTGCACGCCCCGGTCGGCGAGGAGGACGATGTCGCGCTCGGCGACCTGATCGAGGACGGCGACGCCGCGTCCCCGGTCGAGTCCGCCGCGTTCCTGCTGCTGCGCGAGCACCTGGAAGCGGTGCTCTCGACCCTGGGCGAGCGCGAGCGGAAGGTGGTCCAGCTGCGCTACGGGCTGGACGACGGACGGCCCCGCACCCTGGAGGAGATAGGAAGGATCTTCGGCGTCACCCGCGAACGCATCCGCCAGATCGAGTCCAAGACCCTCGGCAAGCTGCGCGACCACGCCTTCGCCGACCAGCTCCGCGGCTACCTCGACTGACGGCACGAGGGCCCGCACCGCCGGACGGCGGTGCGGGCCCTCGGGTCCGAACGGGCGGTGTTCCTAGTCGACTTCGGCGACCGCCTGCGCGAACTGCGCCGAATAGAGCCGGGCGTATGCGCCCTCGGCGTCCAACAGCTCCTCGTGCGTGCCCTGTTCGACGATCGAGCCGTTCTCCATCACAAGGATGACGTCGGCGTCCCGGATGGTGGAGAGCCGGTGCGCGATCACAAAGCTCGTACGGCCATGGGCCAGTCGCGCCATCGCCTTCTGGATCAGGACCTCCGTACGGGTGTCGACGGAGCTCGTCGCCTCGTCGAGCACCAGGATCACCGGGTCGGACAGGAATGCCCGCGCGATGGTGATCAGCTGCTTCTCGCCCGCGCTGACGCCGGAGCCCTCGTCGTCGATCACCGTGTCGTAGCCGTCCGGCAGCGTACGGATGAACCGGTCGGCGTGGGCCGCCTTCGCCGCCTCCTCGATCTCCTCACGGGTGACCTCGCGCGACGCGCCGTACGCGATGTTGTCCGCGATAGAACCGCCGAACAGCCAGGTGTCCTGGAGGACCATGCCGATGCCCTGCCGCAGCTCGTCGCGCGACATCTTCGTCACGTCGACCCCGTCCAGCGTGATCCGGCCGCCCGTCACCTCGTAGAACCGCATCAGCAGATTGACGAGCGTGGTCTTGCCGGCCCCGGTCGGGCCGACGATCGCGACCGTGTGACCCGGCTCGACGCTCAGCGACAGATCCTCGATGAGCGGCTTCTCCGGGTCGTACCGGAACGACACCTTCTCCAGCGAGACGTTGCCCCGCAGCTCCTCGGGGCGCTCGCGCTCGCCGGGCGCGGGGTCGGCGCCCTGCTCCTCGGCGTCCAGCAGCTCGAAGATCCGCTCGGCCGAGGCGATGCCCGACTGCACCAGGTTCGCCATCGAGGCGACCTGGGTCAGCGGCATCGAGAACTGCCGCGAGTACTGGATGAACGCCTGCACGTCACCGATCGACAGCGACCCCGAAGCGACCCGCAGACCACCCACGACGGCGATCAGCACATAGTTCAGGTTGGAGACGAACATCATCAGCGGCTGCATGATCCCGCTGTTGAACTGCGCCTTGAAACCGGCCTCGTACAGCGCTTCGTTCTGCTCGGCGAAGTCCCTCGCGGACTCCTCCTGCCGGCCGAAGACCTTCACCAGGGTGTGCCCGGTGTACATCTCCTCGATGTGGGCGTTGAGCTTGCCCGTCACCTTCCACTGCTGCACGAACTGCGGCTGCGAGCGCTTGCCGACCTTCGTGGCCACGACCACCGAGAGCGGCACCGTCACCAGGGCGACCAGCGCCAGCAGCGGCGAGACCCAGAACATCATGACGAGCACGCCGACGATGGTGAGCAGGGAGTTGATGAGCTGGCCCATCGTCTGCTGCATCGTCTGCGAGATGTTGTCGATGTCGTTCGTCGCCCGGCTGAGCACCTCGCCGCGCTTGGCCCGGTCGAAGTACGACAGCGGCAGCCGCGACAGCTTCGTCTGGATGTCCTCGCGCAGCTGGAAGATGATCCGGTTGATGATCCGGATCGACAGCCGGGTCGCCACCAGCATCAGCAGGCCGGCACCGACATAGACCGCCAGCGCCACCAGCAGCACGTCGCCCACCGCACCGAAGTCGATGCCGTGACCGGGGACGAAGTCCACCCCGGAGAGCATGTCGGCCAGGCCGCTGCTGCTCTTGCGCAGGCCCTCGATGGCCTGGTCCTTGGTCGTCCCCTCGGGCATCTCCCGGCCGACGACCCCGGCGAAGATCAGGTCGGTCGCCCGGCCGAGGATCTTCGGCCCGACCACCGACAGGGCGACGCTCAGCACCGAGGCCGCCAGCATCACGTACAGCGGGGTCTTCTCCTTCGCGAAGCGCCTCAGCAGCCGCTTCGAGGACCCCTTGAAGTCCATGGACCGGTCGGTCGGCGCCCCGCCCGCCATCATGCGTCCGCCAGGCCCGGCCATTACGCGGCCTCCGCTTCCGTCAGCTGGGAGAGCACGATCTCCCGGTACGTTTCATTGCCGTCCATCAGCTCGTGATGGGTGCCGGAGCCGACGACCCGGCCCTCGTCCAGCACCAGGATCCGGTCCGCGTCGCGGATGGTGGACACCCGCTGCGCCACGATCACCACGGTCGCCTCGGACGTCTCGTGCGTGAGCGCGCCGCGCAGCGCGGCGTCGGTGGCGTAGTCGAGTGCGGAGAACGAGTCGTCGAAGAGATAGATCTCCGGGCGCTGCACCAGCGTCCTGGCGATGGCCAGACGCTGCCGCTGCCCGCCCGAGACATTGGTGCCGCCCTGCGCGATCGGCGCGTCCAGACCGTGCTCCAGCGCCGTGACGAACTTCTTGGCCTGCGCGACCTCCAGCGCGTGCCACAGCTCCTCGTCGGTCGCGTCCGGGTTTCCGTACCGCAGGTTCGTCGCGACCGTCCCGGAGAACAGATACGGCTTCTGCGGAACGAGACTCACGGTCTTCGCCAGCAGCGCCGGCTCCAGCGTCCGCACATCCGTACCGTCGACCAGCACCTGGCCGTCCGTCACATCGAACAGCCGCGGTACGAGCCCGAGCAGCGTCGACTTCCCGCTGCCCGTCGATCCGATGATCGCGGTGGTCTCGCCGGGGCGGGCCACCAGATCCACCGCCCGCAGCACCGGCTCCTCGGCGCCCGGGTAGCGGAAGTCCGCGCCGCGCACCTCCAGATGGCCGCGGGCGGCCAGCTCGCGGACCGGCTTGACCGGCGGGACCACGCTGGACTCGGTCTCCAGGACCTCCTGGATGCGCTCGGCACAGACCTCGGCGCGCGGCACCATCATGAACATGAAGGTGGCCATCATCACCGACATGACGATCTGCATCAGATAGGCGAGGAAGGCGGTCAGCGCGCCGATCTCCATGCCGCCGCTGTCGATGCGCTGGGCACCGAACCAGAGCACGGCGATCGACGAGACGTTCACGACCGTCATCACGGTGGGGAACATCAGCGCCATCAGCCGGCCCGTGGACAGCGCCACATCCGTCAGCTCGGTGTTGGAGCCGCGGAAGCGCTCCTCCTCGTAGCCGTCACGGACGAAGGCGCGGATGACCCGGTTGCCGGTGATCTGCTCGCGCAGCACCCGGTTCACGGTGTCGAGCCGCTCCTGCATCGTGCGGAACAGCGGACGCATCCGCTTCACGATGAGGCTCACCGCGATGCCGAGCACCGGCACCACCGCGAGCAGCACCGCCGACAGCGGGACGTCCTGGCCGAGCGCCATGATGATGCCGCCGACACACATGATCGGGGCCGACACCATCAGGGTGAAGGTCATCAGCACCAGCATCTGGACCTGCTGGACGTCATTGGTCGTACGGGTGATCAGCGAGGGCGCCCCGAATCGTCCGACCTCACGGGCCGAGAACGACTGCACCCGGTCGAAGATCGACGCCCGGATGTCACGGCCGAGCGCGGACGCGGTACGGGCGCCGAAGTAGACGGCCCCCATGTTGCAGACCACCTGGCCGATGCTGACGGCGATCATGATGCCGCCGAATTCGAGGATGTAGCCCGTGTCCCCCTTGACGACACCGTTGTCGATGATGTCGGCGTTCAGGGTGGGCAGGTAGAGGCTGGCGCAGGTCTGCAGCAGTTGGAGGAGGACCAGCAGCAGGATGGGTTTTCTGTACGGACCGAGATAGGCCCGCAGGAGTTTTATGAGCACGCGTGTCTCTCGGAGTCGGCAGAGGGCGGGAGTCGACCCATTTTCCGGCACCGGGGGCCGCGACTGCGAGTAATTTTACTCAAGACCAGGTCAAAAAACAGACCGAGTACACAAGTGGAGGGGTTCATCTCCACCGGTGTACCCGGTCATATCCGCACAGGTGGACTGCTCAGCTCGCGGAGTCGAACGCTCCGGGGTGGATCTGGTCCCGCGTCGCCGCGTACTGCTGACGCACCGCCTGCCCGACCGCCAGTTCGTCGCCCGGCTCCAGCACCTGCGCCGCGGCGCCCTGCCAGGCCGGGGGAGTGAGCGGATCGGCCGTCCCCTGCGAGACGCCCAGCGCCCAGGCCGCCTGCCGGGCCGCGCCCAGCGCCGCGTACTCGGCGGGCTGCGGCACGATTACCTGCGTACCGAACAGCGCGGGAGCGAGCCCCTGCACGGCGGGCAGCTCGGCCGCCGCCCCCAGCAGGAAGACCCGCCGCACCTCGACGCCCCGGCCGCGCAGCACATCGAGCGCGTCGGCCAGCGAGCACAGCATCCCCTCGAACGCCGCCCGCGCCAGATGCTCCGGCTTCATCGACTCGCGCCGCAGCCCGCACAGCGTCCCCGCGGCATGCGGCAGCTGCGGCGTCCGCTCGCCCTCCAGGTACGGCAGGAGCACCAGCCCGGACGCGCCCGGCGTGGACTTCAGCGCCAGCGCGGAGAGCTCGTCGAGGCCCTCCACGCCGAGCATCTCGGCGGTCCCGCGCAGCGCCCGTACCGCATTGGACGTGTGCACCACCGGCAGGTGCTTCCCGGTCGCGTCCGCGAACGAAGTGATCATCCCGGTCGGATCGGACAGCGCCTCGTCGTGCACCGCCATGACCGAGCCCGACGCGCCCAGCGACACCACCGCGTCGCCGACCCCGACCCCGAGCCCGAACGCCGCCGCCATCGTCTCGCCGGTCCCCGCGGAGATCAGCAGCCCCTCGGGCGTCGTTCCGGCCGCGTCGGCGGGACCGAGCACCTCGGGCAGCGCGGCCTGGTGCCCGAGCGCGAGCTCCACCAGATCGGGCCGGTAGGAGCCGGTGTCCGCCGACCAGTAGCCGGTGCCGGACGCGGCACCCCGGTCGGTGGTCCGCCGGGCGGGACGCCCCAGCAACTGCCAGACCAGCCAGTCGTGCGGCTGGAGCACCGCGGCCACCCGCTGGGCCGCCTCCGGCTCGGTCCGCGCCAGCCAGCGCAGCTTCGACACCGGCTGCGCGGCCTGCGGCACCGCCCCGACCGCCTCGGCCCAGGGCTGCCGCCCGCCGAGTCCGTCGATCAGATCGGCCGCGGCGACCTGCGCCCGCTTGTCGTTGCCGAGCAGCGCCGGGCGGACGAGATTGCCCTGGCGGTCCAGTGGCACCAGACCGTGCTGCTGGGCGGAGACGCCGATGGCCTGCACCCCTTCGAGCAGCCCGTCGGTGGCGGCCTCGCCGAGCGAGAGCAGCCACGCCTGCGGGTCGACCTCGGTGGCCTTCGCTTCGACGGGGTGTGCGGCGAACCCCCGGCGCAGCACGGCGCCCGTGTCCGTATCGCAGACGACGATGTGCGTGAAGGCGGAAGAACTGTCCAAGCCGGCGACTATCCCCATGCCCCAGATTCTGCCGCACCGCCGGAGCTTTTCCGTACCGGTGGTGCGGCAGCGGTGGGGGCGGTCCCGCTAGGTATTGGTGGTGCCCCAGTCGTCCTCGCCGTTCCGGCCGCGGTCCCGCAGCGAGCGCACCCGGTCGGCCACCGAGGCGGGGACCTTGTCGCCGACCTTCTCGCTCACCGAGTGGTACGCCTTGCCGGCCAGATCGCGGCCGCTCTGCGCCGCGGACTCGGCGGTATTGCGCACGGCCGGATTCTGGGCGAACTGGCGTGCGGACTTCTTCAGCTGCTCGTAGCGCTCGCGCCCGGCCCGTGTCCCGATCACGTATCCGAGGGCCAGTCCGGCGATGAACGTGAGCCGGTACCGCATGGCTGCCACCCTTCCTTGCTCAGTGCGACGTGTGCTGCCCGACCTACCCGCGGGCACCGGAGATCACCCCGGGGGATACCGATTGGCAAAGCACCCCCCTGCTTGCGCTAATGTATGTGTCGCAGCGAACGCGCGCCGCCCGGCAGTAGCCAGGTAGGTAGGGTTCGGTGCATACGCAGCAATCCCCTGTAGCTCAATTGGCAGAGCAGCCGGCTGTTAACCGGCAGGTTACTGGTTCGAGTCCAGTCGGGGGAGCGCGATCCCCTGTAGCTCAATTGGCAGAGCATTCGGCTGTTAACCGGAGGGTTACTGGTTCGAGTCCAGTCGGGGGAGCGGAACGGAAGAGGACCCCGAGGGGTCCTCTTTCGTATGTCCGCCGACGGTCGTCACCGTGGTGCGTGTGGGATGCGTGTGACTCTTTCGCGTGTACTTCGCTCCGTCCGGAACCGGACGGCCGACGGCGAGGTCTTCGTGGTCATGCGAAGCCGACCATCCGGAGCGAGAGATCGTATGACCGGCTATGCTGCGGCAGACGGCGCGCACACTTGTACGCGCCACGCCGAAAAGGGGCGGTAGCTCAGCCGGTTAGAGCAGCGGACTCATAATCCGTCGGCCGTGGGTTCGAGTCCCACCCGCCCCACTGCCGATGTTCCGGCAGAAACGTTATGACCTGCGTATACGTAGGCACGAGGGCCCTCACGGATTCCGTGGGGGCCCTCACCATAGCCCCCTGGCAAGATCAAGTGGCCGCATCCCGGCCCGGCCGGTCGTGTCGATGAGGTCCGGCCCGGAGCCCGCCAGTTCCGCATCGAAGCGTCAGTGCGTCGGTGCGTCAGTGTCGGTACGGGCGGCCTCGATTGTGTGCGGCCGGGGGACGGCCGTGACGCCGTCGCGAGGTGTACGCCGCCGTCGGCCGCCCCGACGGATGTCCGGAGAGTCACTTATGGCAACGCTCTGAAGGACTACGGTATTTCGTCCCTTTTATCCTTGATTTCGGCTTCTACGACTTGTTGGCCGGAGGGGGCGGACGTAGTGTCGAAAGTGCCGCAGCAAGAGCAAGGAGCGGCGCAGCGAACTCCTCCAAAGGAGGCGAAGATGAACGTACGCAGCATCTTCGACTACAGGGGCCACGGCGGTGGCGGTGGCTACGGTTACGGTGGCGGACGCGGCTTCGGACGCGGAGGCGGTGGCTACGGCCGCGGCTTCGGCTTCGGACGCGGACGCGGCGGCTACGGCCGCGGCGGCGGCGGTGGCGGACGCGGCGGTTACGGCCGCGGCGGCGGCGGCGGTGGATGGGGCTACTGACCCCACACCCCCGACACCATCCCCGAAACGAGGCAGGCTCGCGCTGCGGCGCGGGTCGGTCTCGCGGTTTTGGGGTCCGCGCCTATGGAGATGGTCCATAGTCCGAGCACTTCTGTGACGTGACGCCCATGCGCCTCAGCAGCTCGTCCCGGCGCCCAGCGCCCCCCGAAGAGACTTCTCAGGACTCGGTGACGGATGTCCCGATCCGCACGGATCCCATCAGCATCGTCGTGGCGTTCCGGCGCTTCTGGCCACTTACCAAGGGTGACCGGCGCTGGCTCGTCCTCATTCTCCTGTGCGCCGTCATGGCCGCCATCGCCGAGACCATCACGGTCCTGCTCTTCGCCAAACTCACCGACACCGCTCTGCAGACGGGCTCCGTCAGCGCTTTCTGGAAGCCTGCCGGCCAGTGGCTCGCCGTGGCCGTCATCGGTGCAGTGGTGGGATATCTGGGCAATTCGCTCGCCGCCTGGGTCGCCGAACGCTTCGTGATGAGGCTGCGGGCACGGGTATTCGGACACCTTCAGACGCTTCCGCCGCACTTTTACCAGCGCAATCGCCGCGGTGACCTGGTGGAGCGGCTGACGGGTGACGTGGAAGCCATCGAAGCGCTCGTGGTCTCCGGCATCGTCGGGGCGGCATCGGCCCTGTTCGGCACGCTCTTCTACGCCGCCGCCGCCCTGTGGCTGCGCTGGGATCTGGCCCTTGCCACCTTTGTCATGGTGCCGCTCTTCTGGTTCACGACCACCCGTTTCGCCGGGCCCCTGCGCGCGGTGTCCCGGCGCGGTCGGGCGGCGGACGGTGCCATCACGGCCGTGGTCGAGGAGACGTTGGTCAACGTCGTCATGACCCAGGCGTACAACAGGCAGCACGATGAGGAGGAGCGGCTCCTCAGCAAGGCGCGTATCCGGCTGAGGACAGCGGTGAAGGCCGTCCGCCTCACCGAGTTCTACGAGCAACTCGTCGAGGTACTCCAAACGTTGTGCGTCCTGGCGATCATCGGTCTGGGGGCGTGGGAGATCTCCCAGCAGCGGATGACGCTCGGACAGTTGCTGGCCTTCGCCGCCTTCATCGGCTACCTCTACCCGCCGATCCGCTCGCTGGGCCAGCTCGGCCTGACGGCCACCGCCGCGACCGCAGGCGCCGAACGACTGCTGGAGATCCTCGACGCCGAGCCCGCGGTCACCGACCCGGGCGACTCCGTGCCCGTGCCGCCGCGGAGCCGGGCGCTCGGCGAGGTGGGGGCGCGTCAGGTGTTCTTCCACTACCCCGGCAGCGACGAGATGGTGCTCCGGGACCTCTCGTTCACCGCAAGTCCCGGGGAACTACTGGTCATCACCGGCCCCAGCGGTGCGGGCAAGTCGACCCTGGCGGCGCTGCTGCTGAGGTTCTACGACCCGGACGCCGGCAGCGTACGGCTGGACGGTGTGTCCGTGGACCGGCTGCCGCTGCCCTACCTCCGGCAGAACATCACGCTGCTGCCGCAGGACACGCTGGTCCTGCACGACACCATCGAGATGAACATCGGCTGCGGAAGTCTCGACGCGAGCCACGACGATGTCGTGCGGGCCGCGCGGGCGGCCGACGCCCACGAGTTCATCGAGGTCCTCCCGGAGGGATATGACACGGTCATTTCCACCGGCACCTCCCGGCTCTCCGGCGGCCAGTTGCAGCGCATCGCCATCGCCCGCGCCATGCTGCGCGACGCGCCCGTTCTCCTCCTCGACGAGCCCACCACCGGACTGGACCGGCTGGCCGCGGAGCGCATCCTCGAACCCCTGCGGCGGCTGGCCCGCGGTCGCACCACCATCGTGATCACCCACGACCTGGCCCTGGCCGCGGACGCCGACCGCATCCTCGTCCTGGACGAGGGGCGGCTGGTGGAATCCGGCACGCACACCCAACTTCTCGACAGGAGCGGCCTGTACGCCACACTGTTCGAGCGTCGCACCCACCCGCACAACGGGACCGAGTACAAGCCTGTCCGGACGTCAGGGATCCACTGGAGGTAGCCGGTCCCCGGCGCAGGGCCCCAACGGTACGGACCGACCCGGTCGTTACTATCCGGCGTGACCGAAACGACCGAAGGACCCACCTCTCGTACCCGCATACTCGCCGATCTCACACCTCTGCGGAGCTCGCCCGACTACCGGCGGCTCTGGTTCGGGAACACGGTCTCCTGGATCGGGCAGGGGATGACCTCGCTCGCGGTGTCGCTCCAGGTCTACGACATCACCGGGTCCGCCTTCTCGGTCGGGCTCATCGGATTCTGCTCGTTCCTGCCGCTGGTCGTCTTCGGGCTGTACGGCGGGGCCGTCGCCGACACCATGGACCGCCGCAAGCTGGGCCTGGCCAGTTCCGTCGGGTCGTTCGTGCTCTCCGTCGCACTCGTCGCCATCACCGTCGCCGGGGTGGAGCAGGTGGGGCTGCTGTACGCGATCGTCGGCCTCCAGGCGGCCTGCTTCGCGGTCAACGCGCCCGCCCGCAGCTCGATGATCGCCCGGCTGCTGCCGCCCGAGCAGCTGCCCGCCGCCAACGCGCTCACCTCCATGACCGGCACCACCGGCACGCTGGTCGGGCCGATGCTCGGCGGGCTCGTCGTCGGCTGGTGGGGCTACCGGGCCGCGTACACCGTCGACGCCATCACCTTCACCGCCTCGCTCTACGCGATGTGGCGGCTGCCCGCCATGCTGCCGCAGCGCGAGGAGGGCGCGGGGGACAAGCGGGCGTCCGTCGCGGACGGGCTGCGCTTCCTCGGGACCAGGCCCAACCTCCGGATGACCTTCTTCACCGATCTGTGCGCCATGCTGCTGGCCCACCCCCGGGCGCTGTTCCCCGTCGTCGCCGTCCTCTGGTACGGCGGCGACGCGAAGACCACCGGACTGCTGGTCGCCGCCCCGGCGCTCGGCGCGCTGCTCGGCGGGGTGTTCTCCGGCTGGCTGGGACGCATCCGGCGCCACGGCCTCGCCGTGCTGCTCGCCGTCGCTTGCTGGGGCACCGCCATCGCGGTCTTCGGCCTGACCCGGCAGCTCTGGCTCGGGCTGCTCTTCCTGGCGCTCGCCGGGTGCGCGGACACCACTTCGATGGTCTTCCGCAACACCATGCTCCAGGCGGCCGTGCCGGACGAGATGCGAGGGCGGCTCCAGGGCGTCTTCATCGTCGTCGTGGCGGGCGGGCCGAGGCTCGGCGACTTCCTGGCGGGATCGGTCGCCGACCTGACCTCGCCCGGCCTGGCGGTGACCGGGGGCGGGATCGCCTGTGTCGTCGCCGTCTCCCTGCTGGCGCTGCGGTGGCGCGGGTTCGCGCGGTACGACGCGCGGGCCCCCCAGCCGTGACCGCCCCGCCCGCGCCTCACCCCCGCGGCATGTCCCCGGATCCGTCCCGCGGCCCCACCACCGAGCGGGCGAAGCCCAGTTCCACCAGGTCCTGGGGGCGCAGCCGCAGCTGGTCGGCCGTGGCACGCACCTCGTCCGGGGCGCGCTTCAGGATCGCCGCCGCCGGCTCCGGGGCGATCACCGAGAAGTAGCTGTCCCGGGTGACATGGGTGTTCCCCGGTGCCGCGAGGGCCAGCGCGCCGCCCGAACCGCCCTCGCCTATCACCAGGGTGGTGACGGGGACCCGGGCCTCCGCCATCGCCGCGAAGGCGGAGGCGATGGCGGCGCCCGCGCCCGCCCGTTCCGCCTCCGCGTCGTTCGCCGCGCCCGGGGTGTCGATCAGCGTGAGCACGGGAACGCCGAGCCGGTCGGCCAGCCGGATCACCCGCGCCGCCGTGCGGTAACCGGCCGGGCGGGTCGCGGTGCCGCACTGGGCCACGTACGCGATGGACCGGCCGCCGCGCCGCCCGAAGCCGCAGAGCAGTCCCGGGTCCGTACCCCCGCAGCGGTCGCCGCCGAGCGGGAGCCGCTGGTCGAAATAGGCGCCCAGATACGCCTCGGCGCGCGGCCGGGCGGGCGAGCGGGCCTGCCGGACCGCGTCCCAGCCGGTCACCGGAAGGCCTGTGGCGGACAGGGCGTCCGGCACCGGGGCGGGGAGCGCCGGGGAGCCCGGGGCGTGGAGCGCCCGCAGCCAGTGGGCCACCGTCTCCGGGAGCTCGTCCGGCGGGACGACCGCGTCGATCTGGCCCGCGGCCAGCTGTCCCTCGGCGGTGTACGCGTGAGGGTCCGCGTCCGGGGGCCGTACCCGGGAACCGGCGAACCCGACCTGGGCGCCCGGCAGCGCCAGGATCACATCGGCGCCCGCGCCCAGCGTGGCCCAGCCGCCCCCCGTCGTCGGGTCGCGCAGGACCGCGAGCTGCGCGGGGCCCGCCGCCCGCAGCCGCGCCGAGGCACGGGCCACCCGCTGGAGCTGGGTCAGGGCGACCATGCCCTCCTGCATCCGGCTGCCGCCCGTCGCGATCAGCGAGACGAGCGGCAGCGCCCGGGTCCGGGCGGCCTCGTACGCGGCCTCCAGCCGGTCCCCGGTGCGCTGCCCCAGCGAACCGCCCAGGAACCCGAACTCGAACGAGACCAGCACGCAGGCCCGGCCGCCGACCGAGGCGAGGCCATGGACGACGGACTCCTCCTCGCCGGTACGGGCGGCGGCGCGGGCCCGGGAGTCCGCGTACCCGGCCCAGGCGAGGGGCCCGTCCCCGGCGTCGTCACGGCCGGGCGCGGCGGCGTCCCCGGGCTCCCCGAGCTCCTCGAAGTCCGCGGTGAGGGCCGCGATGGCCGCTCTCGCCGTCAGCCGGTCAGGCATGGAGCGACCGCTTCATGATCTTGCCGAGGTCGTTGCGGGGCAGCGCGTCCAGGTAGCGGACCGTGCGCGGGCGCTTGTGCGGGGACAGCTGGGCGGCCACATGGTCCGCGAGCTCGTCCCCGGACGGCGGCGACGCCGGGTCGGCCGGCACCACCCAGGCGACGATCCGCTCGCCCAGATCCGGGTCCGGCTCACCGGTGACGGCGGCCTCGCGGACGCCGGGGTGGTCCAGGAGCGCGTTCTCGATCTCCCCGGCGCCGATCTTGTAGCCGCCGCTCTTGATCAGGTCGGTGGCCTTGCGCCCGACGATCTGTACGTAGCCGTCGGCGTCCCGGGTGGCCATGTCCCCGGTACGGAACCAGCCGTCCTCGGTGAGTGCGGCGGCCGTGGCGTCGGGGCGGTTCAGATAGCCGGTGAAGAGGTTGGGGCCGCGCACCTGGATCTCGCCGATGGCATCGGGTCCGGTTGCGCCCTCGGCGAGGACGGTGCCGTCCTCCTCGACCAGGCGGAGCTCCACGCCGAGCAGGGGCGCGCCGACCGTTCCGGGACGCGGTTCGCCGTCGGCCCGGACGCCCGTGTTCATCAGGGTCTCCGTCATGCCGTACCGCTCGATGACCCGGCGGCCGGTGGCCGTCGCGATCCGCTCGTGGTCGTGCACCGGCAGCGCGGCCGACCCGGACACCAGCAGCCGGGCTCCGGCCAGCGCCTTCGCGAGCCCCTCCGCCCCGGGGCCGTCGAGGGCCTCGGCCAGCCGGTGGTACATCGTCGGTACGCCGAAGAGCATGGTGCCGCCGGACGACAGTTCCCGGGCCACCCCGTCGGCGGAGAACCTGCCCAGGTGCCGCACCGATCCGCCCCGCCGCAGCGGTCCCAGCACGCCCAGGATCAGGCCGTGCACATGGAACAGCGGCAGGGCGTGGACGAGCACGTCGTCGTCGGTCCACTGCCAGGCGTCCTCCAGCGCGTCGAGCGAGGCCGCGATGGCCCGCCGGGGCAGGATCGCGCCCTTGGGCGGGCCCGTGGTGCCGGAGGTGTAGACGATCAGCGCGGGGGACTCGGGGGAGGGCTCGGGGAGCGCGGCGCCGGCGCCCTCCCCGGCCGTGTCGATGTCGATGCGGTCCAGCGCGTCCAGCACCGGCGGGAGCGTGTCGCCCGCCCCGGCCAGCACCACGGTCGGTTCGCTGTCGGCCACGATGTGGGCGAGTTCGCGCGTCCCCGTCTTCGGGTTGAGCGGAACCGCCGGCACCCCGGCACGCAGCGCGGCCACGACGGCGACCACCGTCTCGGGGGTGGGGGTGGCCCAGACGGCGACCCGCCCGGCGCCGACGAGACGCGCGGCGAGCGCGGTGGAGGCGGTGGTCAACCGCTCGTAGGTCATGGTGTGTTCGCCGAACCGGGTGGCTTCCCGGGTCGAACCGTCATCCGGCACAGAGAGAAGAGGAGTCACCCACCGCACCCTAAGGGCTGTCCCGAACGAGAGACCCCAGTCCCGCTTGAGTCCCCGCATGCGGCCGTAGGCGTACACGCACCCCGCGAGCGCCAGGTCCGACAGCAGCATGAAGCCGATCGAGTACGAGCCCTTCGCGCTGTAGATCGCCCCCATCACCAGCGGCGGCACGAAGCCGCCCAGCCCGCCCATCGCGCCGACGATCCCGGTCACGCTGCCCACCTTCGCCTGCGGCGTCACCTGCGAGACCAGGGCGAAGACGCTGCCGCTCGCGGTGCCCAGGCCCGCCGCCATGCAGACCAGTACCGGCACCGCCACCAGCAGTGACTGCTCGAACGAGCTCAGCCCCAGCCGCTCCTTGTAGTCCCCGGACAGCGGCGCGATCAGATTCCAGGCCCAGAAGGTGAGCCCGAAGCCGATCGTGGCCATCACGAGGTTGCGACAGGCGGCCGAGGACGGCCTGTCGACCGTGGTGGGGGGACTGCTTGACAGCTGTATCCACCCCTTCAGTCAAGGGCGGGCGCAGGCCCTGAGCCCGCCGAAATGCACCAAGCGGGTAACGCGCGTCCGGCGGCCGAGAGCGGGGGAGGGGTATCGCCGAGCGCGACTTGCCCAGTCACGAACCGGACAAAGCTGCGACAATCGCAGTATGGACCGTCTGGACAGAGAAATCCTCGGCATCCTCCAGGAGGACGCCCGGATCTCGTACCGCGATCTGGGCGTACGGGTCGGGCTCAGCGCCAACGCGGCGGCCGACCGGGTACGCCGACTGCGCCGCGACGGCGTCATCCGCGGCTTCACCGTGATCATCGATCCGGCCGCCGACACCCGTACCGGCCTGGTCGTCTTCATCGATGTGACGCTGCGGATCGATACGACGAACGAGGTGTTCGAGCGGGCCGTGCTCGCCTTGCCCGGCATCACCGAAGTGGTTCATGTGACCGGCGGCCACGACTATCTCGTACGGGCCACCGTCGCCGACACCGCGGCCCTGGACGGCCTGCTGCGCAGGCTCAAACGGGAGGCGGGGGTCGCCCACTCCAACACCCGGGTCGCGCTCAGAGCGGCGCCTGCCAGGTGACGGTCGACGGGCGCGAGCCGTCCTCCTCGCGCCCGTCGTCGGCGACCGTCAGCCGTACCGCGGCCCGCCCGTCCGGCAGCTCGGCCGTCGCGTCCACCTCCACCTCGATCGCCGACACCCCGGTCCGCCGGTGCGCGGACGCGAGGGCACTCCGCAGTGCCGCGAGCAGCTGCCGGTCCACGGGATCCCGGACCAGTGCGTCGACCGCCCCGGTGAAGTGCACCGACGGCGGGAAGCCGAGTACGGCGGCGGCGCCCCCGGTCTCCCGCAGCACCCGGCCGCGGAAGGTGGCGGGAGCCTCGGCGGGCGGCTGCTGAAGGGCGAAGATCGCCGTCCGGACCTCCTGGATGGTGGAGTCCAGTTCGTCGACGGCCCTGCCCAGCAGCTCGTCCGTCTCCGGGGCGGCGGCCCGGCGGCGGGTCGACTCCAGCATCATCTCGGTCGCGAACAGCCGCTGGACCACGAGGTCGTGCAGATCGCGGGCGATCCGGTCCCGGTCCTCGTACACCGCGAGCTGTTCCCGGTCGTGCCGGGCGTCCGCCAGGACCAGCGCGAGCGCGGCCTGCGAGGCGAACTGCGTGGCCAGCAGCCGGTCCACGGCCGTGTACGGGCGGTCGCCGCGCCGCCGGGGCAGGGCGAGGGTGCCGATCAGCCGCCCGCCGCTCTGCAACGGCAGCATCATGCTGGGGCCGAACCGGGACCGCACATGCGTCGTCATCCGCGGGTCGGTCGCCGAGTCCTCGATGAACACCGGCTCTCCGCCCAGCAGTTGGACCAGCACCGCGGAGCCGGGCTCGATCGCCGTACCGACGATCCCGGCCGGGTCGTCGAGCGTGGACGCGGCGACGATCTCCATCCCGCCCGCCTCGTCCGGCTGGAGGACGACCCCGGCGCAGGCGTCGGCGAGCGCTCTGGCCCGTTCGGCGACGGTCATCAGCGCGTCGGCCGCGCTCCCGCCGGTCAGCAGCGCGGTGGTGACGGCGGCGGCACCCTCGATCCAGCGCTCCCGCTGCCGGGCCGCCGCGTACAGCCGGGCGTTGGCGATGGCGATGCCGGCCTGCGCTGCCAGCGCCCTCAGCACCGCCGCGTCCGAATCGGTGAAGCCGCCGGTGTGCTTCCCGGTGAGACAGAGGTTGCCGAAGACCTGGTCGTGGCCCTGGATCGGCGCCCCGATGAAGGGGCGCGTCGGCGGATGGCCGGGCGGTACTCCGCCCGCCCGGGGACCGGCGGCAGGCTGGTCGCGGTGTGACGTCTCCGGCTCGTCGGCGAGGACGCCGGGCATCCCCGGGTGCCCGTCCGGGAGCCGGCCGATCCGCTGCCGCTCGGTGTCGTCGAGCCCCGAGGTGTACAGCTCACCGATGGTGCCGTGCTCCGGGTCGAGCATGCCGAGCGCGCCGTACCGGGCCCCGGTCAGCGCCGTCGCGGTGTCCACGATCTGTTGGAGCATGGCCCGCAGTTCGAGGTCGGAGCCGATGCCGAGCACCGCTTCCAGGAGCATCGACAGCGGGGGCTTCTCCGGGACGGGGGCCGCGGCGGCGGCCTTCTCGCCGGACGGCCCGGCGGCCGTGTCCGTCGTATCGTCGGTCATACACCGCACCCCCGGGGTGCTCAGCAGGCGAGCGGGTCGAGGACCATCGGCTCGATCTTTCCGTCCAGCATGGCACCGAGCCCCAGCACCGCGCTGACGTCCGGACGTTCCGCGATGTGCACCTGCATGCCCGTCGCGTCCCGCAGCATCTGGTCGAGACCGGGCAGCAGCGCGCTCCCCCCGACCATCACGATTCCGCAGTCCACGAGGTCGGCCACCAGGTCGGGCGGGCAGTCGCGCAGGATCGTGCCGAGCCCGTCCAGGACCGCGGTCAGCGGGGCGTGGATGGCCTGGCGCACGGCGGCGGTGTCGACCTGCGCCGAGCGGGCCAGACCGGTCGCCACGTCACGGCCGTGGATCTCGGTCGTGACGGGCCCCTGCGCGGTCAGACCGCTGCCGCTGAGCGCCAGTTGCAGCGGGCGCACGGACTGGCTCGGCAGCATCAGCGCATGGTGCTGACGCAGATACTGGATCACCGCGTGGTCGATGGCGTCGCCGCCGATCGGGATGCGTACGGCGCTCACGATCGAACCGAGCGAGAGCACCGCGATCTGGGTGGTCGCGGCCCCGCACACCATGATCATGGTGGCGGTCGGCTGCTCGACCGGCAGCCCGCAGCCGACGGCCGCCGCGATCAGGGTGTCGACCAGCTCGACCCGCCGGGCACCGATCCCGACCAGCGTCTCGACGGCGGCCCGCTGGGCGAGCGGATCGCTGTCGTGCGGGGTGCAGGCGGCGGCCCGCAGCCGGGGCTTGCGGCGCAGTTGGCGGCGGAGCTTCTCGCCGAGCAGATGGCGGAGCATGCGCTGGGCCATCTCGATGTCGACGACGGTTCCGCCGGAGACCGGGCGGGCCACCCGGATGTAGTCGGGGGTGCGGCCCGTCATCTGTTCGGCGAGCGCGCCGACGGCGATGAGCGACCCGGTACGCGTGTTCACCGCGGCGACGCTCGGCTCGTCGACGACGAGCCCGAGGCCCTTGACGTACACGCGGGTCCGGGCGGCCCCGAGGTCGACGGCGACATGGCAACGGCGCAACTGCTCAAGACTGACGGTCACGGCAGGTTCTCCCGAGTGCGCGGACGGTGGCACCGGCGGGCAGCCGGCTCTCTCGCATACTGCGCCGTTCGGAGTCGTGGCGCGCGCTGGGGTGAGCCGTAGGAGGTACGCGGCTGACGGGCCGACAGAAGAGGGCGGCGCGCGGCAATCAGCCCGGCAGCAGCCGCTGGAACAGGCCCCAGGTGAACTCGGCGACGTACGGCTCGCCCGTTCCCGGCGCGGTGATCGCGAGCGCCCAGCGGGTCGGCGCACCGCCTTCCATCGGGCGGGCCGGCGGGAAGGCCCGCGCGACCTCGTCGACCGTGCCCGACCAGGGGCGCAGATCCTCGACCGCGCGCAGCTCGGGTACCGGCGCCCCCGGCGCCCGGACCAGCCACTCGTTCCACACCGCGCCGCCCGGCGCGACCATCACCTCGAACCGGAGATCCGGCCAGAGCGGCACCGGCCACCGCAGCGCGTCGCACTCCAGGTCGCCGATCGTGCGGCGTACGGACGACACGGGTTCGCCGAGCACCGAACGGTAGCGGCGCAGCGCGCCCCGACCGCCGGGCGTCCGCACCATGGCCTGCCAGCGGCGGTTGGCCTCGCGCATCTCGGCGAGCGAGGCGCTCAGCTCGTGCCGGGCGTCCTCGACGAGACCGGGCTGGTGGTCGGCCATCCGGCGCAGCAGGACGAGCTGGAACTCACGGGGGCCGAAGGGCGCGGGCGCGGTCATGGATTCCACGCTTCCACACCCCGGGTCCAGGGCCTATCCGGCGGACGGGCCCGGCTCGCCCAGCATGCGGCGCAGCAGGTCCCGCAGCATCGTCCGGTCCCCCTCCGACAGCTCGGCCAGCGGCTCCCGCGCGAAGGTGAGCGAATCGCGCAGCTGCTGCGCCGTCCGGGTGCCCAGCTCCGTCGGTGCGGCCAGCTTCACCCGGCGGTCGGCCGGATCCGGCCTGCGCTCCACCAGGCCGCGCGTCTCCAGCCGGTCGACGATGCCGGTGACGTTCGACGGCTCGCACTTCAGCTTCCGGGCGATCTTGCGCATGGGCATCGGCTCCAGGGCGAGCAGCCCGAGCACCCTCGCCTGCGCGCCGGTGAGCGAGTGGGCTGCCGCCGCCTCGTCGTACTCCTCGTAGTAGCGCGCCACGACGGTACCGATGAGCTCGACGACTTCGAGGGTCAGAGGGTCTGTGCGGGTGGTGGCCATGACACTCAGGATAGCCGGTTGCTTGACAAGGTGAAATATTCAGGAGCATGGTTGTTTCACTACATGAAGCATTTTGCTTCCCCGGTGCGGCCCCGACCGCCCCGGTCGGAGCTTCCCCCACCCCGTAGGACATCGAGGAGAATCCGAGCCCATGTCAGCAGCACTTCCCACGTCCGGCCGCGAATGGCACCTCGTCGCCCGCCCCCACGGCTGGCCGAAGGCCGAGGACTTCGCGCTGCGTGAGGCCCCGGTCACCGCTCCCCGCGAGGGCCGTGTCCTCGTCCGCAATCTGCACTTCTCGGTCGATCCATACATGCGCGGCCGGATGAACGACGTGAAGTCGTACACCCCGCCCTTCAAGCTCGACCACCCCATGGACGGCGGAGCGGTCGGCGAGGTCATCGCCTCGAACGCCGAGGGCATCGCGGTCGGCGACCACGTCCTGCACGGCCTCGGCTGGCGCGAGTACGCCGAGGTCCCGGCCGAGCACGCCGTGAAGGTCGACGCGTCGATCGCCCCGCTCTCCGCCTACCTCGGCGTGCTCGGCATGACCGGGCTCACCGCCTACGCGGGCCTCTTCGACGTCGCCTCCTTCAAGGAGGGCGACGCCGTCTTCGTCTCCGGCGCGGCCGGTGCGGTCGGCAGCCAGGTCGGCCAGATGGCGAGGATCAAGGGCGCCTCGCGGGTCATCGGCTCGGCCGGTTCCGACGAGAAGGTCAAGCTCCTCGTCGAGGAGTACGGCTTCGACGCGGCCTTCAACTACCACGACGGCCCGGTGGTGGAGCAGCTGCGCGCGGCGGCCCCCGACGGCATCGACGTCTACTTCGACAACGTCGGCGGCGAGCACCTCGAAGCGGCGATCTCCTCGCTCAATCTGCACGGCCGCGTCACCGTCTGCGGAATGATCGCCCAGTACAACGCCACCGAGCCGACCCCCGGCCCGCGCAACCTCGCCCTCGTCATCGGCAAGCGGCTGCGCATCCAGGGCATGCTCGTCGGCGATCACGCCGCGCTCCAGCCGCAGTTCGTCCAGGACGTCGCCGGCTGGCTGGCCTCGGGCGAGCTGAAGTACCGCGAGACCTTCGTCGAGGGCATCGAGAACGGCTTCGACGCCTTCCTCGGTCTGCTGCGCGGCGAGAACACCGGAAAGATGATCGTCTCCCTCGCCTGACAGCCGCCCCGGCGCACCCGTTAGGCTCATCCACAGGCCGTCGCGATCGTGGGCGCGAGTCGCGGCGCACAGCAGGAGGAATCCTCAGCATGACCATTCAGGACATAACCGTTGCCTACACCGCCGTCGCCACCGCCGAGAACGGCCGTGACGGCCGCGTCTCGTCCGACGACGGCAACCTCGACGTCATCGTCAACCCGCCGAAGGCCATGGGCGGAAGCGGCGCGGGCACCAACCCCGAGCAGCTCTTCGCGGCCGGCTACAGCGCCTGCTTCCAGGGCGCGCTGGGCGTGGTGGCCCGTCAGGAGAAGGCGGACATCTCCGGCTCCACGGTGACCGCCGAGGTCTCCATCGGCAAGACGGCCGAGGGCGGCTTCGGCCTGGAGGTGGCGATCAGCGCCACCATCCCGAACGTCGACACCGCCACCGCGCAGTCGCTCGTCGAGAAGGCCCACCAGGTGTGCCCGTACTCGAACGCCACGCGAGGCAACATCAAGGTCGAACTGTCGGTCGCCTGACCGCCCCGCTCGCAGCGGACCGAGGGCCGCACCCGCGAAGGGGTGCGGCCCTCGGGCATGTCCGCGAGAACCACCCGTCCGGCGGTGCCCTTCCCCACCAGTACGCTGACGCCATGCGTGATCTAGGGGCGGGCTTCGGCTACTTGATAAAGGGACAGCGCTGGGTCGGCCGGCACGGACGGTGGTTCGGCATCGGGCTGCTGCCCGGACTCATCACCCTCGTCCTGTACGCGGCGGCGCTCGTCGGTCTCGGCTACGGCGCCGACGACCTGGTGGACCGGGCGACCCCGTTCGCCGACGACTGGTCCTCGCCCTGGCTCGGCCTGCTCCGCACCACCCTGACCGTACTGGTCTTCGGCCTCGGACTCTTCCTCGCCGTGATCACGTTCACCGCCGTGACGCTGCTGGTCGGCCAGCCCTTCTACGAGTCGCTCTCCGAGCAGGTCGACCGCACGGAGGGCGGCGAGGTCCCCGAGTCCGGGCTGCCGCTCTGGCGGGAGCTGTGGATCTCCGCCCGCGACAGCATCCGCATCCTGGTGCGGGTGGGGCTCTACGCGGTGCTGCTCTTCGCCCTCGGATTCATCCCGGTGCTCGGCCAGACCGTCGTCCCCGTGCTCGGCTTCTGCGTCACCGGCTACTTCCTCGCCGAGGAGCTCACCGCCGTCGCGCTCCAGCGCCGCGGCATGGTCCTGAAGGACCGGCTCGCCCTGCTGCGCGGCCGGCGGCTGCTGACCCTCGGCTTCGGCGTGCCGCTGGGGCTCGCCTTCCTGGTCCCGTTCGTCGCCGTGTTCCTGATGCCGGGCGCCGTCGCCGGAGCCACCCTGCTGGCGCGTGACCTGGTGGCGCCCGAGGACGAGGACCCGGCGCCCGCCCCGTACACCCTCGACAAGCACTGAGGAGACCAGCCGCCCATGACCGAGCTCGTCGCGGTCGCCGTCATCACCGTCCTCGCCGTCATCAGCCCGGGTGCGGACTTCGCGATGGTCGTCCGCAACAGCTACCTCTACGGCCGTACGACGGGGCTCATGGCCGCCGCCGGAGTCGCCGCGGGCGTGCTCGTCCACGTCACGTACACGATGCTCGGCGTCGGGCTGCTGATCGCCTCGTCGACCGCCCTGTTCACCGCGATCAAGCTGGTCGGCGCGGCCTATCTCGTCTACATCGGGGTCCGGACCTTTTTCGCCCGCGGCGATGTCGACGTCGATCTGGAGTCCGAGCCGCAGCTGACCCGGCTCGGGGCCCTGCGCACCGGTTTCCTCACCAACGCGCTGAACCCCAAGACCACGCTCTTCGTCGTGTCGACCTTCACGCAGGTCGTCGGGCCGGAGACCGGTGTGTGGCAGCAGGCCGGTTACGGGCTGTTCATGTCCGCCGCCCATTTCGGCTGGTTCGGCCTGGTCGCGCTGTTCTTCTCGAACTCGCGCCTGCGCACCTCGATGCTGAAGTGGCAGAAGGCCCTCAACCGGGGCATCGGTTCGGTGCTCGTCGGGCTGGGCGTCACCCTGGGCCTGTCCCACTGAGCGACGCCCGCCGGACCCGGTCAGCTGCTGTGCACCTCCAGCGCCGACCTGACCGCCGACTCCAGCGCCCCCTCGATCCAGGCCGGCTTGATCGAGGTGTGGTCGCCGGCGAAGTGCAGCGGCCCCTCGACCGAGCGCACATGGGCGAAGAGTTCGGTGTGCTGGCCCGGCAGCAGCACCGACGCCTCGCCGTACGCGTACGGGTCGCGCATCCACGACTGGGTGGCGCCGGCGCCCGTGTAGAAGACCTCGACGCGCTGCCCGTACACGTCCTGCACCCCGCCCAGGGCGTGCGGGTAGCGCTCGTCGTCCTCCAGCGAGTCCCACTTCAGCGCGTCGTCGGCCCAGCTGTACGAGGCGAGGACGACGCCGCCCGCGCTGCCCTCGATCGGGTGGGAGGGCTGGAACATGAAACGGTTGGCGTTGTCGGTGACCGATCCGCCGCCGATGACATGCGCCGCCTCGGGCTGGTTGCGCGCGGTGGCCCGGTACGCCGCGTAGTGCACGCGCTGGTTGGGCGGGAGGTGGCCGGACGGTACGGAGGGGTGGGAGCCCAGCAGTGAACCGTCGGCCGGCGCCTTGCCCAGCCGGTAGGCGTCGTACAGACCGGGCTTGATCCGCTCCAGCTCGGTCTTCCAGTCCTTCTCCTCGAACTCCCACCAGCGGCGGCTGAATTCGAGCAGCACCTTGGTCGCCGCGTCGTAGTGGATCTCGGTGATCGCGCGCCGCTTGCCGTACGAGAGCGCGGGTGCGACGGGGATGTGGCGCAGCCCGGAGAACGGCACGGTGATGATCGCCCGGTCACCGCGGAAGGTCTGGCGCACCAGCGGCTTGCCGTCGCGGCCCTCGGAGATCGTCTCGACCTCGACGTGATCGGTGCCGTAACCGATCCTGGTGGCCCGGCGGTCCAGCCGAACCACGTCCTTGACCCGCTCGTACATCGCGTCGGCAAGCGTGCCCGTACCGCCCGGCAGCTCGAAGAACGCGGTGTCCGGGCTGATCAGGGAGGCCCCGATGAAGCTGTGCACAAAGGCGAGATGGAGCCGGGACGTGAGGTTCTCGACCGTGCCGATGAGGTCGATGGTGCGCTCGTCGAGCTTGGCCGCCTCGGTCAGGAAGCGGAACATCGACCAGTGCCCGTACCGCTGGATCACCCGCGCCCAGCCCTCGACGAGCTCCCGGCCCTCCTTGCCCTCGAACTCCTGCCGCACGGGCTTGAAGGCGTCCCGCACGATCGACGCGGCGGTCTTGTTCTCGAACTCGGCGGGGACCCCGAACGAGCGGTTGATCGCCTGGGGCTTCTGCGCGTAGTCGGCCTTGCGCATCCGGATGCCGTTGACATGGATCCAGGTGCGGTTGACGGGCCGGCCCTCGGCGTCGACGTCCACCAGGTAGAAGCGGCGGCGCTTCAGACCGAAGCTGTCCATGAGGCCGGTGACCAGCGGATGGCTGTCGGGGATGCGCATCGCGCCGGCCTCGGCGTTCTGCTTCGGGTCCGCGAACGGTGCCTTCGCCTTCTCGTGGCCGCCCTGGCGGAAGGTCTTGATCCGGCCGCCGACGCGGTTGCCGTTGGCCTCGATGACGGTGACGGTGTGCCCGGCGCTGCGGAGCAGATGGGCGGCGGTGAGCCCGGCCGGGCCCGCGCCGACGATCAGCACCTTCTTGGGGCTCTTGCGGCTGCGCGGCAGGCCCTTGGACAGCAGGATGTCGCGGTAGTGGGGGACCAGCGGCTGGTCCTGTTCGTCGCGTACGAGGATGGCGCGGGCGACGTTCAGGCAGGTGTTCCAGTCCGATCCGGTGGCCGCTGGGGCTAACGCGGTGCCGGCTGCGGCGGGGGAGCCGGTGGCACCGGGCGCGGCGGCGCTCGCGGTGCCGGTCGCGGCGGAGACGGCCAGGGCGGCGGCACCGGCGGTGGCGCCCGTGATCAGGGTGCGGCGGGAGGGCAGGCCGGGGGTTCCGGCGGGCTCGGTAGTCATGCGGCAACCCTGGGGCGCCCGGAGGGCTGCCCTGCGCCCGGACGCGCGTAGAACGCCCCGAAATCACCCGCAGGTGGCGTTCATTGATCATTGTTCTACTTGCGTCGCCGCAGGCCATGTCATGATTGCGGGTTCTCCGAAGTCCCGGGTCCCGGCGGCTGCAACAGCGCCAGGAAATCCCCGAACGCAGCGGGCATGTCCACCGAATCCGGGTCCAGCAGCCACTGGTACTGGAGCCCGTCCATCACCGCCACGAGCAGCGGCGCCGCGCGCTCCGGAGTCAGCCCGCCCGGCAGCCGTTCGCCGTACTCCGCGCGCAGTATCGCCGCCATGCTCGACCGGACCTGGGTGTAGCGGCGCGTGAAGAACTCCCGCGCGGGATGTCCCTCCGTCACGCTCTCGCCGAGCAGGGCCGAGAACGTCTGGACGATGCCGGACCGCATCGCGTTGTACTCCACCAGCGAGGCCAGCAGCTCGATCCGCCAGACGCCGTCGCTCCGGGTGCCGCCGCCGGTGTCCCACTGGTCGCGCTCCGCCAGCACGGCGACGAGCAGCGCCTCCTTGGTCGGGAAGTAGTGCAGGAGCCCCTGCTGACTGAGGCCGACCCGCTCGGCGACCGCGCTCAGCGAGGCGCCGCGGTAGCCGCGCTCGGCGATCACTTCGAGCGTGGCCCGGACGATCTCCGCCCGCCGCTCCGTACTCCTGGCCCGCACCATCGCCCCGGCCCCTTTCGGCGCTCCATCGGTCCTGCACTGGGGACCGTACGCCATCCCCGAATATCACGGAGTGATAACGAAACCTACTGCTCTACCTGTGGCGGGGTCAGTATGGAGGTATTCAGTCCAGGTTCCGACGAGGAGGTACGGCCGTGGCAGGCGCGTCCACACCCACCAACCCCGATGCGGCCCGCGAGGCCGCGGTCGACGCGGCGCTCGCCGCACTCGGGCTCGACGACAAGGCGCGGCTGCTGGCCGGCCAGGACATGTGGTCGCTGCCCGCGCTCCCCGCCGTCGGGCTGCGCTCACTGGTGATGTCCGACGGGCCGATCGGGGTCCGGGGCGTCGCCTGGAGCGCCGACGACCCGTCCGTCGCCCTGCCCTCGCCCACCGCGCTGGCCGCGACCTGGGACCCGGCCCTGGCCCGCCGGGCCGGCCGGCTGCTGGCCCAGGAGGCCCACCGCAAGGGGGTGCACGTCCTTCTCGCCCCGACCGTGAACCTCCACCGGTCCCCGCTCGGCGGGCGCCACTTCGAGACGTACAGCGAGGACCCGTACCTCACCGGCGAGATCGGCACCGGCTATGTGCTCGGCGTCCAGGACGGCGGGGTCGGCACGACCGTCAAGCACTTCGTCGCCAACGACGCCGAGACCGACCGCTTCACCGTCGACAACATCGTCGCCCCGCGCACCCTGCGCGAGATCTACCTCGCCCCGTTCGAACGGATCGTCAAGAACGCCCACCCGTGGGGCATCATGGCCGCCTACAACCAGGTCAACGGCTCCACCATGACCGAGCACCGCTACCTGCAGAACGCGGTGCTGCGCGGCGAATGGGGCTTCGACGGCTACATCGTCTCCGACTGGCTGGCCGCCCGCTCCACCGTCGCCGCCGTCAACGGCGGGCTCGACGTCGCGATGCCCGGCCCCAAGACCGTCTACGGCAAGGCGCTCGCCGACGCCGTGCGGGCCGGTGAGGTCGAGGAGTCCGTCGTCGACGGCGCCGTACGCAATGTGCTGCGGCTGGCCGCCCGCGTCGGCATCCTGGACGGCGCACCCCCCGTCGTCGACGAGGCGGGCCGCCCCGATGCCGTCGACGGCGACGCCCTGGCCCGCGAGATCGCCCGCCGCTCCTTCGTGCTCGTACGCAACGAACGCGCCGCCCTCCCCATCGACCCGGCGGCCGTCCGCAGGGTCGCGGTCAGCGGGGCGCTCGCCCGGGACGCCCGGGTCCTGGGCGGCGGCTCCGCCCAGGTCTTCCCGCACCACATCGTCAGCCCGCTCGACGGCCTCCTCGCCGCCCTCCCCGAGGGCGTCGTCGACTTCCGCGTCGGCGCCGACCCCAACACCGAACTCACCCCCGCCGAGAAGGGCTTCGAGCTCAAGGCGGTCTGCTACGACGAGGCCGGCACCGTCATCGGCTCCGCACCGCTGCGGGGCGGCACCCTCCAGTGGATCGGCGACGACTTCCCCGAGGGAGTCACCCGCGCGACGCTGCACAGCGTCGAGATCACCGGCACCTTCGTCCCGCGCGACAGCGGCGAGCACGTCTTCGGCACCCGAGGCACCGGGGCGCTCACCCTCACCGTCGCGGGCGAGACCCTGTACGACGGGATCCACCGCGTCACCGGCTCCGACGACCCCGGCGAGGCATTCTTCGGCAACCCGCTGGAGCGCGGCCGGATCACGCTCACCGCGGGCGAGCCCGTCCAGGTCTCGCTGCGGCAGGTCCCCGAGACCCTGGGGGACGACGCGCCGATCCCCGGCGTCTCGTTCGCCTTCTGCCACCTCGGCCCGCGCCGCGACCCGCAGGAGCTGATCGCCGAGGCCGTCGAGGCGGCCCGCGCCGCGGACACCGCGATCGTCGTCGTCGGCACCACCGAACGCGTCGAGTCCGAGGGCTTCGACCGCACCGACCTCAGGCTCCCCGGCCACCAGGACGACCTCGTCCGGGCCGTCGCCGCCGCCAACCCGGACACCGTCGTGATCGTCAACTCCGGTTCCCCGGTGGAGCTCCCGTGGCGCGACGAGGTCGCGGCCGTGCTGCTCGGCTGGTTCCCCGGCCAGGAGGCCGGCCACGCCCTCGCGGACGTCCTGCTCGGCGCCGGGGAACCGGGCGGGCGCCTCCCCACCACCTGGCCGGCCGCGCTCGCCGACGTGCCGGTCTCGAACACCGCCCCCACCGACGGTGAACTCCACTACGACGAGGGCGTCTTCGTCGGCTACCGGGCCTGGGAGAAGGCCGGCACCGCGCCCGCGTACCCCTTCGGCCACGGACTCGGCTACACCACCTGGGAGTACGAGAGCCTGACGGCCGGCCCGGACTCCGCCACCGTCCGCGTCCGCAACACCGGCACCCGGCCGGGCGCCGAGACCGTCCAGATCTACCTCGCGCCCCGCGACGACGCCGCCGAACGCCCGGTCCGCTGGCTGGCCGGTTTCGCCCGCGTCGAGGCGGCGCCCGGCGAGAGCGCCGAGACGGTGATCGCGCTGGAGCGGCGCGGGTACGAGATCTGGGACGAGGAGGCGTACGACTGGGTCCTGGTCCCCGGCACGTACGAGGTGCAGGCGGCCCGCTCGCTCGGCGACGTACGCCTGACGGCGACCGTGGACATCGAGCGGTAGCGGCCGGACGGCAGGGGGCGGGGCGGTCCCGTCCCCCTGCCGTGCCGTCAGCGCACCGTGAATCCGTACACGGTCGTCGAGACGAACTCCTCGCCCGGCCGCAGCACCGTGCTCGGGAACGCCGGCCGGTTCGGGGAGTCGGGGAAGTGCTGGGTCTCCAGCGCGATCCCGGCGCACGGGCCGAACGGCCGCCCGTCGAAGTGGTCCGCCGTGTACAGCTGGAGCCCCGGCTCCGTCGTGGTCACGGTCAGCACGCGCCCCGAGGCCGCGTCGTACAGCTCGGCCGCCGGGCCCGTTCCCGCCCCGTCCAGCACGAAGTTGTGGTCGTAGCCCGCGCCGACCGGCCCCGGCTCACGGAAGTCGAACCGGGTCCCGTCCACCGGCAGGAACTCGCCCGTGGGCAGCGACTCGGCGTCCGCCGGAGTGATCCGCCCGGCCGCGATCCGCAGCACCTGCCCGAGCGCGCTGCCGCTGTCGTCGCCCGCGAGGTTCCAGTACGTGTGATTCGTCAGGTTCAGCACCGTCGGCGCGTCGGTCGTCGCCCGGTACGCGATCCGCAGCTCCCCGCCCTCGCCCAGGGTGTAGGCCGCCGACACCGCGAGACGGCCCGGGAAGCCCTCCTCGCCGTCCTCGGAGACCAGCGAGAGCTCGACACCGTCCGGCACCTCCCGCGCCCGCCACACGCGCTTGTCGAAGCCCCTGGCCCCGCCGTGCACCTGGTTGCGCCCCTCGTTCCGCGTCAACCGGTGCGTACGCCCGTCCAGCTCGAACCGGGCACCGCCGATCCGGTTCGCGTACCGCCCGACCAGCGCGCCGAAGTACGGGCCGGGGAACCTCTCGTACCCGGCGAGGTCCGGCAGCCCGAGCGCGACACCCGCCCGCACCCCGTCCCGGTCCGGCACCTCGACCGACTGCACGACGCCGCCGTACGTCAGCACGCGCACGCGCGTACCGTCCCGTTCCAGCGTCCAGCGGTGCACGGGGGTGCCGTCCGCGAGGGTGCCGAAGTCTTCCGTACGTATCGCCGTTCCCGAACCAGTGACCATGATCACGGACCTTACGCCGGAGGCCGGGCGGCGGTGACATTGCGGTACGCGATCTCCGCCAGCCTCGCCTGCCCGTCGCGCCCGGGATGGAACCAGTCCCACTGGCTGAGCTGCCTGCCGGTGAACGGGTAGTCGAAGACCGCCCCGCCGTCGTAACGGCAGCGCAGGTCCTTCGCACAGACCTCCCGGAGCACCTTGTTGTACGCCACGACCCGGTCCTGCACCGATGCGCGCCGGGCCGCCGCCTGCGCCCCCATGTCGTCCGCGTCGCCCAGCATCGACCGACAGATCCCCAGCTTCCAGATCTGCTTGCCCAGCGCGTTGCCGCGCCCCGTCGACCAGAGCCGCTTGAGATCCGGCACGCTCGACACGTACACCTGCGCCTTGGGCGCCCCGGCCCGCAGCTGACGCATCGACGCCTCGAACGACGCGCGGAAATCAGCCACCGGCGTCATGTACCGCGCGGAGTCCCGGCAGGCGTCATTGGCGCCGATCATCACCGTCACCAGATCGGGTTTCTCTTTCGCGGCCAGCGCCATCTGCTCGGGCAGCTGCGCGATCCTGGCCCCCGTCTCGGCGTGGTTCCAGCTGTGCGAGGCGGCCCCCGCCTCACCGAGCAGCCGCACGGCGAGGCTGCGCACCCCGCTGTCCGTGCCGGTCGCCCAGGACACCTCCGGGCAGTCCGCCAGCACCGAACAGGCGTCGAAACCGCGGGTGATGGAGTCGCCGACGGCGGCCACCGAACCCGGCTCGCGGTCCCAGACCGGTCCCGGCCTGGCCGAAGGCTGCGCGGCCGCCCCCTTCGTCGTCCCCTCCTGGCCGGAGTCGCACCCGGTCAGAGCGGCCGTGCCGAGCAGTGAGACCGCCGCCAGGACAGCGGCCGCGGTACGCGAACGGTGGCGGGCGGAACGATCCTGCATCCCTTGGTCCCCTCGGTTATGCCCCCGGCAACCCCTGGTGGCACCGGTCGGAAGGCCCGGCCGCCCTGGCGGGTGAAAGCTGAGCGATTGATGGGCCCGGGACCGACCGTACGTCACACCTGGGCCCCCGCCGCGCGGTAGCTTTTCCTCGTCGGACCAGCGGCGCCTTCCACCCGCCCGGCTCCACTCGGGTGGCTTTCGGGAAATCACATCACGTCACATACTGCCCCTTTTCAGGAGTTTCACCCCGATGCTGTTTACTGATGACAACCTCGGGATCCGGCCGAGAAGAGACGGTACGGGTGCGAGGCCGCTGGGGAAGGCGAACTTCGTCCCACACTGGAGGTCCCGGTGACGACACGTGGAGTTCTGTACGTTCACTCCGCACCGCGCGCGCTCTGCCCCCATGTCGAGTGGGCGGTGGGCGGTGTCCTCGGTGTGCGGGTCCAACTGGACTGGATCAGACAGCCTGCCGCGCCCGGCACCTGGCGGTCCGAGTTCTCCTGGCAGGCCCGCCCCGGCACGGCGTCCAAGCTGGCTTCCGCACTGCGGGGCTGGGACCTGTTGCGCTTCGAGGTGACGGCGGAGCCGAGCGCCACGTCGGAGGGCGAGCGCTACAGCTCCACGCCCGGCCTCGGCATCTTCCACGCCGTCACCGGCATGCACGGCGACATCCTGGTGCCCGAGGACCGGCTGCGGGCGGCGCTGGCCCGGTCGGTGCGGGGCGAGACCGACCTGGAGGCCGAGATCGCCAAACTGCTCGGCAAGCCGTGGGACGACGAGCTGGAGTCCTTCCGCCACGCGGGCGAGGGCGCGCCGGTGCGGTGGCTGCACCAGGTGGTGTGACCTTCGCGAATCGGGGGTGCTGCCCCCGTACCCAGGCTCCTCAATCGCCGGAGGGGCTTGATTTTGCCGGGGTGGCGTGAATTCAGGCCTCGCCGGCGTTCGAGGCGCGGGGTCCGGGGCGGAGCCCGGCTCGGGAAGCGGTGGAACGCCCCACGTGACGGACGATGCCGCCTCCCCACGCAGGGGAAGGCGGCATCGTCGTACCGGAACCGCGGACCGCAGGTCAGACGCTACGGAACGCCAGCACCACGTTGTGCCCGCCGAATCCGAACGAGTTGTTGATCGCGGCGATCGAACCCTCCGGCAGCGGCCGGGGCGCGTCGCGCACGATGTCCGCCTCCACGGCCTCGTCGAGGTGCTCCACGTTGATCGTCGGCGGAGCCATCCGGTGGTGCAGCGCCAGGACCGTCGCGACGGTCTCGATGCCGCCCGCGCCGCCCAGGAGATGACCGGTCATCGACTTCGTCGCGGAGATCGCGACATGGTCGAGGTCGTCGCCCAGGACCTTGCGCAGAGCCTTCAGCTCCGCGACGTCGCCCTGCGGCGTCGACGTGGCGTGCGCGTTGAGGTGCACGACCTCGGACGCCTTGAGGTCCGTCTGGTCCAGCAGGTTCTGCATCGCGGCGGCGATGCCGCGCCCGGTCGGCTCCGGCTGCGCGATGTGGTGGGCGTCCGCGGACAGGCCCTGGCCCAGCACCTCGCAGTAGATCTTGGCGCCACGCGCGGCGGCGTGCTCCGCGGACTCCAGGACGACGACCCCGGCGCCCTCGCCGAGGACGAAGCCGTCCCGGCGGGTGTCGTACGGACGGGAGGCCTTCTCGGGCTCCTCGTTGCTCTTGGACATCGCCATCATGTTGGCGAACGCGGCGATCGGCAGCGGGTGGATCGCCGCCTCGGTGCCACCGGCGAGGACCACATCGGCGCGGCCGGTGCGGATCATCTCGACGGCGTAGCCGATCGCCTCGGCGCCCGAGGCGCAGGCGGAGACCGGGGTGTGGACACCGGCCTGGGCGTTGACCTCCAGGCCGACGTTGGCCGCCGGGCCGTTGGGCATGAGCATGGGCACGGTGTGCGGGGAGACGCGGCGTACGCCCTTCTCCTTGAGCACGTCGTACTGGTCGAGCAGGGTGATCACGCCTCCGATACCGGAGGCGATGACCGATCCCAGCCGCTCGGGCTGGATCTTCTCGTCCTCGCCGGCCTTGCCGGTGAAACCGGCGTCCGCCCAGGCCTCACGGGCCGCGATCAGCGCGAACTGCGCCGAGCGGTCCAGCTTGCGGGCGAGCGGGCGGGGCAGGACGTCGCCCGGGTCGACGGCCGCGAGGGCGGCGATCCGGACGGGCAGTTCGGCGAAACGTTCGCCCTCGAGAGGCTTGACGCCGGAACGACCGGCCATCAGACCTTCCCAGGTCGACGCCGTGTCGCCACCCAGCGGAGTGGTTGCGCCGATACCGGTGACGACCACGGTGCGATTGGTCGAGTTCACTGGAAAATCTTCTCCACGTGTAGAGGGTCGTGAATCAGCGGCGCCACCGCCGGGTGGCGACACAGGAGCAGGCCTGATCAGCCCTGGTGCTTGAGGATGTAGTCGGCAGCGTCGCCGACGGTCTTGAGGTTCTTGACGTCCTCGTCGGGGATCTTCACGTCGAAGCGCTCCTCGGCGGCGACGACGACCTCGACCATGGACAGCGAGTCGACGTCCAGGTCGTCGGTGAAGGACTTGTCCAGCTGGACGTCCTCGACCGGGATCCCGGCGATCTCGTTGACGATCTCGGCGAGACCGGTGACGATCTCTTCCTGAGTGGCGGCCATGTTGGCGCTCCTTCGGTGTTTATCTGCAGGGTTCGGACGTCCGGGCCTAAAAGGCCTGGTGTGCCTAGGGGAGGGTAACGACCGTCGCGGCGTAGACGAGACCCGCCCCGAAGCCGATGACGAGCGCGGTGTCGCCGCTCTTCGCCTGACCGGTCGCCAGAAGCCGCTCCATAGCGAGCGGAATCGAGGCGGCGGAGGTGTTGCCGGTGGTCTCCACGTCGCGCGCGACGGTGACGTTCTCCGGCAGCTTCAGGGTCTTCACCATCGAGTCGATGATCCGCATGTTTGCCTGGTGCGGAATGAAGACGTCCAGGTCTTCCGGGGCGATCCCGGCCGCGTCCAGCGCCTGCTGGGCGACCTTCGCCATCTCGAAGACGGCCCAGCGGAACACCGCCTGGCCCTCCTGCGTGATGGCCGGGAACTTCTCCGGGCGCTCGGCGTGGAACTCGTCCCACGCCACGGTCTGCTTGATGGTGTCGGACTTGTCGCCCTCGGAGCCCCAGACGGTCGGGCCTATGGCCGGCACCTTGGAGGGACCGACGACGACCGCACCGGCGCCGTCGCCGAAGAGGAAGGCCGTCGCGCGGTCCTCCTTGTCGGTGAGGTCGCTGAGCCGCTCCACGCCGATGACGAGCACGTACTCCGCCGAACCCTCGACGATCATGCCCTTGGCGAGGGTCAGCCCGTAGCCGAAGCCCGCGCAGCCGGCCGAGATGTCGAAGGCGGCGGGCTTGCCCGCGCCGACCAGGTGGGCGATCTCGGTCGCGATGGCCGGGGTCTGCTTGAAGTGCGAGACGGTGGAGACGATCACGGCGCCGATCTGATCGGGCCTGATCCCGGAGTCCGCGATGGCCTTGCCGGACGCCTCGACGGACATCGCGGCCACGGTCTCCTCCTCGGAGGCCCAGTGGCGGGTGGCGATGCCGGAGCGCGAACGGATCCACTCGTCGGACGAGTCGATCGTCTCGAGGATCACCTCGTTGGGCACGACACGGGTCGGGCGGTAGCCGCCGACACCCATGATCCGTGCGTACGGGGCGCCCTGGCTGGGCTTGATCTTCGACATTCTCTCGGGCTCCTTAGGCGCCTGCGTGCTCGGAGATGAGCGCGCGGGCCGCGTCGAGGTCGTCGGGGGTCTTGAGCGCGAGTGTCCGGACACCGGGCAGCGCGCGCTTGGCGAGACCCGTGAGGGTGCCGCCGGGGCAGGCCTCGATGAGAGCCGTGACGCCCAGCTCCTTGAAGGTCTCCATGCACAGGTCCCAGCGGACCGGGTTGGCCACCTGGCCGACCAGCCGGGAGATGACCTCGTCGCCGGTGGCGACGGCCTTCCCGTCGGCGTTCGAGACATATGTCACGGCCGGATCGGCGGGCGTCAGCTCCGCGGCGGCCTCGCGCAGCCGGTCGACGGCGGGGGCCATGTGGCTCGTGTGGAAGGCACCGGCGACCTTGAGGGGCACCACGCGGCGCACGCCCTCGGGCTTGTCCTCGACCAGCGCGGCGATCTGCGCGGCGGTGCCCGCGGCGACGATCTGACCGGCCCCGTTGACGTTCGCCGGGGTCAGCCCGAGCTTCTCCAGGTGCGCGACCGACACGTCCGGGTCCCCGCCCAGCAGCGCCGCCATGCCGGTCTCGGTGACCGCCGCGGCCTCGGCCATGGCCAGCCCACGGGTCCGCACGAGACGCAGCGCGGCCTCGTCGCCGATGACTCCGGCGAGGGCTGCGGCAGTGATCTCGCCAACGCTGTGACCTGCGACGACGTTCGGCGACGCGTCGAGCGCGGCGGCGGACAGCAGACCTGCGGCCACCAGCAGCGGCTGCGCCACCGAGGTGTCACGGATCTCATCCGCGTCGGCCTTGGTGCCGTAGTGGGTGAGGTCGAGCCCGATGGCGTCGGACCAGGCCGCGATGCGGTCGGAGGCACCGGGAAGGTCGAGCCAGGGAGTCAGGAAGCCGGGCGTCTGAGCGCCTTGGCCGGGAGCGACGAGTACGAGCACACTCACACTCTCTCTTGTGAACGGTCCGGAACACCCGTGGGGACAGGGACGAAGAACCGTATGGGGAATTGTTGATGTCCGACAAAAGTCTAGGACTGAGGATCTCTCGCGGCCAAGCGCCCCAGGATCAGGGCGATCCGCAGCGTGAACGCCGAACGAACGTCGGACGGTGACCATCCGGTGACGTCTGTCACACGTCGGAGCCGGTAGCGCACGGTGTTCGGGTGGACGAAGAGCATCCTGGCCGCGCCTTCCAGGCTGCTCGCCTGCTCCAGATACACACTCAGCGTTTCCAGGAGCGCGGAGCCCGCTTCTTCCAGCGGTCTGTAGATCTCCTCCACCAATTGGTCCCGCGCGGCGGGGTCGCCCGCCATCGCGCGCTCCGGCAGCAGATCGTCGGCGAGCACCGGCCGCGGGGCGTCCTGCCAGGCACCGCACGCCTTGAGTCCGGCGGCGGCGGCCTGCGCGGACCGGGTGGCCGCCAGCAGGTCGGGCACCACGGGTCCGGCGACGACGGGTCCCGCCGCGTACGGGCCGATCAGCGCCTTCGCGACATGCAGCGGGTTGTCGCTGCCACCCGCGATGACGACCAGGCGGTTGCCGAGCACTCCGGTCAGCACCTGGAGCTTCGCGTGCCGGGCGGCCCGCCTGATCGCCTCCACGGTCAGCTCGCTGTCGCCGTCCGGGGCGGTGCCGAGCACCACGCAGACGTGCTCGGGGGAGTTCCAGCCGAGCGCCGCGGCGCGTGACACGGCGCCCTCGTCGGCCTCGCCGGACAGCACCGCGTTCACCACGAGCGATTCCAGCCGGGCGTCCCAGGCGCCGCGCGCCTCGGCGGCCTGCGCGTACACCTGGGCGGTCGCGAACGCGATCTCCCGGGCGTAGACGAGCAGCGCCTCGCGCAGCACCGACTCGTCGCCGGGCGCGGCGACCTCCTCGATCGCGGCCTCCATGACCTCGATCGTCGTACGCACCATCTCGACGGTCTGCCGCAGGGTGATCGCCCGGGTCAGCTCGCGCGGAGCCGTGCCGAACACATCGGTGGAGATGGCCTGCGGGGTCTCCGGATGCCGGAACCACTCGGTGAACGCCGCGATACCGGCCTGGGCCACCAGGCCGATCCAGGACCGGTTCTCCGGTGGCATCGCCCGGTACCACGGCAGCGACTCGTCCATGCGGGCAATCGCGTTCGCGGCGAGCCGGCCGGAGGACTGTTCCAGGCGTTTCAGGGTCGCGGCATGCAGGTGGGCGGCGTTCGCATCGGGATGCTCAGGATCGGGTCGGGGCACGGAGACAAGATTGCCTTATCGGACCACGGACACGGAGGGCCGGGGCGACCGCGGGTCGTACCGGCGGGTAGCGGCGCACGGGTCGCGGGGGCGCCGCGCCCGGCTACCGTGGGCAGGTGATTTCCGTACACCGCGCCGAAGAACGTTTCCTGGGCGGGGACCAGGACGCCGGCATCCTGTCCCGGCACGCCTTCTCCTTCGGCAGCTTCTACGACCCGGACAATCTGCGCTTCGGCGCGATCCTGGCCTGCAACTCGGAGCGGCTGGCGCCCGGCGCGGGTTTCGACGAACACCCCCACAGCCATACGGAGATCGTCACCTGGGTCGTCGAGGGCGAGCTGACCCACCGCGACTCCACCGGTCACGCCACGGTCGTACGGGCCGGGGACCTCCAGCACCTCGGCGCCGCCTCCGGCGTGCGCCATGTCGAACGCAATGACGGCGACGGCCCGCTGACGTTCATTCAGATGTGGCTGGCCCCGCTCGAACCGGGCGGCGAACCCTCGTACGCGATCGTCCCCGGCATCGCCGACTCCACCCCGTACGCCCTCCCGGCGGCCGGTGCGATGCTGCATGTGCGCAGGTTGGGTGCGGGGGAGCGCGCGGCGGTGCCGGACGCGGCGCGGGTGTACGTCCATGTGGTGGCCGGGTCGGTGCGGCTCGGCGACGAGGAGCTGGAGCCGGGCGACTCGGTGCGGATCACCGGCGAGGAAGGGCTGGAGCTGGTGGCGGACGGAACGGCCGAGGTGCTGATCTGGGAACTGTCGGCCTGACCCAGGCCCTGTCGTCAAACTGCCGTCCGCCGCGCGGCGTCCGGCACGCACGCTACCGGCCGTCGTCCCGGCGCCACATCGACCACATCGGCGGCCCGGCACGGAACGTCATCTCCTCGTGCACGGTGAAGCCGTGCCGCTGGTAGAAGGTGAGATTACGGCGGTTGCTGGACTCCAGGAAGACCGGCCGCCCGTCCGCGTCCGCCCGCTCCAGCAGCCCGCCGAGCACCCGCGCCCCGCGCCCCGTGCCGCGCGCGTCAGCGCGGGTGCCGATGTACTCGACGTACCAGTGCTCGGGACCGGCCGGATGGCGGTGCTCCATGGTGAGCAACCGTCCGGCGGTACGCGGGAGTTGAGCCCGTCCCGCACGCAGGAGCGGGCCCGCGTTGCGCAGCAGGTACGTCACCGGCAGCTTCCACTTCCCGGGCTCCGCCCACACCGCCGCGACCGTGCGCTCCGGGTCGGTCCACACCCGGCCGGCCGGGATCTGCTGGGCCAGGTGCGCGGTGAACAGCAGCCGCAGCCGCCGGTCCCGGTCGCACGGCATCAGCCACGTCCAGACGGGGTCCTCGGCATAGGCACTGGCGAGCACGGAGGCGAGCGCGGGGACGTCGGCGGCGGTAGCGCGGACTATGTCGGCCATGGCCGAGGAGGGTAGCGGGTTCCCGGGCTGCCGGACCCCGTTCCGCACAGGAGAGTCGAGCGGTCGCGTCGGCCATGGGGGTCTGTCCGGCGAGCCGGCCGATTCTGCCCTCGTGTACCTGGCCCGCACCGCGTGTTCCACGTAGTCATGGAGGGGATGAACCCTGTGCACCCCTCCGGAAGGCTTCTGATGCGCGCACGCGACTCCGACCGCGCCCTCGGCGGCGGCACCCACGATTCCGCTCGCGCGCGTACGCCGGAGAGGAGCCCGGACGCGAGCGAGTTCCCCGCACACACGCCGCTTGCCCTGCAGGGCACCCTGGGGAATGCCGCAGTCGTCCAGCTGCTCCGGCAGGCGGGCCACCCCTGGGCACAGCACGAAGAGCAGCAGCACGAGGAGCACCAGCACGACGTACAGCGCTCCGCCGTCCACGACGTCCTGCGCACCGGCGGCAAGCCCATGGGTGCCGGGCTCCGGGAGGAGATGGAGGCCCGTCTCGGCGCCGACTTCTCCGACGTACGCATTCACGACAACGGCGCTGCCCGCGCCTCGGCCGCCGAGGTCGGTGCCCGCGCCTACACGTCCGGCCACCATGTCGTCGTCGGCCACGGCGGAGGCGACAAACACACCCTCGCCCACGAGCTGACCCACGTCATCCAGCAGCGGCAGGGCGCTGTCTCCGGCACCGACAACGGCGCGGGCCTGCGGATTTCCGACCCCTCGGACACCTACGAACGGGCTGCGGAGCAGAACGCCCGCCGGGTCATGTCAGGACCGGTGCGGAGCCAGGCCCCCAGCGACCGGGAGACCCCCGGACCAGGCGTGTCCCCGACCACGGAGACACCGGTCCAGCGTGCCGGCGACTGGAAGAACAACCCGACCAAGAACGCCCTGGCCGATGCGAAGAAGGCCAACCCGGGCAATGCGCTCGTGCACACCTTGCACCACATCGTGCCCAAGTCGCTGCTCGAAAAATTCGCCGGTCTCCTCACCCAGACCCAGCTGACCGACGTCGTGACGGCTCTGGCGCCGGTCGCCCCGACGGCGTTCACGACGAACAACAACCAGCTCGCCTCCGTCTCCAAGGCGCTGAAGAACGTTCCGGCCAATTTCGCCCTCGGCCCCGAACCAGCGGTCAGGAGCGACGACCCGGGCAGCAGCGGACCGGACCTCAACTTCGCCGAAGACGGTTCCATCACGCCCCGCTCGGAACAGCTGGATCACGTCTACGACTTCATCGACACGAAGGTCAGCGCCGGGGTGGCTGTCACGCAGGCGGAGTTGCAGAACGAATTCATCGATCCGTTGTGGCAGGCCTGCACCGAGCACAACGCCGTGGTCGCCCGTCTCGGCCTCACCAACGGTGTGGGTCTCGACCCGAACCGGACGGCCTGGTCGGGTGACGCGGCCACGCGGTCCCAGCGCCGGACCCACATGATCGAACCGCTCGTCTGACGAAGACGAAGGGGCCCGGGGACGACGGTCGGTCGTCCCCGACCCCCTGGGTCGTACGGATGTGTCGCGGCGGTGTCAGACGAGCCCGTCCACGAAGGACCGCCAGGCGGCGGCCCCGATCATCAGGACCGGCCCGTCGGGGTTCTTGCTGTCGCGGACGGGCACGGCGCAGGGGAGGCCGTCGATCACTTCGAGGCACTCGCCGCCGGTGTTTCCGCTGTAACTGGACTTGCGCCACGCGGCGCCACCGGTGACGGTGCACTCGACGCAGTCGCCGCCGCTGGTGCCGCTGTACGACGACTTACGCCACTGTGCTCCGGTCAGGTCATGACTGGTCCCCATAGCGTTCCTCCATCACACGAGCGATCAGTGTCGCCGAGTCCTCGGGGGAGAGGGCTGTGGCTTGCAAGCGAGCGTAGCCGACCGAACGTTCCTTGATCACCTGGGGATTGGGGGTCATGTGCCCTTGGTCGTAGCTCTCCACGTAGAAGAGATCGGGGTCGTCCTCGAACCTGAGCAGGTTGAACGACCCCATCATTCCCGTGTGCTGGCCGACGGCGAAAGGAAGCACCTGGACCTGCACCCAGGGGTCGTCGCGGAAGTCCAACAGCCGTGCCAGTTGCTCACGCATGACGTCGCGCCCGCCGACCTCCTGGAGCAGCGCGGCCTCGCTCAGGATGACCCACAGGGCGGGCGAATTCTCGCCCCCGAGGATTCGCTGACGGTCCAGGCGCGCCGCCACCATCTCGTCGACCTTGCCCGGGTGGTCGACAGCGATCAGGGCCCGCGCGTACTCCTCCGTCTGCAACAGCCCGTACACCAACTGTGCCTGGTACGTGGAGATGTACGTCGCGCGGGCCTCCATGTCCGCATAGGGCTGGAACCACGTCGGCAGCTGGCTGCGCAGGACCAGACCGACGAGGCGGGAGAACACGCCGTCCGTACCGAGTGCCGCGTCCACGCGCTCGGAGAAGTCGCGGGTGGGCACCTTCTTCGTGGTCTCGATCTGGCCGATGAGGGAACCGGTGCAGAAGATGAGGTCGCCGAGCTGACCTTGTTTGAGACCGTGGGCCTCTCTCTGGCGGCGCAACTCCCAGCCGTAGTAATCCAGTGGAGAAGCGCTCGGGTCGAGCGTATGGATGTTGGCCACGGCGGGGCACCTCCGGCGTTCAACGCCTCGCGGCGTTCGTTTCCGTACGTAGCCGAGCGTAACCAAACCGCTGCACGCTGGTGACATGAATCACGTAACTGCTCCGCCACCGGACAGCGTGGAACCGACCTATCACGCCGACTTCGCGGTGGGTGAGCACTCCGCACGGCATCTGCGCCGCATCCTGCACCTCTACCTCACCGGCTGGGAACTCCTCGACCTGGCCGACGCGGCGGAGCTGGCGCTGACCGAGCTGATCGCGAACGTGGTGCGGCACGTGCCCGGCCGTCGCTGCCAGACGTTCATCTTCCTGCTCCCGGCCGGGGGCGTGCGCGTCGAGGTCGCTGACGACTGTCCGGACGTGCCGAGGATGGCCGTGGGGGACGAACTCGACGAGGGTGGGCGGGGGTTGCTGCTGGTTGCCGCTCTCGCCGACAGGTGGGGTGTGGAGCCGCGCCGGGACGGGCGCGGCAAGACGGTGTGGTTCGAGTGCCTGGCCGCGAAGGCGGCCGACGGATGATCTCTCTCAGTGACCGGAGCGGAGCTCCGCGAGCACCGCGTCCGTGAACGGCGGCCACACTTCCGCTGCCCACGGGCCGAAGGCCCGGTCGGTCAGCGCGATGCACGCCGCGCCCGCGACCGGGTCGATCCACAGGAACGTGCCCGACTGCCCGAAGTGCCCGAAGGTCGCGGGCGACGAGGAACCGCCCGTCCAGTGCGGCGACTTGGAGTCGCGGATCTCGAAGCCGAGCCCCCAGTCGTTGGGGTTCTGGTGACCGTAGCCCGGCAGTACGCCCTTCAGGCCCGGGTGTACGACGGTCTGCGCGGCCAGCACCGTGTGCGGGTCGAGCAGCTGGGGCACCTGCACCTCCGCCGCGAACCGTACGAGGTCGTCGACGGTCGAGACCCCGTCCTTGGCGGGCGAGCCGTCCACCGCGGTCGCCGTCATGCCCAGCGGTTCCAGCACCGCCTGGCGCACGTACTCCGGGAACGGGATGTCGGTGGCCTTGGCGATGTGGTCGCCGAGCACCTCGAAGCCCGCGTTGGAGTAGAGCCGGCGGGTGCCGGGCGCGGCCGTCGCACGGTGCTCGTCGAAGGCGAGCCCGCTGGTGTGCGCGAGCAGGTGCCGGACGGTGGCCCCTTCCGGACCTGCCGGCTCGTCGAGCTCGACCGCGCCCTCCTCGTACGCCACCAGCGCCGCGTAGGCCGCGATCGGCTTGGTGACGGAGGCGAGCGGGAATCGGTGCGCGGTCGGGCCGTGCGTACCGAGAACGGTGCCGTCCGCTCGTACGACGGCAGCCGCCGCGGTGGGGACGGGCCAGTTGTCGATCATCGCCAGGCTCTGCATGCGTACGAGCGTAACGGGCGGGGTCGAACGCCTCCGTCCCCGCCTGGGCTACTTCCTTTCTTCCACGCTGTACAGCCTGCGCCCCGTTCCCTCTTTGTTGGCGCCCCAATAGTCGGTGTATTCCTTATCTTCGACACTTCCGGAAACGCGGAAGCTGCCCATGACTGGATTGGGGTCCTTCACCTGGAGGGAGTGCTTGCTGCCTTTGTTGTCGATGTAATCCACCCGCAGGTGGTATTCGACGTACTCCCTGCCCAGCAGTTTCGACTCCACGGACATGACGAAACCGTCTCCGGGTTCGAGTACCTGCGATTGTCGGGTGAAGTAGGGCTTTCCCTTCTGCGTGAACTTGGGGTACCGGTTGTCCAGGTTCAGTTCGACCGGGATGCTCTCCGATTCCATGCCCCCGAGGGGAACGATCATTGTGGTGTCGATCGCTTTGCTGCGTCGTGTGATCACGGGGACGATGTTCACCACCCTGACCGGCGAGGAGGACGCGTTGGTGACGGTCACCGTGTAGGCGGTCTTGTTGAGGGTGACCGCCCCGATCTTGCGGAGCAGGCGGTTCCATGTCTCCGGAGTCGACTCGCCGGTCAGCACCGCCTTGTCCTCGGCGCTTGTGGCCCTTTTCTCGGAAACCAAATAGGTGCCGCCTTCCTCTGGCAGGACCACCACTGTGATCGGCGTCGACGGGTCCGCGTGGGGCGGGGCCGAAGCGGCCGGTTTCTTCTCGTCGAACAGTGTGTCGGTGATGATTCCCTGAAGAGATGACCCCAGACCGGTGATGAAGCTCACTATCACAGCGGATATACCGGTCAGAACCGCCGCTACCATCGCCGTCCGAGTGGCATTCCCGCTGGATTCCGGCCGTCCCGCGCCCCGATGTCTTTCGGACACGCGCCGAAGACGTTCGCGCTGACTGGATCGTCGCACCATGATGCCCCCCCCCGCATCGAAATTTCTTGATCCTAGCGTGGCCCCGAGACGGGACGCACGAGGATTCCGCCCCCGATTGCGCTTGCTTCGAGTGCACTCCAAGGTTCTAGCGTGGAGGGCATGACGGTGATGGAGAGCACTTCGACGAAGGTGGACGTCTGCGCCGCGGCCCCGCAGGCGCATCCGCGTCCCGAGGGTCAGGACCGGTACACCATCAGTGAGGTCGCGGCCTTCACCGGGCTCACCGCGCACACCCTGCGCTGGTACGAGCGGATCGGGCTGATGCCGCACGTCGACCGGTCCCACACCGGCCAGCGCCGCTTCACCAACCGCGATCTGGACTGGCTGGCCTTCGTCGGCAAGCTGCGGCTGACCGGGATGCCGGTCGCCGACATGGTCCGGTACGCAGAGCTGCTGCGCGAGGGCGAGCACACCTTCGAGGAACGGCAGGAGCTGCTGGAGGCGACCCGCCGCGACGTGAGGACGCGGATCGCGGAGCTCCAGGACACCCTGGCCGTGCTCGACCACAAGATCGACTTCTATGCGAGCGCCCGACGGGCGCCGGAAAGGCCCAGTGCCTGATGTCTGACGACAAGATCACCACCGTGGAGCTCGGCAACGGCGGCCCGCAGGTCGGCGTGCAGGGACTCGGCTGCATGGGCATGAGCGAGTTCTACGGCGACACCGATGAGCCTTCCGCCCGCGAGACGCTGGAGACGGCGCTGGCGGCGGGCGTCACCCTCTTCGACACCGCGGATGTGTACGGCCTCGGCGCCAACGAGACCTTCCTCGCCCCGTTCGTCGGGGCGCACCGCGACGAGATCACGCTCGCCACGAAGTTCGCCATAGAGCGCAAGGAAGACGACGAGCACTACCGGGGAGTGCGCAACGACCCCGCGTACATCCGCAAGGCCGTCGAGGACAGCCTGCGGCGGCTGGGCACCGACGTCATCGACCTCTACTACATGCACCGCCGCAACCCTGACGTCCCGCTGGCCGAGTCCGTCGGCGCGATGGCCGAGCTGGTCCAGCAGGGCAAGGTCAAGCAGCTCGGGCTGAGCGAGGTGACCGGTGCGGAGCTGCGCGAGGCGTACGCGGTGCACCCGATCGCCGCCCTCCAGTCGGAGTGGTCGCTCTTCAGCCGGGACGTCGAGCGCAGCGCCGTACCGGCCGCCGTCGAGCTCGGGGTGACCGTCGTGCCGTACTCGCCGCTCGGCCGGGGCTTCCTGACCGGGGCGTTCACGGACGCGTCCAAGGAGCTGTCGGAGGGCGACTTCCGGAGGTACCAGCCCCGCTTCACCGGCGACAACGCGAAGAAGAACGCCGCCCTGCTGGAGCCCGTCCACAAGATCGCGGCGGCGCACGGTGCGTCGGCCGCTCAGGTGGCGCTCGCCTGGGTGCAGCAGCGGGCCCAGGTGCACGGGCTGACCGTGGTGCCGATCCCGGGCACCCGCAAGAGCAGCCGACTGCTGGAGAACGTGGCCGCCACCCGGCTCACGCTGACCGCGGAGGAGCTGGCACGGCTGGAGCCGATCGCGGGGCTGGTGGCCGGGGACCGGTACCCGGACATGAGCTCGACGTCCGCCGCGCGCGAGTAGCCGGTACGGGGCGGGGCAGTCGCCCCGGGCTCATTGAGCCTTCCGCCCCGGGGCTCACCGCGCCTTGCCCTCGGTGATCGCGGCGAAGGCGCGGAGCGAGTCCGTGCCCGGGGCGAAGTAGCCGGTGTGGCCGCGGGCGTCGTCGGCCGGGACGCGGCGTGCGCCGAACTCCGGGGCGGCCGGGTCGGGGCCGTGGCCCAGCCCCGCCACCTCGACGTTCGGCACGTTGCCGATCCAGTCCGTGGCGTCCTTCGCGGCCCAGACCCGGGCGCCGGTGCGCAGATCGGCGACGTCGTCCGCGCGCATCCCGGGCGAGCCGAGGACGACCAGATCCGTGGCGCGCAGCCGGGACGCGGCGAGCCCGCACACGACGGAGCCGTAGCTGTGGCAGAACACGGCGGGCGCGGGCATGCCGTCGGCCGCGAGGCCGTCCGTGAACCGGGCCAGCCGGTCCGCCCCCGCCTCGGCGAGCGAGCCCGTCGCGGCATCGATGCCGAGGCCCACGGGGGTGGTGTACCCGGCCCAGGCGATGACGGCACTGCCGGGCCCGGTCCGGGCGTACAGGGCCTTCGCCATGCCGGTCGGAGTGCCGTACACATCCTTCGTACGGTCGAAGGTCCCCGCGTCGATGTCCGAGCCCGGCACCACGACCGCGACATGACGCGCGGTGCGCAGGTCCCCGAAGACCTCGGCGACCTGACCGCGTCCACGCGGGTCGAACGCGAGGATCTGTCGCCCCCGGCCCTCTCCGAGGTGGGCGTACCGGGGATCGTGACCGGCCCGCAGGGAAAGGGCGTTGGCCCGGTAGCGCAACTCGACGGGGACGCCGTCCAGATTGCCGACGACGAGCGGATGGCGTACGACCAGGGCCTGTTGCTGCGCGGCGGTCAACCCCCGGAAGAACCGGGCCACTTCGGCCGGTGTGCTCCGCCCGGGATCGGGCAGCTCCCGCCCGAGTGCGTGGTCCGCGCGCCAGGACGCGGTGCCCGGGGGCGGCCCGGTGAGGGCCTGCTGGGCGTTCTCGGACGCCCAACCGGCCGTCCCCGTCACCACGGTGGTGGCCAGCGCGACGGCGACCAGGGTCCTTGCGTAACGGCGCATCCCGTCGTCCTCCCTCTCCGGCTGAGCCGGCTGAGCCGGAGAGCCCGGCTGTTCCGGCTCCCGCACGCCGTGCGGCGCGACGGAGAGGAAGGTAGGGAGAGGGCGGGCCCGGGGACGTCACACCAGGGGGCCAAGTGCCAGGTCATACCGGGGTAGGGAGTAGGGGCTCCGGGCAGACGGGTACCAGAGGATCCGATCGCCTGCCGGTTCGCCTCCCCCGGGGGCATCGGTCTACGATATGGCGATGCTTATGCGAGGGGTGCATCCATGATATTTGTTGCCGTTATTTCCGTTGTTCTCGTCGTGGGCAGCATTGCCTATATCGTTTATCTTTTTCACCGCAACCAGGAGATCAGGTCGAAGGGGCGGGATATTCGGGCCCTGGTGGAGGACGTCCGTTACATCAGTTCGAATGACGGCGGATCCGCCAACATAGCGTACCGGCTTTCCTGGCACGAGGACGGCGTGGTCAAGCAGGTGGAAGGCAGGGACACCATTTCCGCCTTCTACTCGTCGAAGGTACAGAAAGGCTGCGAGGTCGATATCAAGTACCTGGATGACGACCACATCATGTTTGTCTTCGATAAGTAGATGCTGTGGGGAACGGGTGCCGGGGGATGGAAGGCGGATAAAAGAAACGACATCACCCCTCGCCCGGCACCACCACCCCCGCCTCGTACGCGAAGATCACCGCCTGCGCCCGGTCCCGCAGGTCCAGCTTGGCCAGCACCCGGCCGATGTGCGTCTTCACCGTCTGCTCGGCCAGCACCAGCTTCCCCGCGATCTCCTGGTTGGACAGGCCCCGCGCGATCAGCTCCAGCACCTCCGTCTCGCGCGGAGTCAGCCCGTTCAGCCGCAGCGACTGGCCGCTCCGGGTGGCCCCGGTCGGGCCCTGCCGGGCGAAGTCCGCGATCAGGCGGCGCGTCACGGACGGCGCGAGCAGCGCCTCGCCCGCCGCGACCACCCGCACCGCCGAGATCAGGTCGGCCGGCGGCGCGTCCTTCAGCAGGAAGCCGGACGCCCCGGCGCGCAGCGCCTCGTACACGTAGTCGTCCACGTCGAACGTGGTGAGCATCAGGACCTTCGGCCGGTGCACCACCCCCACCGGCGGGTGCAGCAGCTCGCGGGCCGCCGCCAGGCCGTCCATCTCGGGCATCCGGACATCCATCAGGACCACGTCCGGGTGGACGCTCCGGCTGACGTCGATGCCCTGGCGTCCGTCCGGTGCCTCGCCGACCACATCGATGTCGCTCTGCGCCGAGAGCAGCGCCGCGAACCCCGCCCGCACCATGGCCTGGTCGTCGACGATGATCACGCGGATGGTCAAGAGTCCTCCGAGGCCGTGGGCGTAACAGGGGTCAGGGGCAGTCGCGCGGCCACCCGGAAGCCGCCGTCGGGCAGCGGTCCGGTGTCCAGCGTGCCGCCCGTCAACCGTACGCGTTCGCGCATACCGACCAGGCCGTGCCCGGTCCCGGTCGTCTCCAGCGGCGAATCGGGCTGCTCCGCCCGGTCGTTGACCACCAGGACGGTCAGATGCGCGCCGTCGGACGTGATCGATATCCGGGTCCGCGCACCGGGCGCGTGCCGAATCACGTTCGCCAACGCCTCCTGCACGATCCGGTACGCCGACAGGTCCACCGCCTGCGGTACGTCCGGCAATTGAGCGGAGAGCGACAGCTCGGCCGGCAGCCCCGCCCGTACTGTCGCCTCCACCAGCTGCTGCACCCGGTCGAGCCCCGGCTGCGGTGCCCGCTCGCCCTCCGTGCCGTCGCTGCGCAGCACCGCGAGCAGCCGCCGCATCTCCGTCAGCGACTCCCGCGCGCTCGCCGCGATCACCTCGAACTCCTCGCGCGCCTGCTCGGGCAGCCCGCTGATCCGGTAGGGCGCGGAGTCGGCCTGGACCGTGATCACGGACATGTGGTGCGCGACCACGTCGTGCAGCTCACGGGCGATCCTGGTGCGCTCCTCCAGCAGCGTGCGCTGCGCCCGCTCGGCCTCGCTGATGGTCTCCTGCTCGGCGAGCCGGCGCTGTGCGTCGCCCCGTTCCCGGATCACCGCACCGATCACTACGGGCACCGCACCGAACACCGGGAGCAGCCCCGCGATGCTGCGGTCAGTGGCGGTCAGGTGCAGGACCAGGCTCGCCGCGGCGGTCAGCGCCCAGACGGAGACCACGGTCCGCCGGGTCTCGCGCAGGGCCACCGCCAGCATCACGAAGAGGTAGCAGATCAGCGTGGGCGGGGGCCACGGCCAGATGCCCATCGGCCGGTCCGGGTACTGCAGCAGTACCAGCGCCCCCACGATGTCGGCGGGGAAGATGATCCACCACGCCTGCAACGGGCGGTGCGCCAGCATCAGCAGCGGCGCGGTCTGGGCGACGGTCAGCAGGCCCGCCAGTCCCTCGGCCATACCGTATTCGTTGGTCAGCACATTGAGCGTGACCGGAACGAAGATCGCCGCGAGGATGAGGACGACCACGTACGGCAGCAGCCTCCGCCACCGCTTGCGCGCCCCCGCCAGGGGCGGGACCGGGGGATGGGACGGGTGGGAGAGCCCGTGGACGATCTCGCGCAGATTGCGGCGGGCGGCGCTCACCAGGCCGTCGGCGGCGGGCTGCGGGCGCGGCGGCGCCCCGGGCGGGGTGCGGGGCGGGGATGTGGTCATGGCCGCATCAGCCTAGGGAGCGGACCGGCCCGGTGGCGTCATACCCGGGTTCCGGTTCGCCGCCGCCCCTCTCGTACGGGGGTACTACCGGCCGATCGGGCCGACAGGCCGCAAGGCCCTACAACTCGGCGAGCAGTTGGGCCTTCTTGGCGCTGAACTCGTCGTCCGTCACCAGACCGGCCTGGTGCAGCTCCCCGAGGTGCCGGATCCGCTCCGCGATGTCCGCGGGGTCGCGCCGTCCCGGGCCCGCCAGGACGGCCGCGGGCACGGCGGCAGTGGAATGGTTCCTGCGCACCGATTCCAGCACGGCCGCGGCGAACGGCAGCGACTCGTGCACAGGGCCGTAGCCGAGACCGAAGACCACCGCGGCCGGGTCCTGATCGGCCCGGGTGGGGCGGGGCGCCACCGGCTGCGGGCACTGCACCGCGCCCGGATCCGCGACCATGCCCGCACCGCTGCTCCGGGTGGGGTCCGCGCCCGTGCCCGGTCCCGGGACCGCGTTCTCCAGGCCCCTGGGCACCAGCCGCAGATAGCCCTCGAACGCCTCCGGCGAGCGCCACTCGACACCGCTCAGCTCCGTCACCGGAAACGTCTGGTCGCCGGCCTTCCACTTCGCCGTGGAGGCGCCCGTCCAGAACCAGCGGAAGGAGACCCGGTGCCCGTCGAAGCCGGCCCGGCCGTCGTACGCCTTGAACTGCATCGGCGCCTCGGGCGCCGCGACCAGGAACCGTTCGGCGGGCTCCGCCGCGTCGGGGCCCAGCCGGGCACGCAGTTCGTCCGCGTAGTACTCGGCCAGCGTCTCGCGCTCGGCGGGGAGCACCAGCCGGTACGGATCGCAGCCGTCCTTCAGCTGCCCCGCCGCGGCCTCGACCAACGGGTCGGCGCCCCGTCTCGGCACGGCACGCAGGACCACCGTGCCCCGCTTGCCCGGGGTCAGCGTCACCGACGACAGCGCCGCGTGCGGGACGCGTCGTTCACGAAGGCTCTGGAAGAGCTTCGGTGTGCGGATTCCCCGTTCGAAGCGGATGAGCACGGAGTCGGTGTCGAACTCCCAGGTGGCATGAATTCCGGCCAGCACATCACCCATGTGCCTCATCGTATGCGGCACTTGCCTCATACGTCCCCCCTCGGAGCAGGCTGCGGTCGATGGTCCGCCAGGTCCCCTGCGCCCGTCAGATGCCCTGGCTTCCGCTGATTCGTTCGTGGCAGCCGCTGTCGGAGACCGCGCAGCTCACCGATTCGTAGGCGCCCACGCCGATGGCGGCGAAGTTGCCGAGGCTTTCGGTACCCGGCTCGAAATAGCCGCTGTGCCCGACCGCGTCGCCCGCCGAGACGATACGCGCGCCGAAGCCCGGGTCGACCGGGTCGGCCCCGTGGCCCAGGCCGCCGAGCTCCAGGTTCGGTACGTCCTGGATCCAGTCGTCGCGGTCCCGCATCGCCCACACCCTGGCTCCGGTGTGCAACTGCGCGGCGTTCTCCACCCGCATGCCGGGGCTGCCGGCCACCGCGATGTCGCCGACCCTGGAGGGCAGTTCATGTGCGGCGACCCCGCACAGCACCGAGCCGTAGCTGTGGCAGAACAGCGAGACCGGGGCGTCCCCGGGCAGCGCGCCCACCAGCGCGTTCAGCCGCACCGCCCCGCGCTCGGCGAGGTTGCCCAGGGCCGCGTCCATGCCGATACCGGCGGGCGTGGTGTAGTCGGCCCAGGCGATGACGGCGGTACGGGTGCCGGGGCGCGCGGCGCGCTCCGCCGCGTACAGCGACTTCGCCATGCCGACCGGGGCGGCGTTCACCTTGGGCGCGGACCGCTCCAGCGTCAGCAGATTGGTGTCGACGCCGGGGACGATCACGGAGATCCGGTCGGCCCGGTCGAGACTGCCGAACACCTCCGCGGCGCGGCCCTTCCCGGACGGGTCGAAGGCGAGGAAGTGGCGACCGCGGTCGAGCATCGAGTCGAAGCGGTTCATCCGGCGGACCGCCTCGGCGCGGCCGTCGGGGGAGAGCCGCACATCGTGCATGCGCCGCCGCTCGACCTGCCGCGCCTGCACCACGGCCAGCCGATTGGCGCGGTAGCGCAGGGTGACCGGGGCGCCGTTCAAATTGCCCACGACCAAGGGGTACTTGTCGGCCAGTCCGGCGCGCTGCGCGGCCGTGAGCGTGGCGAAGAAACGGGCCAGCCGGTACGGCGGCGCGTCGGCGTCCGGCAGCGCATGACCCGCCACCCGGCCCCGTGCCCAGGCGGCGAGTGCGACGGTGCGTGGCTCGTCGGAGTGTTGATGACGTACGGCGGTCCAGCCAGTGGTCGCCAGCATCACGAACACGACCGCGACGGCGAGCAGTGCGCGCCAAGCGGTGAGCGTGGGGGAGGAGTCGAAGGAAGTCACTCCGGCCCACATTAGGAGACGCGCGACGGCAGCCGCGAAGAGGGTGACGCACATCACTCGGCTGCGGGGAATTCGAGCGCATGCTTTTCACGCTGTGTGGTTGTCACACGCACGCTCAGGCGCGCGGAACGCCTCCGGGGCGTCACATGTGGCCGCTGGGGCGCGGCCGTTGTGAAGTCGGTCATGCCGCGGCAGTGAGGTATACGGCACATCGGACGGGTCCTGTATTCATGCCGGTCCCGTCGTCACGCCGAATCTGCGTCCGCCCGCCAGTTGCCGGCCAGCGCCGGTCCGAGCTGGTCCAGGTACGCCTCGGTCAGGGCGCGCAGCGAATCCACATCGGCGTCCCGGCCCCGCCCCCAGAGCTGACTGCTCACCCGCATCACTCCGCAGAACGCGGCCACGGCGACCCTCGGCCGCGGGTCCTCGTCCACGTCGAGTCCCTCGCGCGCGGCGATCAGCAGCGCGACCTGGTTCTCCAGGTCGCTGCACCGTCGCAGATGGGCGGCGAGCAGCGAGGGCGTCGATTCGATCATCCGGTACGTACGCATGTGGAGTTCGACCGTGACGATCTCCTCGATCGCCTCACCGATGCTGTTCCAGGCGCAGAGGGCCGCGCTGCGCATCGCCTCGAACGGGGCCTCCGCGGCGGGACGCCGACGCAGCTCCGAGAGGAAGCGCGACTCGACCATCTCCTGGATGGCGAAGGCGGCCTCCTCCTTGGAAGCGAAGTAGCGGAAGAAGGTGCGCTGGGAGACCTCGACCGCGTCGACGATCTCGTCGACGGTGGTCTCGGCGTACCCCTGGGTGGTGAAAAGATCGAGGGCGGCGTGCAGCAGGGCGTCCCGGGTGCGTCGCTTCTTCCGTTCGCGCAGTCCGGTCGGATGCGCGGCCCGCTGCCCATCGGTCACTTAACCGGCCTTCTTTCTCCTGCTTTGTCCCAGCTCAGCGTACCTGTGAGCTACGTGACAGTTACCGACTTGTGAAATAGTTTGTCAACTGTCAGAGACTGACACTAATCTCCCGAGTATGACTAGTCAGACCACCGTCGACAAGGCGTCGCGGGAGCCGCAGGAAACCGCCGCTCCCGCACCTGCCAAGGGGCTGCGCGGCCACCCCTGGCTGACGCTCTTCTCCGTGGCCATCGGCGTGATGATGGTCGCGCTCGACGGCACGATCGTCGCGATCGCCAACCCCGCCATCCAGCAGGACCTGCACGCCTCGCTCGCAGACGTCCAGTGGATCACCAACGGCTACATGCTCGCCCTCGCGGTCTCCCTGATCACCGCGGGCAAACTCGGTGACCGGTTCGGTCACCGCCAGACCTTCCTGATAGGCGTCGTGGGCTTCGCCGCGGCATCCGGGGCGATCGGCCTGTCCGACAGCGTCGCCCTGGTGATCGTGTTCCGGGTGCTCCAGGGCCTCTTCGGCGCCCTGCTGATGCCCGCCGCGCTCGGCCTGCTGCGCGCCACCTTCCCGGCCGAGAAGCTGAACATGGCGATCGGCATCTGGGGCATGGTGATCGGTGCCTCGACCGCGGGTGGTCCGATCCTCGGAGGCGTGCTCGTCGAGCACGTCAGCTGGCAGTCCGTCTTCTTCATCAATGTGCCGGTCGGTGTGATCGCGCTGGTGCTGGGCCTGGTGATCCTCAAGGACCACCGCGCCGAGAACGCGCCGCGTTCCTTCGACATCGGCGGCATCGTGCTGCTGTCGCAGGCCATGTTCTGCCTGATCTGGGCGCTCATCAAGGGCTCCGAGTGGGGCTGGGGCGACTACAAGACGCTCGGCTTCCTGGGCGCCGCCGTGGCCCTGTTCGTGGTCTTCGCCGTCTCCCAGAAGAACGTCCGGGAACCGCTGATCCCGCTCGCGATGTTCCGGTCCGTGCCGCTGTCCGCGGGCGCGGTCCTGATGGTGCTGATGGCCTTCGCGTTCATGGGCGGGCTGTTCTTCGTCACCTTCTACCTCCAGAACGTGCACGGTCTGAGCCCCGTCGACAGCGGTCTGCACCTGCTGCCGCTGACCGGCATGATGATCGTCGCCTCGCCGCTCGCCGGCGCCATGATCACCAAGTTCGGCCCGCGGGTTCCGCTGGTCGGCGGCATGGTGTGCACGGCGGTCGCCATGTTCGGCATGTCCCAGCTGGACATCGGCACCGGCACCCTGACCATGTCGGTCTGGTTCGGTCTGCTCGGCCTCGGCCTCGCCCCGGTGATGGTCGGCGCCACCGAGGTCATCGTCGGCAACGCCCCCATGGAGCTCTCCGGCGTCGCGGGTGGTCTGCAGCAGGCCGCCATGCAGGTCGGCGGCAGCCTCGGTACGGCGGTGCTCGGCGCCGTCATGGCGTCCCAGGTCGACTCCAAGCTGGCCGACAACTGGAAGGCGGCGGAGCTCCCGCCGCTCAGCCCGCAGCAGCTGGACCAGGCGTCCTCGGCCGTCGAGGTCGGCATCCCGCCGGTCGACGGGAACGTTCCGCCGGAGATCGCGGGGAAGATCGCGGGCGTCGCCCATGACACCTTCGTGTCAGGGATGAGCACGGCGTTCATGGTCGCCGGCATCGTCGCGGTGGTCGCCGCGCTGGTCGCCACGCTCACCAAGCGCGGTGCGAACGCCGAGGCGGGCGCGGGCGCCGGTCACATCTGACCGGCCGCCGCGACGACGCCCCGGGCTCCGCGCCCACGCGTCAACACAGTGCGTACAACAGCCCCGCCGGACCCTTCCGGCGGGGCTGTCGCCTATCAGGGTGGTGTGGCCCGCGGCCCCTTCCCCGGGCCTTGCTCCGCAGGTCAGGGTGCATGCAACTGATTCGCACCACCACGGGGGACGACTTCCATGCGTACGACCGTTCTTGCCACCACCCTGGCCGCCGCTTCCCTGGCCGCCACCGCGCTGATCCCGCAGACCGCGGCCCACTCCGCGGCCGTCGGGCTCGGGTCCTGTGCCGCCGGCCAGCTCTGCCTCTGGGACGCGCCGGACTTCACCGGCACCCGCCGGACCCATGAGCTGTCCACGACCGACATCGAGAGCTGTGTCCCGCTGCCGAAGGGCAGCAGGGTCCAGGCGCTCGCCAACCGCACCGGCCGCCCCGTCACCACGTACCAGTCGGCGGAATGCGCCGAGACCGGTGAGTTCGAGACCTATCCGGGCGGCGGCACCTGGGTGCCCCGGTCCCCGTACCAGGTCAGGGCCTTCAAGATCTGGGAGAACTGACCGCAGGGCGGAGAACCGGCCGCGGACGCCGCAGGGCGGAGAGCCGGCTGCGGACGCCGAAGGGCGGCGGGACCGTTCGGTCCCGCCGCCCTTCGTGTGTCGTCCGTAGCGCCTACGCGTCGCCGCCGGCCCCGCCCGGGTCGGCCGCCGTGACATCCAGCAGCTCGTACCGGTCGATGGCCTGCTTCAGCAGCGAACGGTCGATCCGGTTCTCCTTCGCGAGCTCGGTGAGCACCGCGAGGACGATCGACTGCGCGTCGATGTGGAAGAACCGGCGGGCCGCGCCACGGGTGTCGGCGAAGCCGAAACCGTCCGCACCCAGCGACTGGTACGCACCGGGCACCCAGCGCGCGATCTGGTCCGGCACCGAACGCATCCAGTCCGAGACCGCCACGAACGGACCCTCGGAGCCGGAGAGCTTCCGCGTCACGTACGGGACGCGCTGCTCCTCCTCCGGGTGCAGCAGGTTGTACCGCTCCACGTCCACGGCCTCGCGGCGCAGCTCGTTCCAGGAGGTCGCCGACCAGACGTCCGCCCGGACGTTCCACTCGTCGGCGAGGATCCGCTGCGCCTCGACCGCCCACGGGACCGCCACACCGGACGCCATGATCTGGGCCGGGATCTCGCCCCGCTCGGCGGCCTTGAAGCGGTAGACACCCTTGAGGATGCCCTCGACGTCCACGTTCTCGGGCTCGGCCGGGTGCTGGATCGGCTCGTTGTAGACGGTGAGGTAGTAGAAGACGTCCTCGTTCTCGTCGGGGGTCCCGCCGTACATCCGCCGCAGGCCGTCCTTGACGATGTGCGCGATCTCGTACCCGAACGCCGGGTCGTACGCGACACAGCCCGGGTTGGTCGAGGCGAGCAGCTGCGAGTGGCCGTCCGCGTGCTGGAGGCCCTCACCGGTCAGCGTCGTACGGCCGGCGGTCGCGCCCAGCACGAAGCCGCGCGCGAGCTGGTCGGCCATCTGCCAGAACTGGTCACCCGTGCGCTGGAAACCGAACATCGAGTAGAAGACGTACACCGGGATCAGCGGCTCGCCGTGCGTGGCGTACGCCGAACCGGCGGCGATCAGGGACGCCGTGCAGCCGGCCTCCGAGATGCCGTCGTGCAGCATCTGACCGGTCGGCGACTCCTTGTACGCGAGCAGCAGATCGCGGTCCACCGCCTCGTACTGCTGGCCCAGCGGGTTGTAGATCTTCGCGCTCGGGAAGAAGGCGTCCATACCGAAGGTGCGGTACTCGTCGGGCGCGATCAGCACGAAACGCTTGCCGATCTCCTTGTCCCGCATGAGGTCCTTCAGGATGCGGACGAACGCCATGGTGGTGGCGATCGACTGCTGACCGGAACCCTTCTTCGCGGTCGCGTACGTCTTGTCCTCGGGGAGGACCAGCGGCTTCGCACGCACCACACGGGTCGGGACGTAACCGCCCAGGCCCTTGCGGCGGTCGTGCATGTACTGGATCTCCTCCGAGTCGCGGCCCGGGTGGTAGTAGGGCGGGTAGCCCTCGTCCAGCTGCTTGTCCGTGATCGGGATGTGCAGTCGGTCACGGAACCGCTTGAGGTCCTCGACCGTGAGCTTCTTCATCTGGTGGGTCGCGTTGCGGCCCTCGAAGTTCGGCCCCAGGGTCCAGCCCTTGACCGTCTGCGCCAGGATCACCGTCGGCTGGCCCTTGTGGGCCTTGGCCGCCGCGTAGGCCGCGTAGACCTTCTTGTGGTCGTGACCGCCGCGGCCCAGGTGCAGGATCTGGTCGTCGGTCATGTCCTTGACCATGTCGCGCAGCCGCGGGTCGTCCCCGAAGAAGTGGTCGCGGATGTACGCGCCCGACTCGGTGGCGTACGTCTGGAACTGGCCGTCCGGCGTGGTGTTCAGCTTGTTGACCAGGATGCCCGTGCGGTCCTGCGCGAGCAGCGGGTCCCAGGAGCGGTCCCAGACCAGCTTGATGACGTTCCATCCGGCGCCGCGGAACTGCGACTCCAGCTCCTGGATGATCTTGCCGTTGCCGCGCACCGGGCCGTCGAGCCGCTGGAGGTTGCAGTTGACCACGAAGGTGAGGTTGTCCAGGCCCTCACGGGCGGCGATGGAGAGCTGGCCGAGCGACTCGGGCTCGTCCATCTCGCCGTCGCCCAGGTACGCCCAGACATGGGACTTGGAGGTGTCGGCGATGCCGCGCGCCTCCATGTAGCGGTTCATCCGGGCCTGGTAGATCGCGCCGAGCGGGCCGAGGCCCATCGAGACGGTCGGGAACTCCCAGAAGTCCGGCATCAGCCGCGGGTGCGGGTAGCTGGACAGGCCGTTGGGCGCCTTCGACTTCTCCTGACGGAAGGCGTCGAGCTGCGCCTCGCTCAGCCGGTCGAGCAGGTAGGCGCGGGCGTAGATGCCCGGGGACGCGTGCCCCTGGAAGAAGATCTGGTCGCCGCCCAGACCGTCGTCCTTGCCGCGGAAGAAGTGGTTGAAGCCCACGTCGTACAGCGAGGCTGAGGAGGCGAAGGTGGCGATGTGGCCGCCGACACCGATGCCCGGACGCTGGGCGCGCGACACCATCACGGCCGCGTTCCAGCGGGTCGCGTTGAGGACCTTGCGCTCGATCTCCTCGTCGCCGGGGAAGAACGGCTCGTCCTTCGTGGCGATCGTGTTCACGTAGTCCGTACTGCGCATCTCCGGCACGGCGACACGCTTCTCGCGCGCGCGCTCGATGAGCCGGAGCATCAGATAACGGGCCCGCTCACGACCTCGCTCGTCGACCGCGGCGTCGAGCGAGTCGAGCCATTCCTGGGTCTCTTCGGGATCGAAGTCCGGGACCTGGCTCGGCAGGCCGCCAATGATGATCGGGTTGCGATCGGATCCGGAAGCCACGCTGTTCCTTCGCTGTTCGGTGGTGCTCTACGGGGCCTGATCGAGGGAGAACATGCCCCCGGGATGTATGCAAGTACGCCAACACCATCGTGTACCGCGAGGGCGCAAACGTCATCTCTACCGAGGGGTAACCGCCGTGTTGTGAGACATCGCGTCCGGTGCGCGGGGATGGTCCGGGCCAAACCGCAACCATACGCCCAACCCGTCCAAGCGTTCCCAAAGGATGTTCGACTCCGAATGGCGGACCGAAACGGCATAAGCTGTGGAAGGACGTAAAGGGTGTGGACGGAAGCGCCGGGCCCCCGCAGGGGGCCTGCCGACAGTGCGGCGACGTGGCAGGGAACGTCACCGTTTAGGCGGTCTCGCACGCTGGGTACTTGCGCGATCCGCCGCTCCCGTGTGGACTACGGCCAACGCCCCGCGCACGCGCGTGGCTGAAGCATTTTCCGAAACATGATCAGGAGGCAACCCGTGAGCGCGACCGCGGACCACGCGGAGGAGCGGACCAACCCGGCAGCACGCCTGGGGTTCGAGCCCGGACAGGTGGTCCAGGAGATCGGCTACGACGACGACGTCGAGCAGGAGCTCCGTGAGGGCATTGAGGCCACTACCGGCCAGGATCTCGTCGATGAGGACTACGACGACGTCGCAGACGTCGTCCTGCTGTGGTTCCGCGACGAGGACGGCGACCTTACGGACGCGCTGGTGGATGCCATTGGTCTGATCGAGGACGGCGGCGCGGTCTGGCTGATGACGCCGAAGACCGGCCGTGATGGGTACGTCGAACCGAGCGACATCAACGAGGCCGCTCAGACGGCCGGTCTCTCCCAGACCAAGAGCATCAACGCGGGCAAGGACTGGACGGGCAGCCGTCTGGTCACGCCGAAGGCGGCCAAAGCCAAGCGCTGAACCACCCTCGACACGCATTCGCCCTGAAGGCCCCCGACGGCACCGAGCCGCCGGGGGCCTTCGTACTGCCGTCGAGTGCCTACTGCCGTCGAGGGCCTTCGCGCAGCCGCCGGGCGGCCGGGGAGCACCGGGGAGCACCGGGCTGCGCCCGTCCGGGCGCTGCGTGGCCCGCTGCGGGCTCTGCGTAGGGTGGGAGCCACCCGGACGGTCCAGCCCGGTGAACGTAGCGAAGGGACGCTTTTCATGGCGATCGAGGTCGGCACCAAGGCCCCGGATTTCGAGCTGAAGGACAACCACGGCCGGACCGTGAAGCTCTCCGACTTCCGCGGCGAGAAGAACGTCGTGCTGCTGTTCTACCCGTTCGCCTTCACGGGCGTCTGCACGGGTGAGCTCTGCGCGCTCCGCGACGAGCTGCCGAAGTTCGAGAACGACGACACCCAGCTGCTCGCCGTCTCCAACGACTCCATCCACACCCTGCGCGTCTTCGCCGAGCAGGAGGGCCTGGAGTACCCGCTGGTCTCGGACTTCTGGCCGCACGGCGAGACCTCGCGGGCCTACGGCGTCTTCGACGAGGAGAAGGGCTGCGCGGTGCGCGGCACCTTCATCATCGACAAGGAGGGTGTGGTGCGCTGGACCGTCGTCAACGGTCTGCCCGACGCACGCGACCTCAACGACTACATCAAGGCGCTCGGCGCGCTCTGAACCGGCACCGGCTGATCTGCCGGCGACCCGGCGAAAAGCCTGCTTCGCCGGGAACCGGTCACTAGGATCCAGTCGTTGATCGGATGCCAACGCAACGTGGAGGCGCCGGCGCCAGCCGGCCCCCAAGGAAACCAATGGGAGGACTCGTGGGAGTCAGCCTCAGCAAGGGCGGCAACGTCTCGCTGACCAAGGCCGCGCCCAACCTGACCGCGGTCGTCGTCGGTCTCGGCTGGGACGCTCGGACCACCACCGGTGGTGACTTCGACCTCGACGCCAGCGCCCTGCTGACGAATGCCGAGGGCAAGGTCGGCAGCGACGGAAACTTCGTCTTCTTCAACAACCTGAAGAGCCCCGACGGCTCCGTCGAGCACACCGGTGACAACCTCACCGGTGAGGGCGAGGGCGACGACGAGGTCATCAAGGTGAACCTGGCCGGCGTCCCGGCCGATGTCGACAAGATCGTCTTCCCGGTCTCGATCTACGAGGCCGAGACCCGGCAGCAGAGCTTCGGCCAGGTGCGCAACGCGTACATCCGGGTGGTCAACCAGGCCGACAACAGCGAGCTGGCCCGCTACGACCTGAGCGAGGACGCCTCGACGGAGACCGCCATGGTCTTCGGCGAGCTGTACCGCAACGGGGCGGAGTGGAAGTTCCGTGCCATCGGTCAGGGGTACGCCTCGGGTCTGCGCGGCATCGCGCAGGACTTCGGCGTCAACGTCTGAGAAGGCGCGACCGGGCCGGGCCGCTGAGGCGCGGCCCGGTTCACGCCACCATGTACCTCGTCCGGCGCCGCACCCTTGTGCGGCGCCGGACGCGCTCGACAGACGGCTCGGGGGGCTGCACGGCCCAACGGGCCCAGCAGACGGTTCATCGACTCGGGGAGGACACACACCATGGGCGTCACGCTCGCCAAGGGAGGCAATGTCTCCCTCTCCAAGGCCGCACCCAACCTCACCCAGGTGCTGGTCGGTCTCGGCTGGGACGCACGATCCACCACGGGCGCCGACTTCGACCTCGACGCCAGCGCGCTGCTGTGCCAGTCGGGCCGGGTGCTCGGCGACGAATGGTTCGTGTTCTACAACAACCTCACGAGCCCCGACGGCTCCGTGGAGCACACCGGCGACAACCTCACGGGCGAGGGCGAGGGCGACGACGAATCCGTCATCGTGAACCTCACCCAGGTGCCGGCGCACTGCGACAAGATCGTTTTTCCGGTCTCCATCCATGACGCCGACAACAGGGGTCAGACCTTCGGCCAGGTCAGCAATGCATTCATCCGCGTGGTCAACCAGGCGGACGGTCAGGAACTCGCGCGTTACGACCTCAGCGAGGACGCCTCGACGGAAACCGCAATGATCTTCGGCGAGCTCTATCGGTACAACGGCGAGTGGAAGTTCCGTGCAGTGGGACAGGGGTACGCGTCCGGCCTGCGCGGCATCGCTCTAGACTTCGGGGTCAACGTTTCGTAAAGCCGCGCCGCGCACGGCGCGGGGGAGCCCCGTACACCTCGGGGGAGACCCGTTACATACACGATGGGGTAGCCAGTGCTTCTGAAAACCTTCGGCTGGTCGTTCGCGATTACCGCGCTCGGCCTGGTCGCAGCTGTGATCTACGGGGGGTGGGAAGCCTTCGGGGTCGTTGCGATTCTTTCCGTCCTGGAGATCTCGCTGTCCTTCGACAATGCGGTGGTCAACGCCGGAATCCTGAAGAAGATGAATGCCTTCTGGCAGAAGATCTTCCTCACGATCGGTGTGCTCATCGCGGTCTTCGGTATGCGGCTGGTGTTCCCCGTCGTGATCGTGGCCATCACCGCCAAGCTGGGTCCGATCGAAGCGGTCGACCTTTCGTTCAACCAGCCCGACCGCTACCAGGAACTGGTCACGGACGCCCACCCGGCGATTGCCGCCTTCGGTGGCATGTTCCTGCTGATGATCTTCCTCGACTTCATTTTCGAGGACCGTGACATCCAGTGGCTGCGCTGGATCGAGCGTCCGCTCGCCAAGCTCGGCAAGGTCGACATGCTGTCGGTCTGCATCGCGCTGATCGTGCTGCTGATCTCGGCCATGACCTTCGCGACCAGCGCGCACCAGCACGGTGGCGGTCACGCGGACAAGGCGGAGACGGTCCTGCTCGCCGGTGTCGCCGGTCTGATCACGTACCTCATCGTCGGCGGCCTCTCCGGCTTCTTCGAGAACAAGCTGGAGGAGGAGGAAGAGCGCGAGCACGAGGTCGAGGAGGAGGCCAAGAAGAGCGGCAAGAAGGTTTCCGCGATCGTGCTCTCCGGCAAGGCCGCGTTCTTCATGTTCCTCTACCTGGAAGTGCTCGACGCGTCCTTCTCGTTCGACGGTGTCATCGGCGCCTTCGCCATCACCAACAACATCGTGCTGATGGCCCTCGGCCTCGGTATCGGCGCCATGTACGTCCGTTCGCTCACGGTCTACCTGGTCCGCCAGGGCACGCTCGACGACTACGTCTACCTGGAGCACGGCGCCCACTACGCCATCGGCGCGCTGGCCGTGATCCTGCTCATCACCATCCAGTACCAGATCAACGAGCTCATCACCGGTCTCGTCGGTGTCGTGCTGATCGCCTGGTCCTTCTGGTCCTCGGTCCGGCGCAACAAGGCGCTGGAAGCCGAAGGCGGCAACGACGCCGGTTCCAAGGCGGAAGTCCCGTCCGGGGTGTGACCCGGTAGGGATTGAGGAACGCTCTACGCGGGGCGGTCCGTGAGGCAACGGTTCTCCGGAGACATCCGGACCCGGCCCCGCGGCCGCCCCGCAGCGATGTGGGCGTCCCCGGCGAGGCACGGGGCGGCCGCGGGGGCCGGGGCACTTTTTCTACACGTGTGGGGGTTGGGGATGGCGTTCTGGGACAACCTGTGGCCGCGGCGGGAGGCACAGTTCGAGTCGGGCAGCGCGGCGACGAGCTCCATCGTGCTCTCCAGGCGGCACGCCACGGTCTCGCTCACCAAACAGGGCGCGCTGACCGGCAATCTGCGGGTCAACCTCTCCTGGCAGATGCGTACGTCGGACATCATGGGCCGGTCGCGGCAGAGCGGCCGACTGCTGCGGCCGATGAACCTCTTCAAGCCCGAGGTGGTCCAGGCCCACACCCAGGGCATGGTCAACGTCGACCTGGACCTGGGCTGCATGTACGAGCTGAAGGACGGTACCAAGGGAGTCGTCCAGCCGCTGGGCAACCTCATCGGCGACCTGAACGGGCCGCCGTACATCCGGCTCAGCGGGGACGACCGCTTCGGTGCGCCTTCGGGTGAGACCGTCTACGTCAATCTCGACCAGCGCGACCAGATCAAACGGCTGCTGTTCTTCGTCTACATCTACGACCAGACGCCGGCCTTCGACCGTACGCACGCCAAGGTGACGCTCTACCCGGGCAACGGCCCGCGGATCGAGATCGAACTCGACGAGCATGCCCCGGAGGCCCGTTCCTGTGCCGTGTTCACGGTGGAGAACATCAAGGACGAGCTGATCGTGCGGCGCGAGGTGAAGTTCGTGTACGGATTCCAGTCGGAGCTGGACCGGCTGTACGGCTTCGGCATGCAGTGGGGGCGCGGCTACAAGTCCCGGACCTGAACGACGCCCGGGAACCGGGCCCTCACCGGGGCCCGGGGCGCTTCGGAGCGCTTCCCGGCCGCGTCCCTCAGGACCGTACGAACTGCGGCCCCTGCGGGGGCAGCACGAAATTCGGGTCCGGGGCGGGTGCCGCGGCCGCGGCGGGCTGCGGATAACCGTAGGCCGGCTGAGCGGCGGCGGGCTGTGGGTACCCGTACGCGGGCTGGGGAGCGTGCTGGGCCGCCGCGGGCCGCGGGTAGCCGTACGCGGGCTGCTGGTGCTGGACCGTGGCCTGCGCATCGGGGCCGGGTGCCGCGGCCGGCGGGAAGCCGGGCGCGGGCGGGAACCCGGGCGCCGTCACCGGCACGGGCGCGGGAGCCGCCGCGTGCGACGGGGCCGGCTCGGGTTCGGCCGCGGTCTCGTCGACCGAGATGCCGAAGGCGGTCGCCAGGCCGACCAGCCCGGTCGGATAGCCCTGTCCCACGGCTCGGAATTTCCAGCCATCGCCGCGCCGGTAGAGCTCGCCGCAGATGATCGCCGTCTCCTCGCCGGTCTCCGGCCGCACATCGAAGACCGCGAGCGGATCGCCGTCGGCCGACGCCGCGTCGTACAGCAGGATGCGCAGATCGTGCACCTGAGCGAATGCGGCTCCGTCGGAGGACGCGGCGACGACCACCTGCTCGACCGAGGCGTCCAGCCCGCCCAGATCGGCCTCGATGGTGTCCGTGAGGCCCTCGGGGACACTGCGCTTCGGCAGCCGTCGTACCAGGCCGGAGGGGTGGCGGGGCTGGTTGTAGAAGACGAAGTCCTCGTCCGAACGCACGCGGCCACCGGATCCGAGCAGCAGTGCCGAGGCGTCCACATCCGGAACTCCGGTGCCCGGGGTCCAGCGCAGCACGGCCCGTACGGCCATGGCGTCCAGAGGGACGTTCGAGCCTTTCACCATCGCGTGCGTCATGCCCGTCATCCTGCCTGCTGGCTGCCCACGCGGACAACGCGGGGGTCGTACCAGGTGTCCGGGCGGCATACCGGAAGCACACGGTCCGCGGCGCCCCCACCCGTCGGGAAATGGACGAGTTACCCGGAATTCATGCACGTGGGGAACTGTTGACACCCGTCCATACGTACTATTACCGGCCATGCGTTGTCCGGCCGGTCCGGCAGTTCGGGGGAGTTACATGCGTCATTTCGGGCATATTGCGCCCGCTGCGAGGGAGAGGCTGTTCTTCCAGGAGCCGTGCGAGTTCGGTCCGGGCTCGTCGGCCCGCGTGCTCGCGGCCGCCCTGGGGGCGACCCTGTACAGCCCTGCCACCCGGCCGAGGCTTGCTGACGACGTCATCAAGCAGGCCGGACGCGGTGTCGTCTCGATGGTGCTGTGCCTGGAGGATTCGATCGACGACTCCGAGGTCGCCGACGCCGAGGAGAACCTGGTCAGACAGTTCGCCGACCTCGACGCGCAGGGCGCCGAGGTGCCGCTGCTCTTCATCCGGGTCCGGGAGCCGGGTCAGATAGCCGACCTGGTGCAGCGGCTCGGCTCCACCGCCCGGATGTTGTCTGGTTTTGTACTTCCGAAGTTCACCGAAGAGCGTGGCGTGCCCTTCATGGAAGCGCTCACCAGCGCCGAGAAGACGTGCGGCCGACGCCTGTTCGCGATGCCCGTTCTCGAATCGCCCGAGCTGCTGCACCTGGAGACCCGCGGGGAAACTCTCCAGGGAATAGCCCGCACCGTCGACAAATACCGCGAGCGGGTGCTCGCGCTGCGGCTCGGCGTCACCGACTTCTGCTCGGCGTACGGACTGCGCAGGGCGCCCGACATGACGGCGTACGACGTGCAGATCGTCGGCGCCGTGATCGCCGACGTGGTCAATGTGCTGGGCCGCGCGGACGGCACCGGCTTCACGATCACCGGGCCGGTGTGGGAGTACTTCCGGCTCCAGGAGCGCATGTTCAAACCCCAGCTGCGCCGCAGCCCCTTCCTGGAGGGCCGGGCCGAGGAGCTGCGCACGGCGCTGATCGAGCACGATCTGGACGGCCTGCTGCGCGAGATCGAGCTCGACCGGGCCAACGGCCTGCTCGGCAAGACCTGCATCCACCCGTCGCATGTCGCGCCCGTGCACGCGCTGTCCGTGGTCAGCCACGAGGAGTTCAGCGACGCGGAGGACATCCTGCGGCCGGAGCGCGGCGGCGGTGGCGTCATGCGCTCCGCGTACACGAACAAGATGAATGAGGTGAAGCCGCACCGCGCCTGGGCCGAGCGGACCCTGCTGCGGGCCGAGGTCTTCGGAGTGGCCAGGCAGGACATCGGCTTCGTGGAGCTGCTGGCCGCGGGTCTTGCCGAATGAGCGAGCACTCGGCAAGGGCGGAGAAGGCGCGGCCGGAGAAGGCAAGAACAGAGAAGGCACGGACAGAGAAAGAGACGGCGAACGTGGTGTGGTCGGGCAGCTGGGTGGCGGAGCGACTGGGCGTCGAGCTCGTCGGTGACGGGAAGCCCGACGGCGACAGCGAGCTGAGGGAGCTGCTGGGCCTCGCCCTGCGCCGCAACCCCAAGCGGGCCCACCTCCTCGTGTCGAACGTGCTCGGCAAGCACGTGCCGCAGAAGCCCTCCGTGGTGTACGGCGCCGGCTTCGAGCTCGGCCGTCGGGTGCGCGAACTCCTCGGTGGCGCCGAGGCGCGCCGGGCCGTGGTGCTCGGCTACGCGGAGACGGCCACCGGCCTCGGCCACGCGGTCGCCGACGGGCTGGGCGTGGCGCCGTACCTCCACTCGACGCGCCGCCCCGTCGAGGGCGTGGCGCGGGCGGGCGGCTTCGAGGAGTCCCACTCGCACGCCACCTCGCACCTGCTGCTACCGGAGGACCCGGATCTGCTGGCGGGCGAGTGCGTCCTGACGGGCGCGGACGCGGCGGGTGTGTACGCAGGCGCGCCGCTGGTCCTGGTGGACGACGAATTCTCCACGGGCAACACCGTGCTCAACACCATCCGCGCACTGCACGAGCGGTACCCGCGCAGCCGTTACGTCATCGTCGCCCTGGTGGACATGAGGTCGCCGGTCGACCGGGGAAGGCTGACCGAGTTCGCCGCGGAGATCGGTGCCCGTGTCGACCTGGTGGCGCGCAGCGCGGGCACGATCGCCCTCCCGGAAGGCGTCCTGGAGAAGGGCCAGGCACTGGTCGCCGCGCACGAAGGGGCCGGTTCCGCCGGTCCCCGGGCGGCCGTCGGGCCGGGGCGCCGGCCCTGCACCCGGGTGGACCTCCAGTGGCCCGCCGGTGTGCCCGACGGCGGACGGCACGGCTTCACCCCCGCCCACCGGGCGACCCTGGAGCCCGCCCTCCCCGCCATGGCCGCCCGCATCGCCGAAGCGCTGGGCGACGCCCGTCGCGTACTGGTCCTCGGCTTCGAGGAGCTCATGTACGCCCCCCTGCGTCTGGGCACGGCCCTGGAGGACCACACCGACGCCGAGGTGCGCTACTCCACCACCACGCGTTCCCCCGTCCTCGCCGTGGACGACCCGGGCTACGCGATACGGACCCGGCTGGTCTTCCCGGCCCACGACAACCCGGCCGACGGGCCCGGCGACCGGTACGCGTACAACGTCGCGGGCGCCGGTTTCGACGCCGTGGTGCTCGCCGTCGACTCCGTCGCCGACACCCCCGAACTCCACGCCCCCGACGGCCTGTTGGCGCAGCTCGCCGCACACACCGACCACGTCCTGCTCGCGGTCGTCCCCTCGTACGTCCCGACGCGCCCCCGCACGGACACCCCTGAACGGCAGGAACCCCCCATGCTGCCCGAGCCCCTCCGCGGCCCCGCCTTCTCCTCCTACGCGCCGGACGAGGTCGGCTGGCTGCTCCAGGACCTCTCGGGCACCGAGTTGGAGGCGCCCACCGAGGAGCGCGAGGAGGCGATACAGAGCGGCGGCGCGCACTACGCCGAGTCGCTGCCCGTCGAGTACCAGCCGTCCGCCCAGTACCAGGACCTGTTCAAGGCGGCGCTGGAGCTGTCGGCCGCCCGCGTCGCCCGCGCCGTGGGCACCGTCACCGAGACGTTGCTCGCCGAGCGCACCCCCCGCCCGGTCCTGGTCTCGCTCGCCAGGGCGGGCACGCCGGTCGGCGTACTCATGCGCCGCTGGGCCCTGCACCGGCACGGCATCGATCTGCCGCACTACGCCGTCTCCATCGTGCGGGGCCGCGGCATCGACGCCAACGCCCTGCGCTGGCTGGCCGCCCACCACGACCCGGCGGACGTCGTCTTCGTCGACGGCTGGACCGGCAAGGGCGCGATCACCCGTGAACTCTCTGCGGCGCTCGCCGAGTTCGAGGGCTTCGACCCCGAGATCGCGGTACTGGCCGACCCGGGCGGCTGCGTCCGCACCTACGGCACCCGCGAGGACTTCCTCATCCCGTCCGCCTGCCTCAACTCCACCGTTTCCGGGCTGATCTCGCGGACCGTCCTCCGCTCCGACCTGGTGGGCCCCGAGGACTTCCACGGCGCGAAGTTCTACCGGGAACTGGCGGACACCGATGTGTCCGGCCTTTTCCTCGACACCGTCGCCGCCCACTTCGACGAGGTCGTCGACGCCGTGGACGCCGAGGTCAAGGAGCTGCTCGCGGCCGACCGCGCGCCCACCTGGGAGGGCTGGGCCGCCGTGGAGCGGATCAGTGAGGAGTACGGCATCCACGACGTCAACCTCGTCAAGCCGGGCGTCGGCGAGACGACCCGGGTACTGCTGCGCCGCGTCCCGTGGAAGATCCTCGCGAAGCGCGGCGCGGGCGCGGACCTCGAACACATCCGCCTGCTGGCCGAGCAGCGGGGCGTACCGGTGGAGGAGGTCGACGGACTCCCGTACACCTGCGTCGGCCTGATCCACCCGAAGTACACCAGGGGCGCGACGGGCGCGGACGGCAAGGCGGTGGAGTCGAAGTGACCACCCCGACGGCCCCGACCGCATCCGCTACCGCATCCGCATCCGCTACCGCTGCCGGTCCGGCCGCCGCCCCCGTGACGCTCGTCGCCAGCGACCTCGACCGCACCCTGATCTACTCCGCGGCGGCGCTCCAGCTCGCCATGCCGGACGCCGAAGCCCCCCGGCTGCTCTGCGTGGAGGTGTACGACCACAAGCCGCTCTCCTACCTCACGGAGACGGCCGCGGCGCTGCTCGACGAACTGGCCCGCACCACGGTCTTCGTCCCGACGACCACCCGCACCCGCGAGCAGTACGGGCGCATCCACCTGCCCGGCCCCGCACCGAGGTTCGCGATCTGCGCCAACGGCGGACACCTGCTCGTCGACGGCGAGTCCGACCCCGACTGGCAGCGGCAGGTGGCCCGCAGGCTCGCCGACGAATGCGCCTCCCTCGACGAGGTCCGCGCCCACCTCCTGGCCGCGGCCGACCCCGCCTGGCTGCTCAAGGAACGAGTCGCCGAGGACCTCTTCGCCTATCTCGTCGTGGAACGCCCGCTGCTGCCCGAGGACTGGGTCAAGGAACTGGGGGAGTGGGCGCGGACGCGTGGCTGGACGGTCTCCCTCCAGGGCCGCAAGATCTACGCCGTTCCGGGCCCGCTCACCAAGAGCGCCGCGATGAACGAGGTGGTTCGACGCACCGGCGCCACGCTCACCCTCGCCGCCGGCGACAGCCTCCTCGACGCCGATCTGCTCCTCGCCGCCCACCGCGCCTGGCGCCCGGCCCACGGCGAACTGGGCGATACCGGCTGGCACGCCCCGCATGCCGAGGTGACGGCCGCGCACGGCGTGGCAGCGGGCGAGGAGATCCTTCGGTACTTCCTCCGGGCCGCGGGCGAGGCAAGATCGTCCTGACGCCGGGCACAGGCGCACCGGCCGATCGGCGCACAAGGAGCACAGGATGGCCAAGGGCAACGAAACCAAGATCACGGACGAGCTGTACGCGTACATGCTGGCGCACAATCCACCGCTCGACTCGGTGCAGCGCGAGCTCGTCGAGACCACGTACGCACGCCTGCCCGAGCACGCCGGCATGCAGTCGGCCGAGGAGCAGGGACCGCTGCTCGCCTTCCTCGTACGGCTGACCGGGGCCCGGCACATCGTGGAGGTCGGGACGTTCACCGGATTCTCCGCCCTGTCGATGGCGCAGGCGCTGCCCGCCGACGGACGGCTGATCGCCTGCGACATCTCGGAGGAGTGGACCGCCTACGGCCGGGAGGCCTGGGCGAAGGCGGGCGTCGCGGACCGGATCGAGCTCCGTATCGCCCCCGCGCTCGACACACTGCGGGCGATGCCGGCCGAGCCGCACATCGACCTCGCCTACCTGGACGCCGACAAGGGCAACTACATCCCGTACTGGGAGGAACTGGTGCCCAGGATGCGGCAGGGCGGTCTTGTCGTCACGGACAACGTGCTCTTCCACGGCGGGGTGACCGACCCGCGGGCGACCGGCGGGGCGGCGGCGATCAAGGAGTTCAACGACCATGTGGCCGCCGATCCGCGGATGGACAGCGTGCTGCTGACCGTGTCCGACGGCCTGACGCTCTCCCGCAAGCGATAGCGATGGCGGGAGCGGCCCCGGGCCGCCGAGGGCTGCTCGCTCCCTCAGCCGCAGCAACCCCCACCGCAGCATCCGCCCCCGCCACCGGCCGACGGGCCGGCGGGCGCGGACTTGGCGGACGACCCGCCGACGGCCACGGTGGAGAGCAGCTTCACGGTGTCGGCGTGCCCGGCGGGGCAGGAGGCCGGGTCGGAGGACTGAGCCATGGGGCGGCTGAGTTCGAAGGTGTCTCCGCAGGAGCGGCAGCGGAATTCGTAACGAGGCATGGCCCCAGGCTAACCGTCACCGCTCCGCCGGAGACAGACACCACGGGCGGCGGATGAGGGGCGGGTGCGGACACGAGTGCGGGTACGGGTACGCGGCGCCGGTTCAGGGACTACGCCGTACGCCCGGCATCGACAGCGTGGTCGCCCTGCGGTTCAGCCGCATTTCCCGCGCGGCTTCCTCGGGGTGGCGGGCCCGCCAGTACGGGTTGTCGTGCGGAAGGCCGCCGCTGACCCGTCCGTACATCCCGAAGACCATCAGCATCAGCCCCACCACAAAGCTGAACAGCACGTTCTGGATGTGGAAGGCGAGGAAGTTGTAGGCGGTCTCCAGCAGCGCGAGATTGACGAAGCCGCTGAGGATGAAGACGATGCCCAGAATCATGTTGAGCGTCGAGGCGAAGTTGCCGCCGATCACCATCCCGATGAACAGGAGCAGGCCGACGCAAATGGACAGGACGCTCAGGGCACCGTTGGTGTTGAGGCCCGCGACGGTGGCTCCGCCGGTGTTGAAGAAGCCGATCTTGTCGATCAGACCCAGGATGCCGAAGGCGAGCAGCACCAGCCCCATCATCCCCGCCCCGACCCGATAGACGCGGGTGAGCCGGTGATCGACCGGCAGATGCTGGTCGAGCCGGGTGACCTTGCGGCGACGGGGCGACCGCCGTCCCGTGGCGTGCAGTGCATGGGTGGCCATGTCGGTCGGCCTCCTTCGGGCGTACTACCAGGATCCGCCCAAGGTGTGGCTGCCGCACACCAGAGAACCCGAGACCCCGTACGCAGGCCCGTGACCGAGCCCGCACGTACGGAGCCGGTAACCGCCCCGTACGCACGGAGCCAGTGGCCGGGCGCCCGTACAGCTCAGGCGCCGGCCCCGCGCTCCTCACGGATCTCGGAGACCACCCGCGCAGCCGTCCGCCGCACCGCTTCGGTCTCGGTCAGGAAATGCCAGTAGTCGGGGTGGCGCCCGTCGAGTCCTGCGACGGCACGATCCAGCCGGGCCACGGCATCGTCCAGCGGACGGGCGTGGCGCGGATCGGGCGTGCTGCGACCGGCCATGGCCAGGCGCTGCGCGTCCCGGACCGCGAACCGGGTCCGCTGGATCTCCTGCTGCGGGTCCTTGGCCACGTCGTCCAGCCGGTGCAGCCGGTCACCGGCCGCGGACACCGCCTCGTCCGTGGCGTTCAGCAAGGCGCGGACCGTGCTCAGCCGGGACGTCGCATCGGCCCACCGCTGCTCGTCCCGCGCCTGGGCGGCTTCCTTCAGCTTCTCCTCGGCCTGCCGCACATTGACGGCCGCCTGCTCGGGCACCGGCTGGAGATCTTGCCAGCACGCCGCCGAAAAACGCCGCCGCAACTCGCTCAGCACCGGCTCCACCGAGCCCGCCCGGGTCGTCAACGCCTGGGCGCGCGTACGCAGCGACACCAGCCGGTGGTCGATCTCGGCGGCGCGCTCGGGCAGCTGGGCCGCTTCGGACCGCACCGCCTCGGCATCGCGCAGCACCCGATCGGCGCGCTGCAAGGTCTCCGGAACGCCGTGCCGCCCGGCGCCCTGGTTGAGCTTGGTCAGCTCGGGGGCGAGGGCCGCCAGCCGGGCGGCGAGATCATCCGCCCGCAGCCCGGACGCGCGCACCGCGTCGAGAGCGTTGCTCGCACCGAGCAGGGCCTGCCGGGCCCGCTCCACGGCGGGCGCGAGCCGGGCGAGCTGCGTCTCCGCGCTGCCCAGCAGCGGACCGAGCCCCTGCGTGAACCGGTCCAGCTCGGCCTTGACCCGTACCAGCTCGTCCTTGGCCGTGGTCAGCTCGGTCCGCGCGCGGGCGGCGACCGACGGTTCCAGATCGTCCCGGTCCAGGTCGTGCGCATCGACCGCGGTGATGTACGTATGACTGGCCTCGTCGATCCGCCGCCCCAGGGCGGCGAAGTCGTCCACGGCCTTGCGCGCGGCGGGCGAGCTGTCCACCGCGGTGATCGTCTCGATCGAGATGCGCAGATCGCGCTGGGCCGTGTCCAGCTCGTAGAAGGCCGACGCGGCGGCGTCCTTCGCGGCCTGCGCCTCGACGCGCTGCCCCTCCCCGCGCCCGCCGAACCAGCGCCTCGTACCGCCACCGGCGAAGGCGCCCGGCAAGGCGGCGGCGAGCAGCGGCACCGGCAACAGCATCAGCACGAAGACATCCCTGACGGCGGAACTCCCACCCGCTCTCGCTCGCGGCTGCGCGTGTGTCGCCGTCACATCCCTCTCCCGTGCCGTTTCGCCCTGCCCGGTACATTCTCCCACCAGGTAAGGACGAACACACGGGCCGGTTAGTTCACGCTTCGGACGGTGACTTCGCCGTTGTCGCTCCGGGCCTTCACCACATGGCTGCTGCCGTCGCTGCGCGGTGCGTCCACCGAGGTGCTCCCGTTGTGGGCGACGGCATCCACCGCATACCTCACGGAGCCGCCCGGCAGATCGATGGTGATCGCCCCGTTGTCGCTCACGGTGTCCACGAGATCCGGCACGGCCGCGAACCCCAGCCGGATGCTGCCGTTGTCGGACCGGGCCGACACGGACTTGGCCGAGACCCTCTCGGCGACGATGCCACCGTTGTCGCTCTCCAGCTTGAGCGGCCCGGTGGAGTCCCGGACGGTCACCTTGCCGTTGTCGGCGTGGAGGGTGAGGGGAGTACGGAAGCCGGAAGCGACGACCGTCCCGTTGTCCCCCTTGACTACCACGGCCACCCCGCGCGGCACTTTCACCTGGTGCTCCGCGGCACAGTCGCCGATCAGCGCCTCGCACTTCACGCGAAGCGTGAGCGTGTCGTCCTGCATCTCCCATTGCGGATCGGGCCCGCTCCCGAACGCCACCCACCCGTCGACCCGACGGGTCACCTCGACCTTCTGCACATCGGCCGGTACGAGCTCCAGCGACGACTGCCCGGAATCGATGGTCAGCGTCTTCCCGCCCAACGCGAACGACTTGTGCTCGGCGGGCGCGTCGCCCACGTCCGCACTGCCACAACCGGCAAGAGCAAGAACCATGAACACGGCGCCACCGGACGCGATGAGAGTGCGGGTGCGGACTGCCACGATGATCTTTCCCCCAGGTCGTTACGACGGATGCTGCCGATGCTGCGGACCTCACCGTACGTACGGGACCGCCCCCGACAGAATCCGGACGGCTACCGTATGCGGGGTGGGGATATCCCCCGTATGCCCCGCCACCACGCTCCGCCATCTCGCCGGCTGCCGTCCCGTTCGCTCCTCCCGTTCGCTGCCGCCGGAGATCGTTTGTGACCACGGGCCGTAGTCCATGTACGCTGTTGCCTCATCCACGGGTGCGTAGCTCAGGGGTAGAGCGCTGCTCTTACAAAGCAGATGTCGGCGGTTCGAAACCGTCCGCGCCCACCAGTGCGAAGGCCCCCAACCGATCATGGTTGGGGGCCTTTGACATCCACTTTTGGCATCAACGGGTGCGGTCACCCACGGTCGGGACGCTGCCGCTTCGGCATGCGGTCCAGGTGGCTCACGGCTTCGCGTTGAGTGTCCTGGACGACGTGGGGCGTCAGCCAGCCGCCTTGGCGATGATGCGCTCCATCTCCTCTGGGCCGAAGGCCCGCAGAGTCGTGGAACGGACGCTGCCCACCCCGCCGAGCTGCAGGAGTGCTGCCGTGGCAGTTTCGTCGTCGGGCGCCTCGACGATGGCCACGAGGTCGTACGGACCGACGGTCCAGTAGATGCTCAGGAGCTTCGCCCCGAGCTTCTGTACCGCTGACCCGAAGGCCTCGGAGCGCTTTGCGGTGTCCTTGTAGTTTCGGACCCCTTGATCGGTCCAGCTCAGCAAGGTGACGTACGTCGGCATGTTCTTTCACCTTCACGAGGAGACACATCGTGAGGCCAAGCCTGGACATCTGGGCTAGAACCTGCACGAGATACGCACCCGAACGAGCAATACGAGCGACCACAGGCATCGAGGGGCAGGCTGACATCAACGACAGCGGACACCGACGGTCGCCGCGGTTCTCTGCGGAGTAGATGCAGTCATACAGTCGTAGCGATCCAGGGCCGCTGATATCGCGGATCGAACTCACAACGTCCGCGCCCACCAGTGCAAAGGCCCCCAACGATCTTCCGTTCTAGTGGTCGTCGCAACACCCCAGCTCAGGGGACGCGATGGACTTCGAGATCAGGGAGAACCGGGGGCGGTCTCAGGGCCGCAAGCCTCTGGTCCGTGAGCGGGAGGAATACTTCCGGCTCATGGAGCAGGGGCTGAGCAGTCGGGAAGCATGCCGAGCGGTCGGCATCAACCTGCGGACCGGCAAGCGGTGGAGGAACGGACGCGGGGCGACCACGGGAGAGAAGGCCAGGCCCAGCATCCGGCGGCCGATCTCGCCGGACGGCCCGTCACGGTACTTGCGTGAGGCTGACCGCCTTCACATCGCCGATCGGCTGATAGAGAAGGCATCCAGCCGGATCACGCGGAGCCCAGCGGCCTTGGCCACGCGAGTGAACGAGCGGTACAGGTTGCGCGGCTCGATCGGCCGACCGGTGCGGGTGGTGAAGACGTAGCCGGTCTCCTCCCGTTGATCACCAGCGGCTTCACGCATGGCAGCTTGCCGCAGCCGTTCCCAGCGGAACGGAGCGACGCACAGGGCGGGCAGGGGAAGCGTCTGCTTCCTGCGGCGTCCTTTGGGATCATCCTCGTACGCCTCACCGCGGACACGCTGCCGCTGGGTACGGACCCGGATCTCCCGCTTGTCGAGGTCGACGTTCTCCCACCGCAGTCCGACGTGATTCGCCGGGCGCAGGAACTGCTGATCTCCCAGGGCGTTCTGGAAGGCCTTGCGGGTTCCGGCACGTATGTTGCCGAACCTCGTCGGCGTGTCCGGGTGGTCCGCTCCTCGGCGCGCGAGCAGCGCGATGGGTCCCCGTTCCGTGCGGACATGAAGGCCATGGGCAAGTACGGGGACTGGGAGAGTCGGACCGAGGCCAAGGTTCCGGCTCCGGTTGAGATCGCGGCGCGCCTCGGTATCACCGAAGGCGACCTGTGCGTCCGGACCGCGTACGAGTTCCTGGCCGATGGCAGGCCAGTGCAGTTGTCGACGAGTTGGGAGCCGTACGACCTCACCGCCGGTTCGCTTGTCGTTCTGCCCGAGGGCGGACCGCACGCGGGTGCCGGGGTCGTGAACCGCATGGCCGCGATCGGCGTCACCGTCAGCCATGCCGTGGAGCAGCCAGAACCTAGGCAGGCGACCGCCGAGGAGGCTTCACTACTCGGCATCCAGAAAGCCGCGCTCGTGACGCACATCCGGCGTACGTACTACAGCAACGACGGCCGGCCTGTTGAGACGGCGGATATCGTCGTGCCCGCCGCTCACTGCGAGATCGTCTACGAGATCCCGATCAACCGGTGATCGCGCCGTTTGCGGCGAGACCCCCGACGAAGCCCACTGCTTGGGCCGCCTCCTTGCTTGCTTCGCCTGTACATCTTTCGAGCCTCCCGACTGCCGGTGTCTCAGTGCCTCCCACGGAGGACCGTGCCGGCCTGACGGGTCAGGCCTTTTGTGATCTTGTGAGATAGATGAGAGGAGAGACAGATGCGTCGCCGCAGAGGGCCCCGTAAGGTCCTCGCAGTCGTGACTGCGACGGTGCGTGAGTGGAGAGATGAGGAGGGGTGGGGTGTGCTCGACTCGCCCGAGACTCCCGGAGGATGCTTCGGCCACTACGCCGACATTCAGATGCCCGGCTTTCGTACGCTGTCACCAGGGCAACAGGTCGATCTCACCTGGGAGGCACCCGGCTTCAAGCAGGACGGGTACGACTACCGCGCGGTGAGCATCGTTCCCAGGATCGCCTGACATCCACACCTGACATCAACGGCCGCGAACGCTGCCATACCGAAGCGGCCACGGCCGGACCAACGACAAGTCGTTCAATGCCGTTTCAGCACCCTGCGCCGCGCGGCGATCGAACTTACAAAGCAGATGTCGGCGGTTCGAAACCGTCCGCGCCCACAGTAGGAAACCGCAGGTGAGAGCCTGCTGTAGCCCTCCGGTCGAACGTGATCGGAGGGCCTTTTCCATGATCGATGCCATGGATAGGCCACATCGCCATAAAGACGAGCACCTCTCATTGCTCGACAGAGGTCTGGTCCAGATCGAATCCAGTTGCAGGTCGGAGACCGGGCTCTGCTACCCGTGATGCGGTCCTGCCTCCTCTCTGAAGCGAGGAGGCAGGACCGGACACCTGCTACCGGCCGACCGAAGCCTGCCGGAGGACCACTCCTAGGACGGGGGCATGAGGACCGTGTCGACGAGATAGACCGTGGCGTTGGCCGTCTTGATGTCCCCACAGACGATCTTCGCGGTGTCGTTGACGTTGAACGACGTGCCCGACCCGGAGGTCTTGAGCATGGAGCCCTCCAGCGTCTTGAAGCTGCCGTTGGGAAGCTCGCTGGGGGTGATGGTCCTGTCCACGACGTGGTAGGTCAGGACCTTCTTCAGCTGCGCCTTGTCCTTGAGGAGGCCGGCAAGCTGCATCTTCGAAATCTTGTCGAAGGCCGCGTTCGTGGGGGCGAAGACCGTGATGTTCTTCGCGTCGTTGAGCTTGGTGGTGAGCCCGGCGTCCTTCAACGCGAGTACCAGCTCGGTGAGTTTCGGATTGTTGGCCGCTGCGGTGGCCACGCGTTCCTTGGACATGCCGGTCGCGCTGCCCTTGCCGCTGTTCGGCAACGAGGAGCATCCCGGGCCGAACGGGCTCGGTGTGTCCGCGAACGCTTGTGGAGCGAGAGTACCGAGCGAGAGCGGGAGGGCCACCACAGCGGTGAGTGCTGCGGCGCTCATGCGGATGCGATGTGAACTCATACCGATTCCTCTTCCCTCTAGGAGGAGGTCCGTGAGGTGTCGATGCCGACCCTCGTAGGACGAGGAGCGTGGCCGCTTCTGGCCGGGGTGTCGTTCGCACCGCTCCGGCATGCCCAGTGGGCCATCGGAACAAGGTTAGGCATCGTCAGTGAGAATCGCACCCCGAAGACGATCGCCACGCGCCCACCACATGCGAAGCCGCCTGATTCACATCGATCCGACTCAGGCTCCGCCCGTGATCCGCCGGACAGGACCTGGCGGTGAGGCGTTCGAAAACCGGTGGAGCAGCGCCGCTGTGCGCCGCTACCGTGCTGCCGAGCCAAGTCGTCTAGTGGGCAAGGACGTTCCGTTGTACACCCTGTGAGACCTCCCGAGTGCTGATTCGTCGCGCGTCGTGCCTGTGCGCCGCGCTCCTTTCTGCTGCGGTCTTCTCACTGAAACCGGTGTACTTCTGTGCTCAATAACTGGCTGGTCGTGCCCACCTGCCTGCCGCTCGTGCTCCGCCGTTGCCATGTGTGCGCGTCCGAGCGCTTCAAGGCAAGCGGTAAATTTCGCGTCAACGCAAACCACAAGCTCATCGACGCCTGGCTCCTCGCGCTCTGTACCGCTTGCGGGGAAACTGCGAAGCTCACGGTCCTGGAGCGGATGAATGTGCGCTCCGTACGACCTGAGCTGCTGGACCGGCTGCATGACAACGACCTTGGCCTGACAGCCGAGCTGCTCCAGGATCCGGTCGTGCGGCGTCGTAATCGCATCGCCCTCGACTGGGACAACGCCTGGCGTCTCGACACCGGGGGATCGGATCACCTGGACCGCGAGGTGATCGACGTCTCGGTCCGCTTCGCGGCGCGGATCCCTGTCCGGCCGGTGCGACTGATCGGTGAAGGTTGCGGTCTTTCGCGGGCCGAGGTCGAGAGGCTGATCACGGAGGGGAAGCTTGTTTCGGCAGTCCGGCTGAGCGGCAAGCTCTCCGGCGACTTCACCTTCATGCTCAAGCGCTGAGCCCTCCTCGGGACCAGGGGCCTGTCCGGCAAGACCGCCGGACAGGCCCCTGGTCCGCCACGGTCGACGCGGCGAGGCGCGATCTCCACCGCGGCGGCGCCTGGTTTTCGTACGTCATCCAGAAGCGCAAGGAAGCCGGGAGGCGACAGTGCTCGACAGCGGTCGCTTTGAGGTGGCTGGGCCGGTCGGGGGAAGACGAACAGCTCTGCCCTGAAATCGTCTTGGGATTCCATGGACTGTGTCTGGTGAAGCCTGTCGGCGACGACGACTGGTACATGGGGAGTCTGAACGACGACGGCAGCGTCAACTGTTGAAGCGCCTGCGCCGATTTCCGCGAGGCGCTGCGCGGACTTTGGTGCCGGGCCAGCTGCCGGTGCCCCGGGAGGCACGTGCTCTTCCCGGGGCACTACGGAGCAGGGTTCCAGGGAACTCGGTGGGTTCCGGTCAGGCGTTGGGGCGCTTGCCGTGGTTGGCGTTCTTCTTCTTGCGGGCGCGGCGCTTGTTTCCTCGCTTGGCCATGATGCCTCCCTCACCTGGGGTTTTCGTGGCTCCGTCAGTTTAGGTTCGGCCGGCCTCAGGCGCATCAGCGGTGGTGTTCGAGGCCAAGGCCTCGATGAGCCAGGTGAAGGCCGGTCTCGGGTCGTCCGGGGGTGGCCAGGAGTTGATCACGGCGAGCAGCTGGAGGTAGCGCTGGCGGCGGGGGTCGTTCGCCGTTTCCAGGAGTGGCAGCAGGTCGTGGCCGGTGGTGTGGGCGTATTCGGTCGTGATCGCCTTGATGACCGGGGCGGCCTGGGGCGATGTCGGGGCGATGCCCGCTCGCAGGGCCGGGGTGACGTGGTCGCGGACCATCGCGGTGGGGTCGGGGCGGGTGAGGTCGGTCGATACGTGGTCGGCCATGCGTCGTACGAGGACGGCGAAGTCCGGGTCCTGGGTCAGTTCGGCCAACTCGATCCAGGCTTCGACCTGTTCGGTGTCGGGGTTCTCGGGCAGCTCCGGGGTCATCGAGCGCCTGATTCCGGCGAACCCCGGCGCGGCGTCCGGGCCGCCGAACGCGGTGGCGAGGAAGTCGTCGATCAGGTCGCGGCGTTCGTGCTCGGAGAGCCTGGCCAGTTCGTGCATGGGTTCCAGCTCCTCAGGTGTGGAACCGCGCCTGGCCGCCGCCGCCAGCACCGCGCGCCGCATCCGCAGCGTACGGATCTGCACCGTCAGCGCCTGGGCGTGCGCTGCGGCGACCTCGGGGAGGGAAAGTTCGCGGTCGGCGACCTTGCGGATCGTGGGAAGGTCCAGCCCCAGCTCGCGCAGCGTCCGGACCAGGCGGAGGCGTGCGACGGCGTCGGGACCGTAGAGGCGGTAGCCGGCCGGGGTGCGGTCGGCAGGGGGCACGATCCCGCGGTCGGAGTAGAACCGGATGGTCTTCACCGTCAGCCCGGTCAGCCTGGCCAGATCCCCGATCGGGAGGAGCGCGTCGCCGTTCATGTCCGCAACCTTCGAGCCTCCCCCTGCGGGAGAGTCAAGGCCGGGCCCGCCGTAACGTGTCTTGTTCACGTCAGCACCATCCCAGGGGGGATACATGTCGTACGGCTATCCGCCGCCCCAGCCCGGTCAAGAGCCTCAGCCAGGTCAGCAGCCTCAGCCGCCCCAGCCCGGTCAGCCGCCCCAGCCGCCGTCCTCGTCGCCGTACGAGCACTGGCCGCAGCCCGGCCCCGGGGCGTACGGCTATCCCCAGCCGCCGCGGAAGTCCCATACCGGGCTGATCGTCACGCTGTCCGTGGTCGGCGGGGTGGCCCTCGTGCTGGCAATCCTGCTGGCGCTCGGGGTGCTGATCGCCGTGATGAGCGGCGGCTCGTCGTCGACGGCCAAGTCGAAGCCGTCGACGGTGGAGGCCACGAAGAGCGCAGCGCCGGTGCCGGGTGACGCCTCCGATGCCCCCACGGAGCTGCCGGCCCTCGAAGGCACGGATGCCTCGGGCGATGTGCGGATCACCCGGTGCGAGGTGGACTCGTTGACCGAATGGCCCGACGCGGATGTGGAGATCGTGAACCACTCCGACACCCAGGCGTCCTACATCGTGTCCGTGGAGTTCGTGGACGGGGAAGGCACGCGCCGGGCCTCGGGGCTGGCGACGGCCACCGACCTGGCCGCAGGGCAGAAGTCGGTGCAGAAGGCCCAGGGGCTGGGGAAGGTCCCGGGCAAGATGACGTGCAAGGTCTCGAAGGTGACGCGGCTTCCCTCCTCGTAGCGAAGGCCGCGGAGCGGCTCCCCGGCCCCGCGCGCCGCGGTCCGGGCCGTCACCCGTACGGGTGCGTCCGAGTGGTTGCGCGGGAAAGTGCCCGGCAGGGTCGGTTCTGTTCCGCAGTCCCGATCCGGCCAAGGAGTTTCGATGGCACACTCAGCGTCAACGTCCGGTCCGGCCGGTTCCGTCGGCCAGGGGGACATCAACCCCTGGGCGGCCAGCGGGATCATCTTCGCCGGTGTTCTGCTGCTCGTCGACGGTGTCCTCGGAGTGGTCAAGGGCATCTCCGGTATCGCCTCCGACGATGTCTACGCGCACGTCAGGAACTACACGTTCAAGTTCGATGTGACCTCATGGGGATGGATCCACCTCGTCCTTGGCATCGTCCTCGGCATCGTCGGCTGGAGCATCCTCAAGGGCGCGGCCTGGGCCCGTGCCACGGGTGTGGTGCTCGCCGCCATCAGTCTGGTCATCAACTTCGTATGGCTGCCGTACCAGCCGATCTGGGCGATCGTCTCCATCGCCATCGACGGGTTCGTGATCTGGGCCCTGTGCACGGAGAGCTCGAAGGCGGTCATCTGAGCGGGGGACGGCGCCAAGGGCCGGAGGCAGAGGTGGAACTTGCCGCTCTTGCCGCCGAGGCGTACGTCTACGGGTATCCGCTGGTCCGTGACCTGTCGGTGGTCGAGGGCTTCATGCACACGGGCTTCGGGCCGCTGCCGCCCGCACCCTTCAACCATTTCGCGCACGCGGGCCGATCGGCGCCGCCCGGCGCGCCCCTCGTGTCTGTCGACGACGACACCGTTCGTTCCCTCGCCCACCTCGATCTCTCCGGTGGGCCGGTGCTGCTCCATGTCCCCGGTGCGGACGGTGCGGACGGTGCGGGCGGTGCGGGCGGTGCGGACGGGGCGTACTGCGTGTTGCAGTTCGTCGACGCCTGGACCAACAACTTCGCGTACGTCGGCCGCCGCGCGACCGGCACCCGGGCCGGGGAGTGGCTCGTCGTGCCGCCCGGCTGGGCGGGCGATGTGCCCGACGGCGTGCTCGGGGTCATCGACGCGCCCACCTCCGTCGTCTCCGTCATCGGCCGCGATGCCTCCGGCGCCACCGACGACTCCGAAGACCCGGAGCGGGGCCGCGCGCTCCGGGCACGGCTGGGCGTCAGGTACGTCGAACCGGGCACGCACCGTACGGGACTGCCCGCGCCCGATCCCGACGTACCGGAGTCACTGCGGTTCTTCGAGCAGCTCAGGGTGTGGATGGCAGACTTCCCGCCGTCCGCGCCCGACCAGGCGTACCAGGACCGGTTCCAGCCGCTGGGGCTGCTGGAGGAAGGTCCCTCGCCGTACACCCGCGCCGATCCCGCCCTCGTACGCGCGCTGACCGAGGGCCTGGCGCGAGGGAGGGCATGGGTGGAGGAGGCGGGCCGGGCCGCGGCGGGGCGCGGGGGATGGGTGATGGATCCGCATCTCTTCGACTACAACCTCGACCACTACGGCGTCGGAACCATCGACTCCCCGGAGTGGCGGATCGCCGACCGGGAGGCGTCCTACCGGACCAGGGCGGTGGCGGCACGGTGCTCGCTGTGGGGCGTCCACGGCTACGAGGCGGTGTACGCCCACACCTTCCGCGACGCCGGGGGCGAGCGGCTGAATGGGGCCGGCTCCTACGTCCTGCGCTTCGACGGACGGCCGCCGCCGGTCGAGGCGTCCTGGTCCCTGGCCGTGTACGACGCGACCGGTCAGCGCCCCGTCGAGACCCCGGGGACGCGACGGCGCCCGGTCGGTGACCGTACGCCTGGCCTGGTGCACGGGGAGGACGGTTCGCTGACGGTCCACCTCCGGCGGGAGCGGCCGGAGGACCCGGTCGCGGCGGCGAACTGGCTGCCCGTGCCCGACGGGGACTTCCGGCTGGTGCTCAGGCTCTGGGCGCCGGGGCCCGAGATTCTCGACGGGACGTACGAGATCCCCGCAGTCGAACGGATTCGGTGAAGGGGACGGCGGACGGGCCGGGGCGGACGGGCCGGAGCGGGGCGACTGTCAGTGGTCCGGTTCACACTGGAGACATGTGCCGCAGCATCAAGACCCTTCGCCCGCCCGCCATCCCCGAAGAGGCCACCGAGGAGGAGATCCGGGCCGCCGCCCTGCAGTTCGTACGCAAGGTGTCCGGCTTCCGCGCCCCGGCCGCGCACAACCAGGAGGTGTTCGACCGGGCCGTCGAGGAGATCACCGAGGCGACGGTCAGACTGCTGGACGGGCTGGAGATCCGGGGTGCGGTCAGGACGCCGTAGAGGCCGTCGCCGACGCGGCGGCGGCCGCTTCCGCCGCCGGGCGGCGCATGAGATACGCGGCCAGGGCGCCCGCCATGAACAGGGCGAGGACCGAGACGGCCGTGCCCACCCACGTCGCGCCGAGCCACTGGCCGCCGAAGTAGCCGAGGCCCACGCTGTAACCGGCCCATGCCACGCCCGCCAGGGCCGACCAGGGCAGGAATTCCTTGACCTCGCGATGCGCGGCGCCCGCGCCCAGGGAGACCACCGAGCGTCCGGCCGGGGCAAAGCGGGCGATGATGACGAGGATGCCGCCGCCCCGGGCGAGGGCCGCGCCGAGGCGTTCCTGTGCGGAGGTGAGGCGGCGGGAGCGGGCGATGGCCCGGTCCAGGCGTTCCCCGCCACGCCAGGCCAGCCGGTATGCGACGAGGTCGCCGAGCACCGAGGCGGTGGCCGCGCAGAGGATCAGGGCGAGGAGCGAGGGAACCTCGGTCACCTGCTCGGCGGCGCCCGCACCCGCGACGGTCGTCGAACCGGCGGCGGCAGCCGTGGCGGCGGTGATCACCAGCACCCCGCTGGGCAGCAGGGGCAGAAAGACGTCCAGGAGCACCGAAAGCGCGACCACGGCATAGATCCATGGGCTGCTGGTCAGCGCGCCCACACTCTCAAGCACCTACTACTCCCCGATTCGGAACAACGCCGCGACGTCGCAGGGGAGCGGCAGGAGCGGCAGGGTCAGCTGTACAGCGTACGCCTGGCGTTCATCCGGTGATCCACAAATACGAGCGATGTTGGGAACCTCACGTACATCCGGAAATGGGAAGCCTCGGTTCCGGGCGCATGCCCGGATGTACGTGAGGAACGACCCGCGCGGGCGCGGGAAACGGGAGCGGGAAACGGGCGGGGAAAGGGACGCGGGAAACGGCCTGCGCGGACGCTCGGATGCGCGTATCAGACCGTGACGGGCGGTGCCTGCTCGGACTCGCGCTCCTTTTCGCGCTCCGTGCCGCCCCGGCTGAACAGCCGGTCCAGGGCCAGTGCGCCGGGGCCGGTGAAGACCAGCAGGAGGAACGCCCAGCAGAAGACGGCCGAGGGCTCGCCGCCGTTCTGCAGCGGGAACAGCGCCTCGGGCTGGTGGACCTTGAAGTACGCGTACGCCATGGAGCCGGAGCAGATCAGGGCGGCGACACGGGTGCCGAGCCCGAGCATCACGAGGATGCCGCCGATGAACTGGATGACCGCCGCGTACCAGCCGGGCCAGGTGCCGGCGGGTATGGAGTCGCCGTTCATGGCGCCGCCGAGGACGCCGAAGAGCGAGGCGGCGCCGTGGCAGGCGAAGAACAGGCCTATGACGATCCGGAAGAGGCCGAGTGCGTAGGGCTGAGCCTGGTTCAAGCGTGTCTGCATGGGGGAGGGCTCCTTCGGTCTGGTGGGGACGTGAACCGATTGAGTGCCTCAGATTAGGGAAACCTCACCAATGCTTGCAAGTTCAACATTCTGTCGACTGGCTGAGAGTCGCCCTGCGGTTGTCGGTCGGACTTCGGTTCGGAACCGCCTTCAACTGCGAACCTCCCTTCATCGCCTTGGCCTGAATCAATGGCAGCGCAGCTTTCCGGCCATGCGGGGGCAGGGGTGTGGGCTGGTCGCTGAACCGCGGTCCGCAGGTTCTGTACCACTGGACCGGCGATGCGCCCGTCCGCCCGCGCCGCGTGAGCGGCACGCCGATCCGTCGTCCCGCCCGGCTCCGGCCGAAGTGGAAGCCGGCCTTGGGCGGGCCGGGGATCGCGTGGTGCGCGGGCGGGCAGGTCAGCCGCGTGTTGCGGGCCTCGGGGGTGCCGCCCGGCGCCGAGGCGGACGGCAGGGGCTCCGCGTTGTGCGCTCGGCGTACAACGCCCGACAGCGCACAAACCGTTGCCGGAGCGTCCGGATCCCGGCCCGCCCGCCGGGATCGGCTCCCTCGGCTCCCGGCGGGAACCGGGAAGGTCGTCCAATGTGCCAGGTCGCGGCGCCGGTGCGACTTCTCGCCGACGGGCGCCAGGCGCCCGCCAGGTCTGCCGGGCCCACCGCGGTGCAGCGCCGTCCTCCACTGCTCCGCACTGTGGACCAATGGCGGCCCGGAGTCGCGGCGGCGAGGTGTCGATCGTGAGGCGGTCGTACGAACCGGGGGTGGCGAGAGCCTCCTCGCGGCCCCGGCGGGCCTCCTCGGCGCCGGGCGCCGACCGCCGCTGCTCGTCGAGTGCGCGGGGCGCGCGGGTGTCGGCCACGAGCGGCCGTACTCGGCCGAAAACACGCCGATGGCTCCGGCGCGTGCGAGTGGGGTCCGCGGCCGGTTCGGCGACTGCCCCGGTGGCGAAGTGCCCTCCTCGCGTCGTCCCGCGAAGTCGTCCCGCGAACACGGATACGGAGCATGCGGCGATGCGAGGAGGGCGGGGCGGATCCGCTCAGGGGCCCTCGCCGGGGCCCGAGTCCGGTGCGGGGCTCAGCAGTCGTTCAGGATGGACTGCAGGGCGCTCTTCTCGGCCGGGTCGACCGTCAGGTCGTAGTAGTGCTTCACGTGCACCCAGGCGCGGGCGTACGTGCACTTGTACGCGGTGCGCGAGGGCATCCACTTGGCCGGGTCCTTGTCGCCCTTGGCCTGGTTGACGTTGTCCGTGACCGCGATGAGCTGCGGGCGCGTCAGGTCGTTGGCGTACGCCTGCCGCTGGGCGGTCGTCCAGCTGCTGGCGCCCGACCGCCAGGCCTCGGCGAGCGGGACCATGTGGTCGATGTCCAGGTCGGAAGCGGCGGTCCAGGTGGCGCCGTCGTACTCCGAGTACCAACTGCCGCTGACCGCGGCGCAGCTGGAGTCCTGCTGCACGTTCGTGCCGTCACGCTCCAGCACGACCTCACGGGTGTTGCAGGAGCCCGACTGGGTGATCCAGTGCGGGAACTTGTCGCGGCTGTAGCCGGTCGACGAGCCCTCCGCGGAGACGGTCAGCTCGCCCAGGTAGGTGCGGGCGGTCGAAGCGGAGACCGGGGTGGGCATGGCCGCCTGGGCGGTGGGTGCGGTGAGCAGGCCGGTGGTTGCGGCGAAAGCGGCGGATGCGGCGACGACGGCGATGCGACGCGCGTAGACACCAGACATGAGAACTCCCTTGATGTGGGGGGACCTTGGACGGGTGACCCGTGGGGCCCGGCCATCGTGGCGGTGCCAGGTTTCCGTGGGGTGGGCACCAGGTAACAGAGTGGCGACATGGGCACGTCACATCAAGGGTTCTGACGAACAGGGCTGGAGCATGGGGGCGTACGTCCGCATCTGCGCGGGCGTACAGGCTGACGCGGCGACAATTCGGCTGCACCGGTGGCCGATTCGCGCGGGTGGTCCGAGCCGGGCCGGTCGTAGGGTTGCGGCGTGCTGCTACCGGTCAACATCACGCTCGGAGTCGTTCTCGCCGTGCTGCTCGCGGCGGCGGCCGGGGTCGCCGCTCTGGCCTCGCTCGGCCGGTCGCGCGAGATTCTGCTGGCCGGGCTGCGGGCCGCGGTCCAACTCGCCGCGGTTTCCCTGCTCATCGGCTGGGTGGTCCATTCGCTGCCGCCGCTGCTCGGGTTCGTGGCGCTGATGTACGCCGTGGCGGTACGGACCGCGGGTCGCCGGATCACCCGCAATCGCACCTGGTGGTGGGCGGCCCTGTCGATCGGGGTGGGGGTCGCGCCGGTGATCGCCCTGCTGCTGCTCACCGGACTCGTCCCGGTCCGGGGCATCGCGCTGATCCCGGTGGCCGGCATCCTCATCGGAGGTGCGCTGACCGCGACGGTGCTCGGCGGGAGACGGGCGCTGGACGAGCTGACGACCCGGCGCGGGGAGGTGGAGGCGGGCATGGCGCTCGGGCTGCTCGACCGTGACGCGCGGATGGAGATCGCCCGGCCCGCGGCGTCGGACGCGCTGCTGCCGGGGCTCGATCAGACCCGGACGGTGGGGCTCGTGACCCTGCCGGGTGCCTTTGTGGGCATGCTGCTGGGCGGCGCCTCACCGGTGCAGGCGGGTGCCGTGCAGTTGTTCGTACTGGTAGCCCTGATGGCCGTGCAGGCGGTGGCTGTCACGGCGGTGCTCGAACTGGTGGCGCGGGGCCGGCTGCACCGGGACTGAGGCCCGCGGAGCCGACGGTGCGGGTCGCTCGTGCCGGGGTCGGGTTCCGCCGGGGGCCGACCGGCGCGGCCGGGTCCGGTTATCGCGCGCTGATGTGCAGCCGGATCGAGCCGTCGGGTGCCGCTTCCACCCGGACCTGCGTCAGGTCGTCGACGTGCGCGTCGGGGGAGAGCGCTCCGGCGCGCGGGCCGACGCCCACGACCCGCATGCCCGCCGCCCGGCCCGCCGCGATGCCCGCCTCCGAGTCCTCGAAGACGACGCAGTCCGCCGGGGCGAAGCCCAGCGCGGCCGCGCCCTTGAGGAAGCCCTCGGGGTCCGGCTTGCTGGCGCCGACGCTCTCGGCGGTGACGCGGACCTCCGGCATCCGCAGGCCCGAAGCGGTCATCCGGGTCCGGGCCAGTGCCTCGTCGGCCGAGGTGACCAGGGCGTGCGGCAGCGCGGTGATCGCGTCCATGAAGGCGGGCGCGCCGCCGATCGGTACGACGCCGTCGGTGTCGGCGGTCTCCTCCGCGAGCATGACCCGGTTGTCCGCGTAGTTCTGCTCCATCGGGCGGTCCGGGAGGAGCGCCGCCATGGTGGCGTACCCCTGCCGCCCGTGGACCACCTTGAGCGCGGCCTCCGGGTCCAGTCCCTCGCGCAGTGCCCAGCGCCGCCAGCAGCGTTCCACGACGGCGTCGGAATTCACCAGGGTGCCGTCCATGTCCAGAAGGAGGGCGCGGGCGGTGAGGACGGTGGCCGGCATGGGCGGGCTCCAGAGCGCGGGGAAGCGGGGACGCCGGAAGGCGGCGACGCGGGGAAGGGAACAAACGCGGAAAAGGAACAAGCAGCCTCGCCCGCCGGTCAGGGGGTGGCGGGCGGAGGCTACTTTGTTCCATCACGATACAAAAACCTGTCCGAGAAAGCCAATCCGTTCCGTTCCGGGTGGTCGGGTCCGTTCCGTCCGGGGTGGCCGCTCTCTTCCGGCCCGGGTGGTCGCGGTGGCTCGGCCCAGGGGTCAGGAGGGCCCCCGGCCCGTCGTCTCCGCCTCCAGTGCGCGGCGGGTGTTGGGGCCGTACACCCCCGAGGGGTCGCCCTCGATGAACTTGTACGACTGGTAGACGCTCACCGCGCGCTCGACCTGGTCCGAGTAGGTGCCGTCGTCCCGCCCGTGGTACAGCCAGACCTCCTCCAGACGGCGCTGCAACTCGGCCACCGCGGGGCCCTGGTCGCCGGGGCGCAGCGCGGTCCCGGCCAGGGACGCGGGCGGCGCCGCCGACGGCGTACCGCTCGCGGATCGCGAGGGTGCGGTGGAGGGCGGCTGCGAGGAGGCGGTGGACGTGGAGGGGGACGACGAGGCGCTTGCCGAGGGCGGGGCCGAGGCGGACGTGGAGGGTGACGCGGCAGCCGATGCGGAGGGCGGGGGCGAGGGTGATGCGGAGGGCGGCGCCGACTCCGTCGCGTGGACGCTCGCCCCGGGGATGTCGGCCGCCGTGCCGGGCAGGGCCTGTTGCTGTCCGGTGTCCCCGTTGTCGCCGCCGCCGAGGAGTCCGCTCGCGAATGCCGCCGTGCCCACCGCGGCGATCAGGGCCGCTCCCACGGCGAGGGCCGCGAAGGGGTGGCGGCGTTGCGGCGGGCCGGGCTCCTCGCCGGGCGCGACGGGCTGCGCGAGGGGCGTGGTGCCGGGTGCCCCAAAGGGATCGGCGGGATCGAAAGGGTCGGCGAGATCAAGAGGACCGGCAGGACCGGCGGGATCGGCGGTGTCCGGCAGCGGGCCCGCCGTCGCCGGGCCGAGGAAGAGTGGCATCGTCGTGGCCGCGTCCTCCGGGGGGTGGTGCGATCCCCGCCGCTCCGGCCGCTCGTCGGCGTCGGCGGCGGCCGGAACCGTGTCGTTCCCCAGCGTCACGTACGGCCGTATCCGCAAGGGATCGAAGTCCTCGGCAGCCGCCATTTCCGCCTTGTCGGCCGCCGACCGCTCGGCCCGGTGCCGCTCGGCGGTGCGGTACTGCTCCGCGGTCGGCTGCCCGCAGGCGCACGCGGGCCGGGCTCCGGGTCCTCCGTCGGGTCTGCTGTCCGTACCGCACTCCGGGCATATATGTCCGGTCATCGTGGGCCCCTCCCCTTGATTGCCCTGTGATTATGCAGCTCGCTTCCGGCCCGTTCCTGCTCAGCAGGCCATAACCGTACGGAAAGGCCAGGATGGGGATGTAGCGGACCCGAGGAGATGTTCCATGGCCCAGCATCTGAGCGCCCCGGCCCCGGCTCCTGCCCCCGGCGGAGAGGGCTCCAGGCGGTCGGTCCTCGTAGCCATCGGAGCACTGCTCCTCGGCATGCTGCTGGCGGCACTCGATCAGACCATCGTCTCCACCGCACTGCCGACCATCGTCAGCGACCTCGGCGGACTGGAACACCTCTCCTGGGTGGTCACGGCCTATCTGCTGGCGTCGACCGCCGCGACCCCGCTCTGGGGCAAACTCGGCGACCAGTACGGCCGCAAGAAGCTCTTCCAGGCCGCCATCGTCATCTTCCTCATCGGCTCGGCGCTCTGCGGCATCGCCCAGAACATGCCGCAGCTCATCGGCTTCAGGGCTCTTCAGGGACTCGGCGGCGGCGGCCTCATCGTGCTCTCGATGGCGATCGTCGGCGATATCGTCGCGCCGCGCGAACGGGGCAAGTACCAGGGTCTGTTCGGGGCGGTCTTCGGCGCGGCGAGCGTCCTCGGACCGCTCCTCGGCGGTCTGTTCACCGAGCACCTCAGCTGGCGGTGGGTCTTCTACATCAACCTGCCGATCGGCGTCGTGGCGCTCCTGGTGATCGCCGCCGTACTGCACATCCCGGTCCGCAGCACGAAGCACACCATCGACTACCTCGGCACCTTCCTCATCGCCTCCGTCGCCACCTGCATGGTCCTCGTCGCCTCGCTCGGCGGCACCACCTGGGCCTGGGACTCGGCACAGATCATCGGTCTCGCCGTCCTGAGCGTGCTGTTGCTGATCGCCTTCGTGCACGTCGAGCGCCGGGCCATCGAACCCATCATCCCGCTGAAGCTCTTCCGGATCAGGACCTTCACCCTCGTCGCCGTCATCAGCTTCGTGGTCGGCTTCGCGATGTTCGGCGCGATGACCTACCTGCCGACCTTCCTGCAGGTGGTGCACGGCATCTCACCGACGATGTCCGGTGTGCACATGCTCCCGATGGTGCTGGGCCTGCTCCTCACCTCGACCGCGTCCGGACAGATCGTCAGCCGCACCGGCCGCTGGAAGGTCTTCCCGATCGCGGGCACCGGCCTCACGGCCATCGGCCTCCAGTTGCTGCACCGGCTCACGGAGACCAGCAGCACCTGGGTGATGAGCAGCTACTTCTTCGTCTTCGGCGCGGGGCTCGGCCTGGTGATGCAGGTCCTGGTGCTGGTCGTGCAGAACGCCGTCACCTACGAGGACCTCGGCGTCGCCACCTCCGGCGCCACCTTCTTCCGTTCCATCGGCGCCTCGTTCGGCGTCGCCGTCTTCGGCACGATCTTCACCAACCGGCTCACCGACAAACTGACCGCCGCACTCGCCGGCCATCCGCTGCCCCCCGGGGCCGGTGTGGACGGACTGGCCTCCGACCCCCGCGCCATCGGGCGACTGCCGCCCGCGCTGCGGCCCGCGGTGCTCCACGCGTACTCGACGTCGATCACGGACGTGTTCCTGTACGCGGCTCCGGTCGTGCTGATCGCCTTCGTCTTCGCCTGGTACCTCAAGGAGGACAAGCTGCGCGGCTCGGTGACCGCTCCGGAGGCCACCGAGACCCTGGCGTCGAACCCGGTCGAGCGGTCCTCGTACGACGAATGCGCCCGCGCGCTCTCGGTGCTCGCCACGCGGGCGGGGCGCCGTGAGATCTATGTGAAGATCACCAAGAGGGCGGGCTACGACCTGCTGCCCGCGGCGAGCTGGATGCTGCTGCGCATAAGACGGCACGGCACGGTCGAACCGGCCAGGCTCGCCGACATCGCCCCGGTGCCGCTGCGGGTGATCAGCGACGCGGCCCGTCAGCTGGAGGAGCGCGGACTGGTGCGGCGCGAAGGCGTGCAACTGGTGCTCACCGAGGCCGGCTCGGAAGTGGTGGTGAAGCTCGCGGAGGCGCGTGAGGACTCCATGGCCGAGCTGCTGGGCGACTGGTGGGGGCCGGACCGCCCGACCGATCTGGTCAGGCTCGTGGAGGAACTGACCGCCGAGACGAGCGGGTCGAGCAAGGAACGGCCGCACAGCCCCGAACCGAAGCGGGACCACGCGGCCTGAACCGCGCTACGACCTCGCGGACGCCGAGGCCGTCGCGGGGAGCTCCTTCGCGAACCAGTGCTCCGCGAACTGCCGCCGGTGGAACGCCGGGACCTCCCGGTAGCCGTGCTTGGCGTACAGTCCCCGCGCCTCGACCAGGTCGTTGCGGGTGTCGAGCCGGAGCGTGCGGATGCCGAAGGCGCGCGCCGCGTCCTCGACGGCCGCCAGGAGCAGTCCGCCGCCACCCGTGCCACGGTGTCCGGGGCGTACGAACACCCGCGTCAACTCCGCCGTGTCCGCGTCCACCACCAGCAGCCCGGCGCAGGCCGCCGCCTTCCCGCCGAACCGGCCGACGACGAACTGACCGGTGGGCGGGACGAGCCGGTCGGCCCCGTCGTCGGTGAGCCCCTCGTCGATCTCCTCGGCGGTGGCGGGCCGCCCCCAGTACCGGCTGGCGACCTCGTCGTAGTAGTCGCGGCGCAGCAGCGAGGCATCGGGCGAGTCGAACGGTTCAGGGGCCAGCGTCCAGGTCATGCCGGTCATTCTGGCCTGAGCACGATCAAGGCGGCCAACGATTTCACCGGGCACCCGCCACGCCCGTCGTTGCCGCGGCGCCCGTCGCCCCGCCACACCCACCGCCCCGCCCGCCACTCCGGCGCTCACCCCAGCGGCGGCGGAACCGTGACCGGTGCCGGAGGCGGTACCGGCCGCCGCCGGGCCCGCGTCACCACCACCAGCAGCACCGCGGCGACCGCCACCAGCACGGCCCCGAGCAGCGACAGCACCCAGGCGGGGATGCCGCCCACGGTCAGCAGCTGGTTCCGGTACGTCACGGTCCGGTACGGGGTGTCGGCGTCGGCCGCGCGCAGCTCATGATCGCCGTCGATCCGCTCCGGGTGCGGGAACGACTGCTCGATCGCGGTGAGGAACACCGGCTCCGCACCCGTCAGCTCCTCAAGGGCGTCCGTGTCGTCCGCCGCCGACCGGGGATCGATCCTGCCCGCGTACGTCACCTCAGGCGCATCGCCGCCGATCGGGCCGCGCGGCTCCATGCGGTGCGCGGCGAGGATGTACAGGCCGAGTTGCTGCGGCGTCGAGGCGAGCTTCGACAGCCGCATCGGGTAGACCAGCCGGTCGCTGGCGAAGCGCAGCCGCAACGGGTCGAGCGTGCCGCGGAGCGGATTGCCGCTGTCCTGTGGAGCGAGGCGGATCGCGACGTACTCCCACTTCTGGTCGACATAGGGCTTCAGCGCCGTCGCCAGCCGGTCGGGCAGGTCGAAGCCGTTGTCCTCCAGCCACTTCTGCAGCGCCTCCGGGTCGGTCGCGGCCAGCCGCGCCACATCGAAGGGGCCGAGCCGCTCCCGGCCGACCACCTGGACCGCCGGGGCACCTGCCGAAGGAGCCGCGGCCCCGTCCCCTACGTTGCCGGAGCCGGCGAACGGCCAGTCGTGGGAGCGGGGCCAGAAGTAGTGCCTGGTCACTCGTTCCGGCGCGGTGAGCACGGAGAGCTCGGAGAAGAGACCGGGATCACCGAGATCCACGCGCGCGCGGTCCGGCACCGGCATGATCCAGGCCGCCTCGGGAGCGTTCCCGCGGACCGTGAGTCGCATGACGATCTGCTCGGTCCGGCCGTCCCAGTCGACCACCGACGTCTCCCGGTCGACCGAGACCTGGGTCTCCTTGCTCGGGACCATCGCCCCGCAGCCACAGGCGTACGCCGGACTGATCAGCGACCCCAGCTGCAATGACACCAGCATCAGCAGCAGTGACAGCGCACGCACCGGCCACGCGCGCCCGTCACCCCGTAGACCCCGCTTCACCCCTGTGCACCACATGTTCCGCCTGCCTCCCCCTTGATCGACGAACACGGGGGAGGACGTACGAACCGGAGTTCCGGTTCCGGCCACAGTTTCGCTTCCAGTGGCCCGGTACGGCTGTTCGTCCGGACATTCTTTCGGACAGAAATGGGATGACGGTCAGGTGGAGCGGGGGTGGATTGGGTCTATCTCATAGCGAAATGCGAAGGTTTCCCGGACGCCCGGATCGAGGGACGGGCACCGGAACGGCGGGAGGGCTGGCGCAGCGTGGCGAATGCGGAGCACAGTGTGCGCGGAGACGCGGCGACGGGGACGAGGACCGGGACTGCCCGAGCTCTGCTCTGGCTGGTTGTGGCCGCTCTGGCTGTACGGCAGATGGCAGTGGTGCTAAGACAGCCGCCGGGCGAACGGCTCACCGATCTGGAGACCTGGATCGGTGAGAACGGCGTCCTGCATGTGACGGGCTCGCTGTACGACAGCGACCGGTTCACCGGCACCCCGTTCGCCGGGCTGGTGCTGAAACCGCTGACCCGCATCGCGGAACAGAGCCTGGGTGTCGCCTGGACCTTCGGTTCGCTGTTGCTCGTCGCCGCGCTGGGCATCGTCGCCGCCCGTGCGCTGCCGGGACCGGTGTCCCGCCGTACCGCGCTGCCGGCCGCGCCCGTCGCGATCAGCCTGCTGATGCTCTCGCTGCCGGTCCGCAACGCGCTGCACCTGGGGCAGACCAGCATCCTGCCGGTCCTGCTGGTGCTGCTGGGCTGTCTCGCGGTCCGCGGGGAACGCACCTCGGGCATCCTGATCGGGCTGGCGGCCGCGCTCCAGCCGACCGTGCTGCTCTTCGTCGTACTGCTGCGGCTGACCGGGCGCCGGCAGGCCGCGGCGACCGGCGGCGCGGCGTTCGCCGCCTGCACGGCGCTGGCCTGGGCCGCGATGCCGGGCGACTCGTGGACGTACTGGGTGCACCATGTCGCGGGCGCCGGTCTCGGCGGCGACGCGGACGGCCTCGCCAACCAGTCCCTGCACGGCGCCCTGCTCCGGTTCGGCCTCGCGGGCCCGCTGGAGATCGCGCTGTACGTGGTGCTGGCGGCCGCCGTCTGCTTCTTCGGGCTGCGCCGCGCCGCACGGTACGCGGGGGACGGCCAGCTGCTGCTCGCCGTCGCCGTGACCGGCTGCGTCGCCGTCGCCGTCTCGCCGACCGCCTGGCAGCACCAACTGCTGTGGGTGCTGCTCGCCGTGGTCGGCCGGGTCGGGAAGCGGGCCTCCGACCGGCTGGTCTGGCCCGCGGTCGTGGTCCTGGTGCTCACGCTGCCGGGGCAGATTCTGCTGCCGAACATCGAGGCGGTCTCCCCCGTACGCGACAACGTGCTGCTGATCGCCGCGCTCGCCGCGGCCTGCGCCGTGCCGTTCCTGCCGCGCACCTCGCAGTACTGGCAGCATCCGATCCCCACGGACTGCGCCGCCCCGGTCCCGGCCCGCTGGAGCCGTATCCCGCTGCTGCCGTTCTGGCGGCGGGTGCTGAGCCGGCCCAACCTGTTGCTGGAACTGCTCCTGATCAGGGTCGTGTACTCCGCGTACTCCCATGTCAGGCTCGCGGCGACGGCCGGCCGTGCCACCGCCGAACACCATGGCCGCCAGATCCACTCCATCGAGCAGTGGCTGCACATCGACATCGAGCGCTGGGCCAATCACGCGGTCGTGAACATCGGCTGGCTGAGGGGCTTCTTCGACTACTACTACTCGACGTTCCACTTCATCGTGCCGCTGGTGATCCTCGGCGTCCTCTACGTACGGCGCCCCGCGGACTACCGCTGGGCCCGCAGCACCATCGGCTTCGCCACACTGCTCGCGCTGGTCGGCTTCTGGCTCTACCCACTGGCCCCGCCGCGCCTGATGCCGGGGCTCGGCTTCATCGACACGGTCCACGGCGTCCAGGACTTCGCGAAGCCGGACTACGGAAGCCTGACCGAGATGACCAACCAGTACGCGGCGATGCCTTCGCTGCATTTCGGCTGGTCGCTCTGGTGCGGTGTCGTCATCGTCATGCTGGCCCCGAAGGCGTGGATGAAGGCGCTGGGGCTGCTGCACCCGCTCTTCACGGTCTCCGCGATCATCGCCACGGCCAATCACTGGGTGCTGGACGCGGTGGGCGGAGCGGCCGTCGTCGCGCTCGGCTTCGGGCTCACCCATCTGCTGGCGGGGCCGCGGAGGCTGCGGCCGGTGGCCGTACCGGCGGCGGCGAAACCGCAGGACGACCTGGAGCGGTCGGTGTCGGTGCCGGTGCCGAGAGCGCCGGACGAAGAGGTGGGCAGCAAGCAGTTCTGAGGGGCCGGGCGGCAAACGGCTCCGGGGGTGCGGCGCCGGCGGGCCGAGCCCTCGAAAGGGCCGAAGGGGTGCCGGGACGAACACCTCGTCCTGGCACCCCTTCGGCGTGGATCGCCGCCAGACCAGCATCCGCCCGCCGGCGCCGGTCCGCCACTCGAACGGCTCAGGAGCCGGTCGTTCCCAGGGCCCAGGTGGCGAGGGAGAGCGTGGCCATGGAGACCACCGTCGAGGCCACCACGGCATTGCGTGCCACCCGGGTGTCCAGTCCGTACTGCTGGGCGTAGATGAAGGCGTTCTGAGCGGTCGGCAGTGCCGAGCAGAGCACCACGGCAAGGAGCTGGTGCTCCGGCAGATGCAGCAGCGGGCCGCCGACGGCGAAGGCGATCAGGGGCTGGACCAGCGTCTTGAGCGCCACCGCCACGACGACCTCGGCACGCGCCGTGTGCCTCGCGCCCTCCGCGCGAACCGGCTGTGCCGTGCCCTGCGCGAGGTCCGTCGAACCGGCGGCGGCCGGGCGGGCGTTCAGGGACAGGCCCAGCGTGATCAGGGCCGTCGGCACGGCGGCGGCGCCGAGCAGGTCGCAGGAGTGGGCGACGGCGTGCGGCAGGCGCAGTCCGAGCGCGGACACGGCCACACCGAGCAACGAGGCCATGATGATGGGGTTGCGGACCGGCATGGTCAGCATCCGCCGGAATACGACGGCCTTCCCGGAACCCGGCCCCGACCCGGCCCCCGTCCCCGTGTCCAGCAGCGTCAGGATCACCGGGGAGACCAACAGGACCTGGAACAGGATGATCTGGGCGACGAACGACGCGTCACCGAGCACCTGGACCGCCACCGGAATGCCGAGATTGGCGGAGTTGACGTAGCCCGACGCCATGCTGCCGATAGCCCGGTCGGCCGTGCCCCAGCCGAAGAGCCGCCCGGCCGCCAGGAACCCGAGACCGCAGACCAGCGCGGTACCCACGGCGAAGGCGACCATCGAGGAGTTGGCGAAGGAGTCCAGCCGCGCCCCGGACACCATGGTGAACAGGGCGGCGGGCATGGCCACATGGAAGACGAACCGGCCGAGCACGGCCTCCGCCCGCTCGCCCAGCAGACCGCTGCGGCCGACCGCGAAACCGATCGTGGTGAGCATCCAGATGGGGGCGAAGGCGGAGAGCAGGGCGTGCATGCCCGCCATGATCCTCGCGCTGTTGTGCGCTTCCCGCGCGGGGGTTCGGCAGGGTGCGGTGCCGGGTACGGACGGCGGGGGCCGGGACGTGAGGAACGAGACCCCGCCGTCCGCAACCGACGGCAGCGGTCAGCTCCCGGCGGCGGTACCGTCGGCGGCGTTGCTCGCGGCGGTGCTGACCTGGAGCTGCTTGATCCCGTTGAGCCACGCCGAGCGCAGCCGCCGCGGATCGTCGACCAGCCGCAGGTCGGGAAGTACGTCCGCGATCGCGTTGAAGATCAGGTTGATCTCCATCACGGCAAGGGACTTGCCGAGGCAGAAGTGCGGACCGCCGCCGCCGAAGCCGAGGTGGGGGTTGGGATCGCGGGAGATGTCGAAGGTCTCCGGGTTCTCGAAGACCTCGGGGTCGTTGTTGGCCGACGAGTAGAACAGCCCGACCCTGTCGCCCTTCTTGATCAGCTGCCCGCCCAGTTCGGTGTCCTGGGTGGCGGTCCGCTGGAAGGAGACCACGGGGGTGGCCCAGCGGACGATCTCCTCGGCGGTCGTCTCCGGGCGCTCGCGCTTGTAGAGCTCCCACTCGTCGGGGTGGGTGAGGAAGGCGTGCATGCCGTGACTGATGGCGTTGCGGGTGGTCTCGTTCCCGGCGACGGCGAGCAGGATCACGAAGAAGCCGAACTCGTCGGAGGAGAGGTTCCCCTCGCCCTCCGCGGCGACCAGCCGGGAGACGATGTCCTTGGCCGGGCACTCCTTGCGGGCGGCCGCCAGATTCATCGAGTACGAGACGATCTCCATGGCCGCCTCGGTGCCGACCTCCTCGGTGATCGCGTACTCGGGATCGTCGTACGCGGCCATCTTGTTGGACCAGTCGAAGAGCTTGGACCGGTCCTCCTGCGGGACGCCGATGAGTTCCGCGATGGCCTGGAGCGGCAGTTCGACGGCGATGTTGGTGACGAAGTCGAACGATCCGTCGTCGTCGGCGGAGGCGAGCGCGGTCTCGACGATCGAGCGGGCGCGGCTGCGCAGGGCCTGCTCCAGGGAGCGCACCGCCCGGGGCGTGAAGCCCCGCTGGACGATCTGACGGACCCGGGTGTGCTCGGGCGGGTCCATGTTCAGCATGATCAGCTTCTGGACCTCGATCTGGTCCCGGCTGATCGACTCGTTGAAGCGGATGACCGCGGTGTTGGTGTTGGAGGAGAACAGTTCGGGGTGGGTGGAGACGTACTTGACGTCCGCATGCCGGGTGACGACCCAGTAGCCCGCGTCGTCGAAACCGGAGATGCCGGCCGGCTGGGCGCACCACCAGACCGGTGCGGTCTGCCGCATCTGTGCGAACTCCGGGTGTGGAATGCGGGATTGGAGCAGATCGGGATCGGTGAAGTCGAACCCTTCGGGCAGATGGGGGCAGGACATCGGCAGCTCCAGGTCGGTCCGAGGGCCGCCCGGACGCTGCCTGACGACCCATCAGATGTTGACGGAAAGGTAGTAACGAGTTCTACAACTGGCAAGAGAGGCGGTTCGTTCTGTTGCGTGAAGAGTGGGTGGGGCCGGTATGAAGCGGACGCAAGGAGCGTGCAGCCCTCTTGCGTACCGGGGGTAAGCCTCATAAGACTGCTAAGGAACTAGAACGCGTACTAGTTCCATCCGCGGGCGCCGGGACGCCCCTGCGGAAGTGCGAGGAGAGGACGAGCTCATGGCCGCGGAACCCGTCATCGTCGAAGCAGTACGCACCCCCATCGGCAAGCGCCAAGGCGCGCTCGCCAATCTGCATCCCGGCTATCTGCTGGGCGAGACCTACCGAGAACTTCTCGGCCGCACCGGCATCCACGCCGACTGTGTCGAACAGATCGTCGGCGGCACGGTCACCCACGCCGGCGAACAGTCCATGAACCCGGCCCGCAACGCCTGGCTCGCCGTGGGTCTTCCGTACGAGACCGCCGCCACCACCGTGGACTGCCAGTGCGGTTCCTCGCAGCAGGCCTCCCACATGGTGGCCAACATGGTCGCGGCCGGAGTCATCGACGTCGGCATCAGCTGCGGTGTCGAGGCCATGTCGCGCGTGCCGCTGGGCAGCGGCTCCAAGCACGGGCCGGGCAAGCCCTGGCCCGACGAGTGGAACATCGACCTGCCCAACCAGTTCGAGGCCGCCGAACGCATCGCCCGCAAGCGCGGGCTGACCCGGGAGAACGTCGACTCGCTCGGGCTGATCTCGCAGGAGCGGGCCGCCGTCGCCTGGGCCGAGGAACGGTTCAAACGGGAGACGTACGCCGTCCAGGTGCCGACCACCGAGGAGGAACAGGCGGCCGGACAGGGCATGTGGCGCCTGGTCGACCGGGACGAAGGGCTGCGCGACACCACCATGGAGGGGCTCGCCCGGCTCAAGCCGGTCATGCCCACCGCCATCCACACCGCGGGCAACTCCTCGCAGATCTCCGACGGCGCCTGCGCGATCATGTGGGCCTCCAAGCGGATGGCGCGCGCCCTCAAGCTCAAGCCGCGCGCCCGGATCGTCGCCCAGGCCCTGGTCGGTTCGGACCCGCACTTCCACCTCGACGGGCCGATCGACGCGACCCGTGCGGTGCTCGGCAAGGCCGGGATGTCGCTCAAGGACATCGACATCGTCGAGATCAACGAGGCCTTCGCGTCCGTGGTGCTGAGCTGGGCGCAGGTCTTCGGGCAGGACCTCGAAAAGGTCAACGTCAACGGCGGTGCCATCGCGCTCGGTCACCCGGTGGGCGCCACCGGGGCCCGGCTGATCACCACGGCGCTGCACGAACTGGAGCGCCGCGACAAGGAGTTCGCCCTCATCACGATGTGCGCGGGCGGTGCGCTGGCGACGGGCACGATCATCCAGCGGCTCTGACCCGGGGCGCTGCCCGGCGGCTCCGCGGAGGGTGGGCCCCCGCCCGGGGGTGTTGTCAGGTGCACCCCGGGCCGGGGGCCCACGCCGATGTCGGCGCGGCGCCCGGCTGAATAGCGTCATGGCCATGGATAACAACAACAGCCGTACCGGATACCCGACTTCGCGCAAGCGCCGGCGCATCGCCCGCCGGACGACGGCGGCCGCCGCGGTGATGGTCCTCGCTTCCCTGGGCGCCGTGCCCGCCGTCGCACAACAGCCCGCCGGGGCACCCGGGGCACCGCACTCGGTCACCGCGCGCGGCAGAGGAACCCTGCTGGGCATCACCCCCGTGGCCGACCTCGACCGCGCGGACGTCGCCCGGTTCCTCGCCGAGGGCGGCATGGACACCGGCACCGTCCGCCACGGACTGCGGGCCTACCGCCTCACCTACCGCACCGTCACCCCGCAGGGCGCACCCACCACCGCGACCGGTCTCCTCGCCCTCCCCAAGGGCGGCCCCCACCGTCTCGACGTGGTCTCCGACACCCACGGCACCATGGCCCACCGCGACTACGCACCCTCCGTCGGCGAGGACTTCGGCCGCTTCGCCCCGTACCTCCACGCCTCGGCGGGCCGCGCCGTCGCCGCGCCCGACTACCTGGGTCTCGGCAAGGGCCCCGGACGCCACCCGTACATGGACACCAAGTCCTCCGTCACGGCCTCCGTCGACATGCTGAGGGCCTCCCGCACCGCCGCGCAGCGCCTGGACCGGCCGCTCACCGGCGATGTGTACGCCAGCGGCTTCTCCCAGGGCGGCCAGGTCGCGATGGCCCTGGGCAAGGCCCTCGACAACGGCGTGGACCGGCACTTCAGGCTCCGGGCCCTCGCCCCCGTATCGGGCCCCTACGACATCGAGCACGCGGAGACGCCCGCCCTCTTCGACGGCAGGGTCAACGACACCAGCGCCGTCTTCTACATGACGTACTACCTCACCGCGCAGAGCAGACTGCACCCGCTCTACAAGGACCCCTCCGAGGCGTTCCGGAAGCCGTACGCGGGAATCGTGGACGAGCTCTTCGACACCAACCACACCGAGGAGGAGATCATCCCGGCGCTGCCCGCGACGCTGAAGGAGCTGCTCACCGACGACTACTACCGCCGACTCCAGCACCTCACCGGCGGTCTGCTGGACGCGGCGCGCGCCCAGGACGGCAACTGCGCCTGGAAGCCGGACGTCCCGGTACGGCTCTACTCCTCGTCCGGCGACACCGATGTCCCGATCGCCAACGCCCGCAACTGCGCCGCCGATCTGGCCGCCCGGGGCGTCGACGCCCCGGTGATCGACCAGGGATCGGCCAACCACAACACCACGTACATGAAGTCGGGGCCGCAGATCGTCCGCTGGTTCGACACGGTGGCCGCGCGGCGCTGAGCGCGGCAGGCCCGTGGGGCGGGAGGAGTGGGGGGAACCCCGGCCGATCGTCCGGCCGGGGCCCGCGTCGCCGGGGCGACGGGGGCGTGCCTCAGTACGGCACATGGGTGGGGAAGGTGGCGGTGGGGCTGAACAGCGCCGCGTATCCCTCTTCGTGGTGGCGGCGGTGCCGCCCGGACCGGCCGACGTCCGCGACCGGGGTCGCGAGAGTGAGCAGCCCGTCGTTGGCGAGTTCCTGTACGCGCATCAGCAGTGCGCGTACCTCCAGGCCGAGTTCGGCGGCCACCGTCTGCAGATCGAGACCGGACTCCCAGCTCCACAGCAGCACGGAGTCCATGCTCGGCGACCAGATGACGGTGTTCTCCATCTCGACGGGCGGAGACGGCGACGGGATGTAGGCAAGGGTCCCGGTCGTGGCCGGCGCAGGGGCCGGGGGCGCAGCCGGTGGTGGGGCGGGCTGCGGTGCGTCCGGTGGTGGGGAAGGGGGCTCGTCGGCCGGGTGCGGCAGGGCGTTGTCCGGCGCGGCGGCAGGCTCCCCGGCCGGTCTGCCCGCCGCGGACTGTGACCGGCTCAGGAGCTCCTCGGCCAGGGACCGTGCGTCGGTTCGGCCGACGGTGCGTCGTGCCAATCGCACTTCGCGTTCGTTCAGGCCCATCAAGTCCGCGATCGATCCGTCGTCACCGACCGTGACGGCGAAGGCGGCCAGCGTCCTGCTCCGCTCCGCCTGCGTCTCGTCCAGCAACGCCTGTGCCTGGCGCATGCGTTCGTCGCTGGCGCAGAAAGCTTCCGCCAGGACGGTGTTCCGCTCCCAGAATTCTCGTGGTTCCACGAGAATCACAACGCGCCGGTGGCCGCCGGGAATGGATGGACAAGCCAAATGCGCCTAATTGGCCTAACAGGTAATTAAGTTGGCCAAGTGATATTAAGTGCCCTATTCACTCAGGCGGGCGACCTGGGCGGGCCGGGTACGGGGAAGGGCCTGGCGCCGGGGCGGCCACTACCACCGATAGTGGGGGACCATGGTCCTGTGGGAGCCCTCACTCGCGGGGGCCGTCAAATGTGACCTGGGCCTCGAAGTTGGCGCGGCGGGTGGCCCGGCGCAGCGCCTTCAGCAGCGCCGGACCCACGGCCAGGGTCAGTACCGCGGTGAGCACCGCCCGGCCCAGGTCCCAACCGAGCGAGGTGGCCGCGCAGTACGCGAGGAAGCGGACCAGGTTGTCGGCCAGCGGGTCGCCCGCGTGGAACGAGATGCCGGAGCCGGCCGGGGGCACCATCGTCCAGCCGTACAGGTTCATCACCGTGCCGTACGCGAACGACGCCACGAAGCCGAACCCCGCCAGCATCAGCAGCTCGGCCCGCCCGCGCAGCCGGTCCGGGCCCGGCAGCAGGCCCGCGCCCATCGCGAACCAGCCCATCGACAGCATCTGGAACGGCATCCACGGCCCCACGCCACCGGTGAGCAGCGCCGAGGCGAACATGGTCACCGAGCCGAGCACGAAGCCGAAGCCGGGCCCGAGCACCCGGCCGCTCAGCACCATCAGGAAGAACATGGGTTCCAGCCCCGCCGTGCCCGCCCCCAGCGGGCGCAGCGCGGCGCCGACCGCGGCCAGCACCCCCAGCATCGCCACCGCCTTCGCGTCGAGACCGGAGTCCGCGATCATCGCGACGACCACCCCGACCAGCAGCGGCAACAGCGCGGCGAACAGCCACGGCGCGTCCTGGGAGTGCGCCAGACCGGCGCCGGGGCCGGCCAGCAGCGGCCAGCCGAACGCGACCACACCGATCGCGCTGACGAGGACGAGCGCGGCGACCGCACGCGGCCCGAGCCGCACCGGCCGCGCCCGGCGCCCGCTCACGACGGCTCTCCCAGCGCGGCGCGCACCTGTGGCACGGTCAGCCAGCCCTGCGGGGCGAGGATCTTCGCGGTCTGCGGGGCGAACGCCGGCGACGAGACCACCACCTGCCGGGTCTCCCCGTCCGCGACAATCTCCCCGTCGGCGAGGATCACCACCCGTTGCGCCAGCTCGGCGGCGAGCTCCACATCGTGCGTGGCCAGGACGATCGCGTGGCCGTCGGCCGCGAGGCCGCGGAGCACCCCGACCAGCCGGGCCTTCGCCGCGTAGTCCAGACCGCGGGTCGGCTCGTCCAGGAGCAGCAGCGGGGGCCGCGCGGTGAGCACGACGGCCAGGGCGAGCGCGAGGCGCTGGCCCTCGGAGAGATCGCGGGGGTGGGTCTCGTCCGGCACGCCCGGCAGCAGCTCGGAGACCAGGGCCCGGCAGCTGCCGGGGGCGGCGCCGGCGTCGTTGTCGGCAGCGGCGCACTCGGCGGCGACGGTGTCCGCGTACAGCAGATCGCGCGGCTCCTGCGGTACGAGCCCGACCCGGCGCACCATCTCGCGCGGCTCGGTGCGGTGCGGGGTCCGGCCACCGACCAGGACGGTGCCGGTGGTGGGCTCGACCATGCCGACGAGCGTGGCCAGCAGGGTGGACTTGCCCGCGCCGTTGCGGCCCATCAGGGCCACGGTCTCGCCCGGGGCGACGGTGAGCGTCACCCGGCGCAGCGCCTCGACGCGCCCGCGCCGTACACCGAGCCGCTCGACCCGGGCCGTGGCGTCGACGGTCGGCTCGGGAACGTCTGCGGTCTGCGCGCCGCGGCCCAGCAGCCGGGCGAGGGCGCCGCGCCGTACCGGGGAGGGCGCCAGGGGCGGCGGGGCGGGAGCGGCCACCGGCTCCGGGGCGGGCGGGCGCACCGACGCCAGCCGCTCGCGCAGGTCCGCCGCCCGGCGCCGGGCGTCGCGGACCGAGAGCGGCAGCGGCTCCCACCCCGCCAGCCTGCCCAGCGCGACGACCGGCGGGTGGACCGGGGAGACGGCCATGACGTCCGCGGGCGCGCCCAGGACCGGGGCGGCCCCCGGCGACGGCAGCAGGACGACCCGGTCCGCGTACTGCACCACCCGCTCCAGCCGGTGCTCCGCCATCAGGACCGTCGTGCCCAGGTCGTGCACCAGCCGTTGCAGCACGGCGAGGACCTCCTCGGCCGCCGCCGGGTCCAGCGCGGACGTCGGCTCGTCGAGGACCAGCACCTTCGGGTGCGGGGTGAGGACGGAACCGATCGCGACCCGCTGCTGCTGGCCGCCGGAGAGCGTGGCGATCGGCCGGTCGCGCAGCCCGGCGAGCCCCAGCAGGTCCAGGGTCTCCTCGACCCGCCGCCGCATCACGTCGGGGGCCAGGCCCAGCGACTCCATGCCGTACGCCAACTCGTCCTCGACCGTGTCGGTCACGAAGTGGGAGAGCGGGTCCTGGCCCACCGTGCCGACCAGATCGGCGAGTTCGCGCGGTTTGTGGGTACGGGTGTCGCGCCCGTCGACCGTGACCCGGCCGCTCAGCGTGCCACCGGTGAAGTGCGGCACCAGACCCGAAACGGCGCCCAGGAGCGTCGACTTGCCGACCCCGGACGGACCGACGAGCAGCACCAACTCGCCCTCGGGGACGGTCAGATCGACCCCGGAGAGAGTGGGGCGCTCCGCCCCCTCGTAGCGCACCGAGACCTGCTCGAACCGGATCACTGGATCTCCTTGGATTTCGGGGCGCCCGCCGACGGCGGCACCGGCGCCACCACCGCGGGCAGCAGCCCGATCAGCACAGCGGCCGCGGGCCACAGCGGAAGCACCGGCGCGACCAGCGGTACGACTCCGGGGTGCAGCGCCGCCCCGTCGACACCGCCCGCCCAGATCATCGCCACCGCCACCACGACACCCGAACCCGCCACCAGCCAGGCCCGCGCACCCCACCGGTCGGGCCGGTAGCGGGTCCGGACCGAACGGGCCCCGCCGAGCCGCAGCCCGGCCATCGCGGCGACGAGCCCGGTGATCAGCAGCGGCAGCCCGTACACCGCGCCCTGCGCGGCCAGCAGACCGTACGTACCGGCACACACCCCGAGCAGCCCGCCGAGCGTGAGGACGTTCGTGGTGTGCCGGACGGCGGGCGGGACCTGGGCGGTACGCCCGTATCCACGCGCGTCCATCGACGCCGCCACCGCGACCGACCGCTCCAGCGCGCCCTCCAGGACCGGCAGTCCGATCTGGAGGACCGCCTTGATGCCCCCGGTCGGACGGCCCCGCAGCCGCCGTGCGGTGCGCAGTCGCAGCACGTCGGCGACCATGTTCGGCGCGAACGTCATCGCGACGACGACGGCGACGCCCGCCTCGTACAGTGCGCCCGGCAGCGACTTCAGCAGCCGGGCCGGGTTGGCGAGCGAGTTCGCCGCACCGATGCAGATCAGCAGCGTGGCCAGTTTCGCCCCGTCGTAGAGCGCGAAGAGCAACTGCTCGGCGGTGACCCGGCCACCGATCCTGACCCCCTTCGCCCAGTCGGGCAGCGGCACTTCGGGGAGCGTGAACACCAGGTGCGTGCCGGGGATCGGCGAACCGAGGAAGACGGAGAAGACCAGCCGCACGGCGACGACGAACAGCCCGATCCTGACGAACGCCCCGTACGAACGGGCCCACGGCGCGTCCGTGCGGCGCGCCGCCACGACGTAACCGGCCACCCCCACCAGCAGCCCGAGCAGCAGCGGATTGGTGGTCCGGGAGGCGGCGGTGGCGAGGCCGAGCGCCCACAGCCACCAGGCCCCGGCGGGCAGGGCGTTGCTCCGGTTCGCCTCGGGGGCGCGCAGCGGACGGCGGCGCGCCAGGACCGCGGAGCTGGTCGAGGCGGTCATCCGTGGCGGCGGCGGGCCTGCACGACCGCGGCGATGCCGAGGAGGAGAACGGCGCCGACACCGACGAGCACCCCGGCGGACGGGCCGCCGCCGGAGCCGCCCGAGCCGGTGGCGGCCGCGGATCCGGCCGGTGAGGCGGAGGCGGACGCGGCAGGCGTGCCGTGCCCGTCGCCGGAGACCTGTTCGCCGCAGCCGGCGACCGGGTAGCCGGTGATCGCGCAGAGCATCGCGTCGCTGCTGTACCGCAAGGGCTTGGCCACCGAGGCGAGCGCCTCCGCGGCGCTCGCCTCGGGGTCGACCCGCGCGCACGCGGTGCGCAGCGCGGGCGGTGTCTCACCGGCCGGGGCGTCCGCGGTCGTGCCCGGGTCGATGACGAGCGCGATCCTCTTGGTGCCGTCCTCGGCCGGGGTGTCCGCGCAGATCTTCGTGAAGGCGGGGGCGCGGCGCGGCTTCGCCGAGTCCTGGGAGTCCTCGCTCACCGAGAACCGGAAACCCTGCACCGCCCCGTCGTCGGGCCGGACCAGGGACGGGCCCTGGGTGGCGTACGTCCAGCCGGAGCCGGAGCCCTCCCAGAACGACCAGTACCGGTAGCCGGCCGCCTGGGCCGGACCCGCGCCGAGCACGGCCAGGACGGCGCCCAGGACCACCAGCAGCGCGGTGGCCCTTCCCGTGCGCCTCACAGCTGCCTGTTCTTCCGGCGACCGCTGATCAGGAAGAACGCGATTGCCGCGAGGACGAGGGCGATGCCGATGTACCACCACACGCCCCCGATCACGTCGTCGCCGCTGTGGACCTGGTCCTTCTCGGTGGCCTCGTACCCGGTGTCGGCGGACGGGTCGGGCGTCACGACGGCGGCGGGCGCGGGGCCGGCCGCGTTCAGCCGGGTGACCAGGTCGACGCCGCCGAAGTCCCGGGCGTTGTCGCCGGTCGAGTGGGCGGCCAGGATCAGCTGGGCGTAGGCGGCGGGGCCGTTCTGGGCGGCCCAGTCCGCGGAGTTCTTCTTCAGCCAGCCGAGCGCCCCGGCCGCCTTGTCCTGGTGACCGGCCGCGGACAGCGCGACGACCGCGTCCGCGGTGTTGCCGAAGTCGGGCTGCGGGGTGGAGTCGGTGGCACCCGGCATCGGCGCCTGGTTCAGGTGGCCGTTCCCGGCGAGGGCACCGGTGAGGTAGTGGGCGCCGTTCTGGGCGGCCTGCTCGGGCGTGAGGCCGGAGCCCGAGCCCGGGTGGCAGCTGGGCGCCTTGCCCGCGGCGTTGTTCCCGACGGCCAGTGCCTTGCCCATCGCGCCGAGCACGGCGGCCGCGGTGGCGTCCGCGTTCGCGGCGAGCTTCCCCTTCTTGTCGGGCTGGTAGGCGAAGGCGCCGCCGTCCTTGCCGCCGCACGGGATCGCGAGCGCGAGCAGCGGGTCGTACGGGGTCTTGCCGCCGGGGGTCGTGATGTCCGCGAGCCGCTGCCCCTGCCGGGCGAGGGCGCCGATCACCAGGGAGGTGGAGTTGGCGTCGCTGGGCGCGCCCGCGGTGTAGCCCCAGCCGCCGTCCTCGTTCTGCACGGACTTCAGCCAGCGCACCGAGTTGTTCACGGTCTCCCGGTGCCCGCCGACCTCGACCAGCGCCTGGGTGGCGGCCGCGGTGGCATTGGTGTCCCGCATCGTCTTCGCGTCGCACGGCTTGGAGACATCGGGCCGGAACGCGGCGTAGGAGCCGTCGGCGCACTGCTGGGAGATCAGCCAGTCCACCGACTTCGCGGCCGGTGTGACGCCTTCGAGCCGCTGGGCGAGGAAGGCCAGCGACTGCCGCCACACCCCGTCGTAGGTGGGGTCCTTCGTGCCGTACAGCCCGGCGGGCAGTGCGGCGGACGGCGAGGGGGACGGCGCTGCGACCGCGACCGGCGCTGCGGCCGCGCAGAGCACGGCGGCGGTGGCGGCGAGCGTTGCTGCGCTGCGGCGTACGGTCATGGCGGGCGGGGCCTCTCCTGCGGGGTGAACCGGGCACAGGCACGCTCAGGCACCAGGCTCCGGCTCCGTATACCTCGACGGTGCCGACCACCGGCGGGTCCGGTGGTCCGAGCCGGTCACGACCGCGGACAGGGCATTCCGACTCACCGTCTGCGACGACGGCTCACGGCTGCGTGGTCAGTGCCGGATTCGCACCGGCTTCCCCCTGAACGGGCATGATGACGACCCGCACACTCTACCGGGCGGGCCCGGCCGGGCCCGGGGCGGCTTCGGCTCGCCGGCAACGCGGAATACCCACTGGCGGGCAACGGGGGAAACCCACTGGCGAGTTCGGCCCCGAACGGACGACCATGTCCCGCATGAGTGACCAACCCGCACGCTGGACCCAGGCGACCGTCTACCCCGACATGTGGGCGGACCCGGACGACGACCCCCGCAGCAAGGAGGGCACGAGCCCGGAGGGCGAGCTCGCGACGCTCGCGGAGTATCTGACCGACTACCGGCTGACCCTGCGGATGAAGTGCGACGGCCTGGACGCGGAGCAGCTGGCCCGCCGGTCGGTCCCGCCGTCGACGCTGTCGCTGCTCGGCCTCCTGCGCCACCTCGCCGAGGTGGAACGGGACTGGCGCAACTGGATCACCGACGGTGAACCGCTGCCGAAGCTCTACGGCAAGCGGGACGCGGACTTCGACGGAGCCGTCGCCGAGCAGGCCGTGGTCGACGCCGCGTACGCCGATCTGCAGCGCGAGCAGGCCGCGACCGACGCCGCGCTGGCCGGGCACCCGGACCTGGGCGAGCGGCTGGGGAAGGACAAGATCTCCGTCCGGGAGCTGCTGGTGCACAGGATCGAGGAGTACGCCCGGCACTGCGGGCAGGCCGACCTGCTGCGCGAGTGCATCGACGGACGGGTGGGTCAGTGAGGCCCTGCCGTTGAGATGAGCCCCGCGGGGGCGGGGCGGGGCGCCCCGCCCCCACACTGCGATGCCCGCCCCGCCTCACACTGCGATATATGTCACCGGCTCGCTCCCCGGCACCGCCTCCGCGCGCCCGAGCTTCACCAGCCGCCGCAGATGCGCCTCGGCCTCCGAGACGGCGATGTTCCGGGAGCCGTGCGGGATCTGCGCCCAGGGCCGGTTCCACTCCATCCGCTCGGCCAGCTCCCACGGCGTCAGCGGCTCGGCCAGCAGTCCCAGCAGCCCGGTCAGCCGCTCCTCGTGATGGCCGAGGAGTTCCCGTACGCGTCCCGCCGCGTCGGTGAAGGCGTACTGATGCGCGGGCAGCACCTCGGCGGCCCCGAGCCGGCCGATGCGCTCCAGTGAGTCGAGGTAGTCGCCGAGCGGGTCGGTGACCGTCGCGTCGTCCGGGTCCTCGTACAGCCCGATGTGCGGACTGATCCCCGGCAGCAGATGATCCCCCGAGAAGAGCCGCCCCCGGCCCGGCAGATTCCCCGGATGCTCCTCCTCCAGGTGCAGGCACACATGCCCCGGCGTGTGCCCCGGCGTCCAGATCGCCCGCAGCCTGCGCCCCGCCAGATCGAGCAGCTCACCGGGCACGATCTCCCGGTCCGGCAGCGCGGCCCGCAACCCCGGCAATGTGCGCGTCCGCCCCCCGCCGGCCGCGGCGGACCGCAACGGCGCGAGATGCTCCTCGGGCGCACCGACCGCGGTGAGCTTGGCCGTGAGATACGTCAGCCACCTGCCGGGTTCGGACTCCCGGGTACGGCGCACGATCGCGGTGTCCGCCGCATGCATGGCGATCCAGGCCCCGGAAGCCTCGCGCACCTGGCCGGAGAGCCCGTGGTGGTCGGGATGGTGGTGGGTGATGACCACCCCGTGGATGTCGGCCATCTCCGTACCGACGGCGGCGAGCCCGGCCCCGAGCGTGTCCCAGGCCTCGGGATCGTCCCACCCGGTATCGATCAGGACCGGTCCCCGATCCGTGTCCAGGACGTGCACGAGGGTATGGCCGAGCGGATTGTCCGGGATGGGCACCTTGATGCTGTGCACGCCCCCACCGTGGTCGGTCACCTGCGTCATGAGGTCCCCATCTCTCCAGACGGCGTGCGGCTCTGCGGCTCCGATGCGCCGCCCCCACTGTAACGAGAACTTGTTCCAGTAGTAGCCCTGGTCGACCATCTCGTCCGGGGTGCTGTCGCGGCCGTGGACTCCTGGAACTGGAACTGGTATCAGTTCTGACACAGAGTCAGATGCCGAGTCGGATACTGAGTCGGGCAACGCGCCGGGCCGCGGGAGGCAGCAGCCATGACCGAGCTTGTCGAACACGGAAAACTGTTCATCGGCGGGGAGTTGGTCGATCCGCTGGGCCGGGACACGATCGAGGTCGTCTCGCCGCACACCGAACAGGTCATCGGCCGGGTGCCGCACGCCTGCGAGGCGGACGTGGACCGTGCCGTCGCCGCCGGGCGGCGGGCGTTCGACGAGGGGCCCTGGGCGCGGATGAGCCCGGACGAGCGGATCGCGGTGGTCACCCGGATCAAGGACGGGTTCGCCGTGCGGTACGAGGAGATCGCCCGGGTCATCAGCTCGGAGAACGGCACCCCGTACACGTCGAGCATCATGGTGCAGGCGCTCGCCGCGATGATGGTGTGGGACTCGGCGATCACCGTCGCCCGCGAGTTCCCGTACGAGGAGCGGCGGGCCGGGGCGCTCGGGCCGTTGCTGGTGCGCCGGGAGCCGGTCGGGGTGGTCGCGGCCGTGGTGCCGTGGAACGTTCCGCAGTTCACCGCCGCCGCCAAGCTCGCGCCCGCGCTGCTGGCCGGCTGCTCCGCCGTGCTCAAGGTCTCGCCCGAATCGCCGCTGGACGCCTACATCCTGGGTGAGATCGCCGCCGAGGCCGGGCTGCCGGAGGGGGTGCTGTCGATCCTTCCGGCCGACCGCGAGGTCAGCGAGTACCTGGTCGGGCATCCCGGCGTCGACAAGGTGTCGTTCACCGGGTCCGTGGCCGCCGGGCGCCGGGTGATGGAGGTCGCCTCGCGCAACCTCACCCGGGTCACCCTGGAGCTGGGCGGCAAGTCCGCCGCCGTCATCCTCCCGGACGCCGAACTGGACGCCGCCGTCGCGGGCATCGTCCCCTTCGCCTGGATGATCAACGGCCAGGCGTGCGTGGCCCAGACCCGCATCCTCGTCCCGCGCTCCCGCTACGACGAGACGTCCGAGGCGTTCGCCGCCGCGGCCGGTGCGCTGAAGGTCGGCGATCCGCTCGACCCCGCCACCGAACTCGGCCCCCTCGTCGCGCAGCGCCAGCAGCGGCGCTCGCTCGACTACATCCGGATCGGGCAGGACGAGGGCGCCAAGATCCTCACCGGCGGCGGCCGTCCGGCCTCCCAGGAGCGGGGCTGGTACGTCGAACCGACCCTCTTCGGGGACGTCGACAACTCCATGCGCATCGCCCGCGAGGAGATCTTCGGCCCCGTCATCTGCCTGCTGCCGTACGGCGACGAGGACGAGGCGGTGCGGATCGCCAACGACTCCGAGTACGGCCTCAGCGGCAGCGTCTGGACCGCCGACACCGAACGCGGCATCGACATCGCCCGCCGGGTCAGGACGGGCACGTACAGCGTGAACACCTTCAGCCTCGACATGCTCGGCCCGTTCGGCGGGTACAAGAACTCAGGTCTGGGGCGGGAGTTCGGCCCCGAGGGGTACGGCGAGTACTTCGAGCACAAGATGATCCACCTGCCGGCCGGATACGAGGGGGAATGATGGGGGACCGCTGGGCCGTCGAGGTCGACCGGGGGGTCTGCATCGGCTCCGGGATGTGCGTGAACCACGCGCCGGGCGCCTTCGCCCTGGACACCGCCCGCCAGTCCCGCCCGTCGGCCCCGGAGACCGACGCCGACGAGAAGGTCCTCGCGGCCGCGGAGGGGTGCCCGGTCGAGGCGATCACGATCACACTGACCGACTCGGGAGAGGTCGTCTTCCCACCGGAGGAGTAGGCGACGGTTCTCCCTGCGAACGCGAATGAAACACGTGAAGTCGGCCCGTACCGGAACGAATCCGGTACGGGCCGACTCCACGTCTCCACGCTGCCGGGATCAGCTCAACGTCTGGAAGCCCGGCCAGCCCGCAGTGCCCACGGCGACCCCGCTGCCCGAGATTTCGGGTAGAAGTAGAACTGATCGTTGCCCCCGGTCGCCCAGACATCGGCCTTGGTGTCTCCGTCCGCATCCGGGACGGCCGGGATCAGCGGCCGGTTGGCAGGTGTCCAGCCGGTGCCGAGGACGACGGACGCCGACGTGGAACCGAGCCCCTCGCCGGAGTACCCCGTGCCCTCGAAGAGGTGTAGCCGGCCGGTGCCCCTGTCGCGGGCGATGAGGTCCACGTGCCCGTTCCCGGTGCGGTCCCCCGGCGCGACGAGGTCGTAGTCGGCCCATGACCCTTCACCGAGCAGGACAGGTGCCCGGTTCTGGTCGAGGTAGAAGGAATCGGAGCCGAAGTACAGCCAGAGCAGGTTGCCTTCCTTGACCAGGAGGTCGGGGAAGCCGGGCGTGTCGACCGTGCCGTTGCCGTCGGTGTCCAGCGGTCCGTCGACATCTCCGACAGCGAGGATCTGATCGGCCGCCGCCCAGTGGTTGTTCTCCTCGTCGGTCACTTGGAGTTCCTGCGCGTCGTACTGGCAGGACTGCGACTCCCCGTCGGCCTGTTCGTCGCGACTCGTGCAGGCGAAGCCCACCCCGTTGTTGGGGAACAAGTACAGCGATTTCCCTCCGTCGCCGGGAAGCGCGGCGACCAGGTCCTCGTAGCCGTCCCCCGTCCAGTCACCGCGATGGTGATGGTGGCACCGTCGAAGTCGGTGTTCCCGCCCATGGTGGCTGTTCCCACGCGGCCGTTTCCCTGGCCGGGGTAGAGCGCCAGCTCGCCGTTGGTGCGGACGCCGTAGAGGTCGGCATTGCCGTCGCCGTTGAGGTCTCCGGGCTTGTCCGGGATGGCGGGGCTGTTGGCGTAGAAGAGGTACTGAGCTCCGTCCGATCGGTTCTTGGCAGCGTCGAGGCTGCGGACGTGCAGTCTCTGTGAGCCGGCCGAAGGCGGAGTGAGCGTGATCTTGCCGTCCTTCTTCCCGTCACCATCGAGGTCGGCGGTGGGTACGACGGAGCGGACGGTGGTGTCCCAGTCGGTCCAGTACTCGTACGACGTCACGTCGTTGACACCACCGTCGCCGATGACGAACGAGCCGGGCTTCCGGGCCTCCCCCGTCTGCTGTGGCCAGCCGTCCGAGCCGTCGGGGAAGTCGCTCGACTTGATGCTCGGCGGCGTGCTCGGGCGGTTGGGGCCGAAGACGAACCGGCAGCCGGGCTTGCCCGCGGCCGGTGTCCACGCGGACTGGGAAGTGCTGTCCTCCGCCCGGGCCTTCCAGGAGTAGATGCCGTTGGCCGCGGTGAGGTACTTCTGCAGTGTCGCCTTCGGCACCTTGAGTGTCGCTACTTTCCCGGAAGTCGTCGAGACCTTGGTACTGACGATCAGGACGCCGTCGGGGTCGTCGTTGGGATGATGGCCCGTCGCCCACAGATCGAACCGTGCGTTCAGTGTGCCGCCGTCGGGGTCGCCGATCTCGGCGTTGAGCGTCACGTCCGTGTTGCCGATGGAGACGAACGGGGCCGAGGCCAGTCCGGCAAGACCAGCAGCTGCGTCTACGACGCCGACGGCAACCGCCTCATGGCCAAGAACGCCGACGGCTCCAGCACGCTCACACTGCCGCAGGGCAACGAACTCACCGTCGCCGCCAACGGCGCCAAGACCGGCACCCGCTCCTACACGCACAACGGCGAGACCGTGGCCGTCCGCGCCGGGGCCACCACTTCGTACCTCATCGGCGACCACCAGGGCACCGCGATGTCCGCCATCGCGGTCGGAACGCTCGCCCTGACGCGCCGCAGGCAACTGCCCTTCGGGCAACTCCGCACCGCGCAGTCCACTGCGTTCGGAACCCGGGGCTTTGTCGGCGGCACCAACGACCCCACCGGTCTCACCCACCTCGGGGCGCGTGAATACGATCCTGCCCTCGGCCGCTTCCTCTCCGTCGACCCGGTCATCGACATCAACGACCCGGCGCAGATGAACGCGTACAGCTACGCCCACAACAACCCGCTCACCAAGTCCGACCCGGACGGCCTCCGCCCCGACGGCCCGGCCGGCGGCGCCTCCTACAATGACGACGCCTGGGCGCGGGACCGCGGCATGAACGTCGGGTACACCAAGAAGGGCAGCAAGTGGGTCTGGAACCAGACCCCGATGAAGGACAAGGAATCCCAGAAACGCTACGCGGCGTACCGGGCCAACCCTTCCGGGTATCTGATCAACGATTCCTATGCGGAGCAGCGAAAGAAGGAGGCGGCGGAGTACCGGGCGCAGGCCAAGGCCAGGGCCAGGGCAGAAGCCGAGCAACGCAAGAGGGACGGGATCCTCGGCAGCATCCTCAAAGGCAACTACGGGGCAGCGTGGAGCATGTCTCAGCCAGCCGTGAAGGGTGTCATGAGGAAATTCAACAAGATGCGGAGTCGGGTCACTGGTGCTGCGTACGAAACCGTTGCGAGGCTCGGGGGAGCCGAATGTTTCAAGGACCATGGCCTGACTGTCTGTCAGGCGGCTCTGCCCATGTACGGCCGAGGGGGAACGAACGTGGGTGGGACCTACGTCACGGGATGGGACTCTGAGTACATCAGCACGAAGCGACTGAAGCACGAGAGGGTCCATCCGAAGCAGTGGGACCAGGCCGGGCTCATTTTTATACCCAAGTACTTCATGGCTGGACTCGATCCTTGTCACAACAGGTATGAGATCGCGGCCGATCTGGATAATGGTGGGTATCCATGCTGAGTGGAAGCCGAGGAAAGGTATGGATCGCCGCGGTGCTTCTCGCCGTTGCCCTTACCTCTTGCATAGGTCCGGGTCCGAGCTCCGTGCGGTTCGGTTACCGGTTGGACGATCGGGGGAATGTGGTGATTGCCTACCCTCTCTGCCCGGCGGATGAGGTTTCCGGAGCAGAAATCACCGTCCGTGTTCGGCGCGGAGAGACGAGCAGTGTCAAGCAGTTGTGGAAGGCCAGGGGGGCCGTCTCCGACGAGGTGAAGCGGGGCGTGTTCATCGTGGGGAAACCAGACAGTTTCCGCCAGGAAGGGAAACTCCTCGCAGGGGCGCTTCCCAAAGGTTTCTCTGTCGAGGTCGAGGAACTGTCACGTGACGAAGGGTCAGGCGGCGGCAGGGGCGAGTGGATTGATCTGTCCGTCCAGCCGTCACGTCCCCTGAAGGCAGGGGAGTATCTGACGTCGGATGGGGAAATCGTCAGTCGGCAGTGGGTGAATGATCAGCTGAGATGCGGAAAGAGGCCCTGAGGATCTCCGCAGGTGCGGCCCTCGCCCGAGGCCCACGCCAAGGCCTCCGGTGCGTGAGGCGGTGCGGCTTCGCCATGCTCCCGCCGGCTCAGGCGTACCGGCGCAGCAGTCCGTCCACGTACGCCTCCAGCCGTTCCCCCAGTACCTCGGGCGTCAGATCGTCCCGCCCCAGCTCGCGCCAAGGTCCGGCCAGTTTCGCCGCGTCGGGGCAGTAGTGCAGGGCGTCGAGCAGCCGCCAGTACAGGTGGTCGGGGCCGGTGGCGAGGCCGTGGCCGCCCTGTGCCTCGTACCGGTCGCGGAAGTCCAGCCCGTACGCCGGTCCGTGCAGCAGGGCGAGCGCGGTCGAGCAGTGCGCCACGTCCAGGTCGGCAGGGCCCCACGAGGTCTCGACCCAGTCCACGACACCGGTGATCCGCAGCTCGGGCCCGGTTCCCGTGAAGAGCACGTTCCCGGGGTGGAAGTCGCGGTGCAGGAAGCGGCCTTCGTACGGCGGCGGGTCGCGGCGGATTACGTCCACGGCCCGCTCCCACAGGGGTCCGTCCGGGGCGCGGACGCGTTCCGCGGACGTCCATGCCTGGTAGGGGCGCGGCCTTTCGGCCGGTACGACGCCGTGGACGCGGACGAGTTGGGCCGCGAGCAGGTCCAGGCGCCGGTCGAGGTCGTCCCCGTCGACGCGGACGCGACCCGGCAGCGCGGACATCAACAGGGTCGGGTGGTCGCAGTGTTCGGTGGTGGCGTCCACGGCGACGAGGCCGGGCGCGGGGATGGAGTCCTGTTCGGCGAGCAGCGCCAGGACGGACGCCTCGCGGTTCAGCAGCCCGGGCCCGTGGTGGCGGAAGAAGGGCTTCACGAAGGTGCGTTGCACCAGGTCCGTGCCGTCGTCGAGGGTGAGCCGGCGCATCTGGGAGCTCCAGCCGCCGGCCAGGAGACGGGAGTCGGCGACCGAGCGGCCGGGGCCGATCTGCTTGGCCACCCACGCGCGTGTCGCCGTCCAGCCCCGGTTGTCGAGCCCGGTCAGCACCGCCGCCACGAACTCCCGCCGGTCGTCGCCGTGGTCACCGAGCCACAGGCCCAGTTGGTGCGATGCGTCCGGCAGGTCGAGCCGTGTGTACTGGGCGCGCGCGGCCAGCGCTTCCTGTACGGCCTCGGTCACAGCCGGCGGGATCACCGCGTCCGTGCCCGGCACGGCGAGCACGGCCCGGCTCTCGTACGCCCGCAGCGTGTCGAGCGCGGGTGCCTCCCGCCAGCTGTCCGGCCGCCGGATGATTCCGCTGAACCGGCCGTTCCCGTCCCCGAAGGGCTCGTCCCACGCCTCGGCGGCGTACACGGCGGGCGCGCACAGTCCCATCGCCGCCACGCGGTCATCGTAGTGCCGGGCGAGATCGGCCACCGTCTGCCCGCTCATGCTGAACCCCACCAGGACCAGCGGCCCGTCCGCCCCCGCGTACGCCTCGATCACCGCCACGGCCTGCTCGAACCGTCGCCGTAGGCTCAGCTCACCGAGCCTCCCGGTGCTTTCGCCGTGCCCGGAGAAGTCGAAGGCGATCGTGCGGCAGCCGTGGGCCACGAACTCCCGTACCAGCGGCAGCAGTCGCTCCTTGCTGCCGGAGCCCGCGCCGTGCAGCAACACGGCGGTGGTCCCGGACGGCTCACCGCCGTACACACCGCTGAGCCGTTCGCCGCCGTGGTCATGGGTGAAGTCGAGGAGCATGCCCCCATTCACTCACGAACCACTCACGCACGGCCTCTGTCCCCCGCAGGGGGGCGTAGCGTACGCCGGCTTTCTGTGGGGAGTGCCGGGTCGGCTCCCTTGTGCCGGAATCTAACCTAATTTCTTGTTGAATTTTATGCGTGTATGGCGCATGCGGTTGTGTGGGGTGGGGCGCTTTCGTGGGCTTGTCTTTCGGTCAAAAGGTGGATGTGGAATGTTCAACACCTGGCTAAGGATTTCGCCGCGGAGGGGGTTTGGGGTGACTGTCGGCGCGGCTTGGAGGGGCGTTTAGCTGGGGGTATCGCTGAGGGTTGATGAAGTGTCGCGCTTCGTGGTCGCGTCTTGTCGATGCCTTTGTGTCGCTGCCGGGCGTACCGTCTCAACGGATTGTTGACCAAGATCCACATCTCCCGAATGCGGCGATGTGGATGTATTCGGTGTGCCCTCATTCGTCATGTCTCAAAGGAGAAGATGTGCCCGCAGCAGAACAGGCGGTGCGGATACGGGGCCGGGTATTTCCCCGGGGCCGGGCGGTTCCACGGACCGGGGCGGCGCAGTTGCGCGGCATCGCGCAGGTGGTGCTTGTCGGCAGTCCGTGGTCCGGGCTGCTGTTCGCGGTCGCGCTGTTCGTCGGCGGGTGGCGGCTCGGGGTGTTCGGGCTGCTCGGGACCATCGCGTCCACCGGGGCGGCGGTTCTGCTCGGGGCCGACCGGAAGGGCGTGGAGCAGGGGCTTCAGGGCTACTGCGGGTGCCTGACCGGCATCGCCCTGGTGATCCGGCTCGGCGCCTCGTGGCGGACGGCCGTGCTGGTCGTGCTCGCGGCGGCGGTCTGCGCCGTGCTGAGCGGGGCGGTGGGCCGCCTGCTCACCCCCCTCGGGCTGCCCGTGCTCACGGCCCCCTACTGTCTGGTCGTCAGCGCCCTGACGGTCGCCCTGTCGACGGGCCCGGTCACCGTCGGCGCGACCGCGCGTGTGCCGGGGTTCACTGAGCTGACGGCCGCCGAAGCGGGGCGGGCGCTCTGCGCCAACATCGGTCAGATCTTCTTCCTCGACACGTGGTACGCGGGCCTGATCGTGCTCGCCGGGCTCTTTGTCGCCTCCCGGACCGTGGCGCTCGCGGCGGTGGGGGCCAGCGCCGTGGCGCTCGTGACAGCCTGCGCGGCCGGGCTGCCCGCAGCCTCGATCACCGACGGGCTGTACGGCTACAACGCGGTGCTCTGCGCCATCGCGCTGGGCGCCGTGTTCCTGACCCCCACCGCGTGGACCGCCGGTTACGCGGTACTCGCCGCCGTCGCCTCGGTCCCCTTCGCCGCCGCCTGGGAAGCCTTCGCCCAGTCGTTCGGCACAACCCCCTTCACCTGGCCGTTCACCGTGACGACCTGGCTCTTCCTGGCGGCCGGTCCGGCTCTGGACCGCCCCGGGCTCTCCTTCGGACACGCACCTTCGAGAAAGCAGACGTGACGTCATGAACCTCGCACCGCGGGAAATCGACAAACTCCATGTCTACGTGGTCGCGGACCTGGCCCGCCGCCGCCGCGACCGGGGAACCAAGCTCAACTACAGCGAAGCCGCCGCCCTGATCACCGAGGCCGTCCTGGAGGCCGCCCGCGACGGCCACACCGTCGCCGAATGCATGGAGTTGGGCCGCAGGGTCGTCTCCGGCGACGACGTGATGCCCGGCGTACGGGAGATGCTCACCGTCCTCCAGGTCGAGACGGCCTTCGTCGACGGGACGAAGCTGGTCACCTGCCACGACCCGATCAGCGCCTGAGACGCCTGAGACACCGAGGAGACACAGATGTCGGGCGGAGCCCACTACCTCTACGGGGACGACCCCGTGGAGATCAACGCCAACCGGGCCAGGACCAGGCTCACCGTCGCCAACACCGGTGACCGTGCCGTCCAGATCGGGTCCCACTACCACTTCTTCGAGATCAACCGCGCGCTGCGCTTCGACCGCGAGGCCGCCTACGGCATGCGCCTGGACATCCCCTCCGGAACCGCCGTGCGCTTCGAGCCCGGCGACACCCGCGAGGTGGAGCTGTGCGCCTTCGCCGGCTCCGGCCGGCTCACCGGCTTCGCCGGACTCGTCAACGGGGGCCTGTCCGCCCCGGACACCCGGCGCGACGCGCTCCGTCGCGCCGCGGAACTCGGCTTCATCCACTCCGACGCCGACAGCACCGAGACCAAGAACGAAGGGGACCGGGCCTGATGGCGATCATCCCGCGCAAGCAGTACACGGATCTGTTCGGTCCCACCGTGGGCGACCGGTTCCACCTGGCCGACACCAACCTGATCGTCGAGGTCGAGTACGACCACAACGCCGGTTCCTACGGGGAAGAGGCCGTCTACGGCGGCGGCAAGGCCATCCGGGACGGCATGGCCCAGGACCCGTCCGCGCTCAACCGCGAGGGCGCCCTGGACCTCGTCATCACCAACGTCGTCGTCCTCGACCCGGTCCTCGGCGTGGTCAAGGGCGACATCGGGGTCCGCGGCGGCCTGATCGTCGGCGTCGGCAAGGCGGGGAACCCGCACCTCCAGAGCGGCGTCGATCCCAAGCTCGTCATCGGCCCCGGCACCGAGGTGATATCCGGCGAGCACCTCATCGCCACCGCCGGAGGCGTCGACACGCACATCCACTTCATCGCGCCCCAGCAGGCCCAGGAGGGCCTGTCCAACGGCATCACCACCTTCTTCGGCGGCGGCACCGGCCCCACCGACGGATCCAACGGCACCACCTGCACCCCCGGCCCCTGGAACATCCACCGGATGCTGGAGGCCGTGGAGGACCTGCCGGTCAACGTGGGACTGCTCGGCAAGGGGAACGGCAGCCTGCCCGAGGCACTGCGCGAGCAGGTCGAGGCGGGGGCCGCCGGGCTGAAGGTGCACGAGGACTGGGGTGCCACCCCCGCCTCGATCGATACCGCGCTGCGGGTCGCCGACGAGCACGACGTACAGATGGCCATCCACACCGACACCCTCAACGAGGGCGGTTTCTACGAGGACACCCTGTCGGCGATCGACGGCCGGACCATCCACACCTTCCACACCGAGGGTGCGGGCGGCGGCCACGCCCCCGACATCATCCGGGTGTCGGGCGAGGCCAACGTACTGCCGGCCTCCACCAACCCGACCCTGCCGTACACGGTCAACGCGGTGGACGAGCTGCTGGACATGGTGATGGTCTGTCACCACCTGTCCCGTGACATCCCCGAGGACGTCTCGTTCGCCGACAGCCGGGTCCGCGCCGAGACGATCGCGGCCGAGACCGTGCTGCACGACCTCGGGGTCATCAGCATCTTCTCCTCGGACTCCCAGGCCATGGGCCGGGTCGGCGAGTCCTTCGTCCGCGCCTTCCAGACGGCGCACCACTGCAAGGAGATGCGCGGTCCGCTGGCGGAGGACAGCTCCCGCAACGACAACGCGCGGGTCCTGCGCTACCTGGCCAAGCTGACGATCAACCCCGCGACTGCGGTCGGCGCCGCGGACGTGATCGGCTCCCTGGAGCCCGGCAAGCTCGCCGACATCGTGCTCTGGCCGATCCACTCCTTCGCCGCCAAGCCCAAGCTGATCATCAAGGGCGGCATGGTCAACTGGGCCCTGATGGGCGACCCCAACGCCTCCCTGCCGACGCCGCAACCGGTGTACTACCGGCCGATGTTCGGCACCCACGGCCGCGCGAAGCAGCGCACCTCGGTGACGTTCATGTCGCAGGCGTCCATCGCCGCCGGGGTCCCCGAGGAGCTGGGGCTGCAACGGCGGATCGAACCCGTGCAGCGCTGCCGGACCATCGGCAAGCAGCACATGGTGCGCAACGACGCGCTGCCGCGCATCGAGGTGGACCCGGAGACGTACAAGGTCACCGTCGACGGAGAGCCCGCCACCATCGAGCCGGCCGAGCGGCTCCCGCTCAACCACCTCTTCTACATCGTCTGACGACGGCCCGAACGCACGACATCGTCCGACGACCCGCCCGAACGGAGACCCCGGTGTGAACGACCCGATACCGATCCCGGCCCTGCTGACCGGACTCCAGCTCACCGACTCGGCCTTCCCCAGCGGCTACTACACCCTCTCCCACGGCCTGGAGGGCTTCCAGCAGGCCCGCGCGGTCACCCCGTCCGGCCTGCCGGCGCTCCTGCACGACCTGCTGCGCCACAGCGTGGGTCCGGCCGACGCCACCGCCCTCGCGCTCGCCCACCGTGCGGTCACCGCCGACGACTGGGAGGAAGTGGTGGCCGTGGAACAGCGGCTGCACGCCACCAAACTGGGCCGGGAGGCCCGGCAGGCCGCCGTCCGCACCGGGCGGCAGCTGCTGGACCTGGCCGGCGAGGTGTACGGCACCGAGCAGATCGAGCGGTACCGGGGCCTCTACCGGGACGGCGCCGTACGCGGCTGCCAGCCGGTCGTCGCCGCCGTCGTCCACGCGGGCAACGGGCTGCCCGTCCGCCAGGCGGTCACCTGCGAACTGTTCGCCTTCGCGGCCAGTTTCGTGGGGGCCGCCATGCGGCTGCGGCTGACCGACCACCGCCGCGCGCAGGTCGTCCTGCACGGGGCCGCCCCGGTCATCGAGGAGACCGTCGACGCGGCCCTGGGGCGGGAACCGGCAGACATCGGCGGCTGCGTCCCGGTGGCCGACGTCATGGCCGGCCGCCACGAGCGCGCCGAGGCACGGCTGTTCGCCAGCTAGGGCCTCTCGTAATCCTTCCACCGCACCGCACCACACCAGACAGGATCACCATGCACGACCCCATGCAGGCCAGGCACCACCACCACGACCACGACGAGCTCATGCGGCGGCCGAAGGACGGCGTACTGCGCGTCGGTGTCGCCGGACCGGTCGGCTCCGGCAAGACCGCCCTGATCGAAGCGCTCGTCCCGATGCTGATCGAACGCGGCCGGACCCCCGCCGTCATCACCAACGACATCTTCACCACCGAGGACGCCGCGCATGTGCGCCGCACCCTGGCCGGAATCCTCGACGCGGACCGGATCGTCGGCGTGGAGACCGGGGCCTGCCCGCACACCGCCGTCCGTGACGACCCGACGATGAACCAGGCGGCCGCGGACGAACTCATGGAGCGTTTCCCCGAGGTGGACACCCTGCTCTTCGAGAGCGGCGGGGACAACCTGACCCTCACCTTCAGCCCCGCGCTGGTCGACCTGTTCCTGTTCGTGCTGGACACCGCCGAGGGCGACAAGATGCCGCGCAAGCGCGGTCCGGGCATCACCGAGTGCGAACTGCTCGTCATCAACAAGGTGGACATCGCCCCCTACGTGCGGTGCGATCTCGGTGTCATGGAGTCGGACGCCCACCGCGTCCGGGACGGCCGGCCGGTGGTGCTGACCAACTCGCTCACCGGAGAGGGCCTCGGCGCCATCGCCGACTTCCTCCTGTCCCACGAAGCCGCCCAGGAGACGGCCTCCGCATGACCGAGGCGCCCGCGCGGCTGGATCCCGCGCACTACGAACCCCGTCGGGTACCGGCCCGGATGCTCGACCTCACCGGCACGCCGGACACCCTGGCCGCCGGGCGCCCCGGCAAGGTCGGTCTGCTCGAACTGCGCTACGTACGGGTGGGCGAGCGGACCGAGCTCGTCGACCGGTACCAGAAGTCACCGTTGCAGATCATGCGCCCGCTGTACATCGACCCGGCGCGGCCCGACCTCCCGGTGACCTATCTGATGTCGACCGGCGGCGGCATCATCCAGGCCGACCGCAACCGGATCGACATCGACTGCGGCCCCGGCACCTCGGTCCACCTGACCACACAGGCCGCGACCAAAGTGCACCGGATGGAGTTCGACCACGCGACCCAGATCGTCAACCTGGCGGTGGAAGAGGGGAGTTACGTCGAATACCTGCCGGACTCCCTGATCCCCTACCGGGACGCCCGCTTCTACCAGCACACCCGGGTGACCGTCGATCCGACCGCCACCGTGCTGCTGGGCGAGACGATCGCGGCCGGACGGCTGGCCCGCGGTGAACGGCACGCCTACCGCATGCTCTTCAGCGACCTGGAGATCCGGCGCCCCGACGGGACGCTCCTGGCCGTGGACACCGTCCGCCTCGATCCGCAGGGACCCGGTCCGGTCACCGGGCCCGCCGTCTTCGCGGACCACGACCTGATGGCCACCCTGTACGCGGTCACCCCGCTCGCCCCCGCGGCCCGGGTCGCCGACACGCTCCACGAGGCGCTCGCCCCGACCGGCCTGGCCTTCGGGGCGAGCACCCTGCCCGACGACTGCGGGGCCTGGGTCCGGGTCGTCGGCAGCGACCCGCCCGCCCTCACCCGGGCGATGCGCACCGCGTGGGACGCCCTGCGGCAGTTGCTCATCGGCGTCCCGGCCCCGGACCTGCGCAAGACCTGACCGCGCAGGAACTGGCCGCGCAGGGCGGGCCCTCGCGCCGGACGGGCCGCGCGCCGGACACCGCTCAGGCCGTGCATCCGGTGTCCGCGATCACGAAGTACCCGGGCGGCGACTCCTTCAGGGTGTGGGTGACGAAGACGTTGTACAGGCCCATGTTCTCGTCGGAGCCGTTGGCGTACACATGGCCGCCTGCGGTACGGGCCCGGCCCGCCGCCACCTGCGCGTAGTTGGTCGCCGTGAGGCACCGCGCCGGTGCCCCGCCGGTCGTGGTCACCGTCACCTGGGGCGAGGCGGTGCCGGGCGTGCCCGATCCGTCGATCGCCGCCACCGTGTAGCGGTACGCCGTGCCGGCGGTGAGACCCGGGTCCGTGCGCGGTCTGTGTGCAGCCGTGCAGGGCGATGACCAGCGGTGCGTTCGCGGCAGGGCGTCGGGGCGTACTCGTACATCTGGAGGTTGCCGGGGTTCGAGCCGAGGCCGGTGACTGTTGCAGACCACCGGCGGCAGCGGCCGGCTGCACGGCCGCGGCCGTGCTCGGCGTCGCCGCGACGAGGGCGAGAGCGGCCGTGGAGGCGACGCGCCGCAGCAGACGTCGCAGGGTCGATGGGCGCACGGGTGCCTCATGTTGGGCTGTTCCGGCTCTTCGGGCAGCGCGGGCAGCGACTGTGGGGCGGACGCTAAAGGGCCGGGGCGCACGCGCCCATGGGCCCGGCTGACACTCCCCGCTCCCGGCTGTGTGCGGCACCGCCGTTGCGCCGCCGGGACTCCCTTGACCTGGAGCGCACTCCAAGATGCAGACTCCCGGTCGACGCCCGCACGGAGACGGGCCATGGGGAGAGGACCCGCCATGCGTTACCGCACCATCGGCACGGACCCCGCCACCCGCCGGGAGGTGAGTGTGCTCAGCCTCGGCGCCATGCTGATGGGCACCCTCACCGACGAGGCGACCTCGTTCGCGATCCTCGACCGGTACGTGGAGGCGGGCGGCACCTTCATCGACACGTCCGACAACTACGCGTTCTGGGTCGACGGCACGAGGGGAGGGGAGAGCGAGCAGCTGCTCGGCCGCTGGCGCCGCAGCCGTGGCATCGGCGACGGGATCGTCATCGCCACCAAGCTCGGGGCCCGGCCCAAGGCCCCCGGCACCGACTTCTCCCAGGGCATCGTGGGCCTCTCGGCCGAGGTGATCCGGGAATCCGCGGAACGCAGCCGCGAACGCCTCGGCGTGGAGAAGCTGGACCTGCTGTACGCACACGTCCAGGACCAGGACGTGCCGCTCGCCGAGACCGTCGAGGCCTTCGGGGAACTGGTCGCGGAGGGCACCGTCGGACTGCTCGGCGTGAGCAACCACTGGGCGTGGCAGGTGGAGCGGGCCCGCGCCATCGCCGCGGCCGCCGGTCTGCCCGGCTACGAGGTCCTCCAGTACCACCACACCTATCTGCGGCGGCGCACGGACTCGCCCGGCCTGTTCTCCCCGGACGGCCAGGAGGGCGTGGCCGCCGGGGACCTGCTCGGCTATCTGCGGGCCGAACCCGCACTCGTGCCGGTCGCCTACTCGCCCCTGCTGTCCGGCGGCTACGTCCGCGCGGACAAGCCGCTGGGCCCGGACTTCGACCACCCGGGCACCCGCGCCCGGCAGGCCGCGCTGCGGGCGGTGGCCGAGGAGACCGGGGCGACCGTCAACCAGGTGGTCCTGGCCTGGCTCATCGGCGGCGAGATCCCGTTCGTCCCGCTGGTCGGCGCTTCCTCGGTGGCGCAGCTGGACGAGAGCCTGGCCGCGGTGGACCTGGAGCTGACCGCGGAGCAGCGGGCGGTGCTGGACGCGGCGCACTGACGGCCCGCCGCCGGACCGGCACCATGTGGGCCACCACCATGCCGGTGTGCGACGGTGTGTGCACCGATCCCGTGTGACGTGGGCTCCGGCCTCCTTACGGTGACGGCCATGGAGACTCCTCAGCGCCCGGACGCCGGGCCCGCCGCCCCGCCCACCGTCCCGCCGCCCGCGGACCCGCTGCTCGCCGGGCGCACCGCCCTGGTGACCGGTGCCGCGAGCGGGATCGGGCGGGCCTGCGCCCAGACCCTGGCGGCGGCCGGCGCCCATGTGCACGTGGTGGACAAGGCCGCCGACGCGGCGAAGAGCCTGGCGGAGGCGATCGGCGGGACGGCGTGGGTGGTCGATCTCTCCGTCCCCGACGCGGTGGACGCCCTGCCCGCCGACGTGGACATCGTGGTCAACAACGCCGGGCTCCAGCACGTCGCGCCCGTGCACGAATTCCCGCCGGACCGCTTCGCGCTGATCCAGCGCGTCATGGTGGAGACCCCGTTCCGCATCTTGCGCCGGACCCTTCCGGGCATGTACGAACGCGGCTGGGGGCGCGTGGTCAACATCTCGTCGGTGCACGGACTGCGGGCCAGCCCTTACAAATCGGCCTATGTGACGGCCAAACACGCACTGGAGGGACTCAGCAAGGTGGTCGCGCTCGAAGCGGCGGAGCACGGGGTGACGAGCAACTGCGTCTGCCCCGGGTACGTACGCACCCCCCTGGTCGAGAACCAGATCGCGGACCAGGCCCGTACGCACGGCATCTCCGAGGAGGAGGTGGTGGGCCGGGTCATGCTGGAACGCAGCGCGATCAAGCGGCTGATCGACCCCGAGGACGTCGCCGAGGCCGTGCTGTGGCTCTGCGGACCGCGTACCGGGCACATCACCGGAACCTCGCTCTCCATGGACGGCGGCTGGACCGCCAACTGACCTCCCGCCCCCTACGATTGCCGGCCGCCCATGTCTGAACCGTCCACCTCCGCCGCGCCCCATCTGCGCCGCCTGCTCGATCTGCTGGCCGACGACGCCCCCGCCGAGGCGCTGGGCGCCGTCTCCTCCCGGGCGCGTGCCGCCGGGGTGCCCGCGGGCGATCTGGCGGAGGTGGAGCGGGCCACCGCCACCGCCCTGCGGATCAGGGGCGCCCTGCGCCAGCACCGTCGCCGCGAGCTGCAGCTCACCGCGCTCTTCGACACCGCGGGCGACCTGGCCGCCTCCCGCGACCTGGACGAGGTGCTGAAGGCGATCGTCCGCCGGGCCCGGATGCTGCTCGGTACGGACACGGCGTATCTCACCCTCCCCGACGAGGAGGCGGGGGACACCTACATGCGGGTCACCGACGGATCGGTGTCGGTGCTCTTCCAGCGGCTGCGGCTGGAGCTCGGCCACGGGCTGGGCGGTCTGGTGGCGCAGACCGCGCGACCGTACGCGAGCCCCGACTACCGCACCGACGACCGCTTCCACCACACCCGCAACATCAACGCCGGGGTGCTGGACGAGGGGCTCGTCGCCATCCTGGGCGTGCCGCTGCTGCTCGGCTCCAGCCGCGGCGGCACGGGGAAGGTCATCGGCGTCCTCTTCGCCGCCGACCGCGCGGCCCGTGTCTTCAGCCCCGACGAGGTCGCGCTGCTCTGCTCGCTCGCCGCGCATGCCGCGATTGCCATCGACACCGCCCGCGCGCTCGCCGACACCCGGTCCGCGCTGGATGAACTGGCCGGGGCCAACGCCGAGTTGGCGGAGGCGAACGCGGCGGTACGGGCGCATTCGGCGGCCATGCGGCGGGCCGAGGAGTCCCACGACCGGCTGACCGACCTGGTGCTGCGCGGCCGGGACGTCAAGGATGTCGCGGCGGCGGTGGCGGGGCTGCTGGACTCCCCGCTGACCATCCACGACCCGGGCGGCCGGCCCCTGGCGGCCGTCCGGCCCGACGGCACGGACTTCGCCGCCGACAGCATGGACGCCGGCTGGCTGGCCGAGACCGCCGAGGAATCCCGTACCGGCGCCCGCGCCGTGCACCGCGACGGCCGGTGGATCTGCGCGGTCCTCGCCGGGCGGGAACTCCTGGCCGGGCTGGTCCTGCACCGGCGAGGACAGCTCGACGACTCCGACCGGCGGCTGTTCGAGCGGGCCTCGGTGGTCACCGGACTGCTTCTGCTGCTGCGGCGCACGGTCGCCGAGACCGAGAACCGGATACGCGGGGAGCTGATCACCGATCTGCTGACCGACGCGGACCGCGACCCGGCCGGGCTCACCGAACGCGGCCGGCGCCTGGGCATCGACCTCGACCGTCCGCATCTGCTGCTGGTGGCCGAGGGCGGGACCCGGGAGCGGCTGGCCCCCGCCGCGGTGCGCTATCTGTTCGGCGGGGACATCCACGGGGTGAGCGCGGAACACGCCGGGAGCGTGGTGCTGCTGGTGGCGGCCAACGACTGCGGACCGGCCGCGGGCGACGCGGCCCGCGCGGCGGCGGCCCAGCTCGGCCAGCTCGCCCAGACCCCCGTCACCGTCGCCGCCACCGGCCCGGCCCGCGGTGCCCGGGAGCTGGCCGCCGCGTACGGGGAAGCCGCCCGCTGTCTGCGCGCGATGCGGGTCCTCGGGCGCACCGGGGAAGGGGCCTGCGTCGAGGAACTCGGCTTCCTGGGCGTGGTGCTGGGCAACGCGCAGGACGTCGACGGCTTCGTCTCGGCGACGCTCGGGCCGCTGCTGGAGTACGACGCGCAGCGCGGCACCCACCTGGTGCGCACCCTCGGCGCCTACTTCGGGGCCGGGGGCAGTCTCGTCCGCGCCAAGGACGAACTCCACGTGCACGTCAACACGGTGGTGCAGCGGCTGGACCGGGTGCAGGTGCTGCTGGGGCGCGACTGGAACGAGCCGGGCCGGGCCCTGGAGCTGCAACTCGCCCTGCGACTGCATCTGCTGGCGGGCGGCCGGGAACGGTAGACGCCGTCCGGCCGCCCTCGGCGGAGGCTGTCCTCAGACGCCCGCCAGGTTCGACAGGCGGCGCGCGATCTCCTTGCCGCCCGCGTCCCCCGTCAGCACCGTGTAGTGGTTGACGTCCCGGACCGCCACCGGTGTCACCCGGGTACCCCCGAGGTCCGCCGCCGCCAGCCGGGTCTCGTCGTACAGGCCCTGCTCCTCGCCCATCAGACCGCGCTGCGCCCACAACAGCGTCGCCGGAACGGGCAGCTTCCGTACCGCCGTCAGCACCTCCTCGTCGAAGAGGCCGATGCCGTCGGTGCGCACCGCCTCGATCCGGCAGGTGGAGCGCAGGGCGGGTTCGTCCCCGGTCAGATCGCGCTGGATGTACGCGTCCACCTCGTCCGACCAGGCGTCCGCGAACGCGGGGTGCGCCTGCCAGAACGAGCGGTACGCCGCCCGGTCGGGGAAGGTCATCGACAGCCGGTCCATCGCCGGGCCGATCACGGCGGTCATCAGCTCGTCCGGGGAGAGGTGCGTGGGGGCGGGGAAGCCGATGCCGCCGTCGACCAGCAGCAGCGGCCCGAACCGGTCCGGATGCCGTACGGCGGCCAGCGCCGCCACGAACGCGCCCATCGAATGGCCCGCCAGCACCACCCGGCCCGGGGCCAGCGCCGCGGCCACGGCGGCCGCGTCGTCGGCGTGCGCGGCGATCCCGTACGGGCCCGGCAGCGCCGAACTCCCGGCCCGGCCGCGCAGATCCGGGGCGACCAGGGTGACACGTCCGCCCAGCAGCCTGGCCACCGGCCCCCAGGACAGCGCGTTGGCGGTGATGCCGTGCAGGGCGAGGACGACCGGCGCCGCGGGATGCCGGGCCGGCCATCGGAGCACCGCCAGCTCGCCGCCGGTCACGGGGACTCGTACCTCTTCGTGAGCGATCACGGGCGTCCGCTCTCCTTCCGGGACTTCTTGTCCGTGGGTGTTCCGGTCGCGGCCGACCTGCGGCGTACCGCCTTCAGCCGGGACGGCAGCCGGGCCAGGCCGCCGGGCAGCAGGTGTACCACGGCCACGAACAGCACACCGAGCAGGAACAGCGGCTGGGAGAGCGGCACCCGCAGCACCGCGGGCAGATCGGCGACCGCGCCCGAACCGGCCAGATCTCCGAGCCGGTGATCGGCCCAGGTGTAGAGGATGCCGCCGGCCATCGGTCCCCACCGGGTGCCGGATCCGCCCAGCACCACCATCACCAGCAGGGACAGAGTGAAGTCGGAGGTGGTCGTCTGAGGGGTCGAGCCGCCGGTGAGCAGCAGGTGCACCAGACCGCCCAGCGCGGCCAGGGCGCCCGCCAGGACGAAGGCCGTGAGCTTGAACCCGTACGGCTTCAGCCCCAGCACCTCCACCCGGCGTTCGTTCTCCTTGATGCCCTCCCAGACGCGTCCGGTGGGGGAGTTGACCGCCCGGTGGACGACGGCGAGGGTGAGGACCAGATAGGCGAGCGCCAGCCAGTAGAGGTTCGCGGTGTGCTCGATGCCCACGAGCCCGGACGGCAGCAGTTCGGCGGGGGCGGCCCGGCCCTCCTCGCCGCCGGTCAGTCCGCCGGGGTTGCGGGAGACCAGGATCGATCCCGCCTGGGCGAACGCCAGCGTCACCATGGAGAAGCCGATGCCGGTGACCCGCAGGCTCACCGACCCCAGGACCAGTGCGAGCGCGACCCCGCAACCGACGCCGAGCAGCGCGGACACGGCGAACGGGAGGCCCGCCTCCAGCAGGAACATGTTCGTGGCGTAGCTGCCCGCCGCGAAGTAGAGCGCATGCCCGAAGGAGAGCAGCCCGGTGCGGCCGAGCAGCAGGTCGTACCCGGTCGCCAGCGCACCGAACAGCAGGCAGGTGGCGAGCAGCTGGAGACTTCCCGGGCTGCCGAGCGGACCGTCCAGGAGGCCGGGCAGCGGCAGCGCGCTGTAGGGGGCGAGGGCCAGGACCAGCAGTGCGGCGGCGGGCCACCAGCGGCGCAACAGCCGGGCGGTGTTCCCGGGGGTCTGCACGGCTGTGTGTTCCTCGCCGGTGCGGCGGTGTGTCTCGGTGGCGGTGCTCACGCGAGCCTCCCGGTCAGTCCGCGCGGCCGTACGAGCAGCAGCGCGGCGAGCAGGACGACGACCGCCAGATCGCCGAGGCCCGCTGCGGTGTAGTAGTTGGCGAACTGTTGGACCAGGCCGATGACGACGGACGCCACGGCGGCGCCGCTCACCGATCCCATGCCCCCGGTGACCACCACGACGAACGCGAAGATCAGCAGCGAGGTGCCCTGACGCGGGTCGACCGAGCCGAAGTACAGGCCGCCGAGCGCCCCGCCGAGCGCGGCCACGCAGCCGCCGATCGCGAAGACGAGCGTGAACGCCTTCCGCACGTCGATGCCGAGCGCGGTGACCATCGCCCGGTCCTCGACCCCGGCCCGTACCACCAGACCGTGGCGGGTGCGGCCGAGGAAGAGCCGCAGCGCCACGAGCACCACGACCGCCGCCGCGACCAGCACCAGCCGGTTGACCGGCACCTGGGCGCCGAACAGGCCGAAGGTGCCGGACAGCGCCTTCGGGCCCGGGAAGGTACGGGCGTCCGAGCCCCAGATGCCCGACAGCAGGGCCGGGACGGCGAGCCCCACCCCGACCGTGGCGAGCACCTGCTCGCGCGGCCGGGTGTAGAGCGGCCGGACGACGGCGAGTTCCAGCAGCACGGCGGCGGCGGTGCCCACCGCCGTACCGAACAGGACCGCGAGGGCGAAGCCCGCCCCGCCCGGACCGGCGCCGGGCAGATGGCCGGAGGCCGCCCACCAGGTGCCGTACGCGCCGATGGACAGCAGCGCCCCGTGCGCGAAGTTGAGCACGTCCATCAGGCCGAAGATCAGTGAGAGTCCCGAGGCGATCAGGAAGTAGAGAGCCCCCAGACCGAGTCCGGTCATGGTGAGCAGAACGACGGTGGACATCAGGAATCCGCCTCCACGGAGAGTGCTTCGGTGGCCGGGCCGTGTCCGACACCCAGCAGCCGCCGTGCCGTCTCCGCGTCGCCCAGCAGCTCGTCGGCCGGTCCCTGGTGGGCCGTCCGGCCGTCGGCGAGTACCGCACAGTGCCGGGCCAGGCGCCGCACGACGGCGAGGTTCTGTTCCACGAGCAGCACCGGCACCGCCTCGGCGGCCCGCTCCAGCACCTGGGCGACCTCGGTGACCACCTTGGGTGCCAGTCCCTTGGTGGGTTCGTCGGCGATGATCAGCCGGTTCCCGTTGAGCAGGGTGCGGCCGATGGCCACCATCTGCTGCTGCCCGCCGGACAGCGTCCCCGCCAACTGCCGTTCCCGGCGCTTCAGTTCGGGGAAGAGTTCATGGACGAGCGGGTACGCGGGCCCCTCGGCGCCGGGCCGCTCGGCCAGGCGCAGATTCTCCGCGACGGTCAGCGAGGCGAAGACGCCCCGGTCCTCGGGGGCGTACCCGATGCCCAGCCGCACCACGGTGTGGGTGGGCATCGGCACGGTCTCCTCGCCGTCCAGCCGTACGCTGCCGGTACGCGGGACGAGGCCGAGGACGCCGCGTACGGTCGTGGTCTTCCCGGCGCCGTTCCGGCCGAGGAGCGCGGTCACTCCGTGCCGGGCGACGTCCAGGTCGACGCCGTGCAGGATGTGCCGGCCGCCGATCAGGACCCGCAGGTCCCGTACGGCGAGCAGGGTCCCGGTCGTCACAGCCCCTCCCCGAGATAGGCCTGCTGGACGGTCGGGTCGGCGGTCACTGCCTCGGGGGTGTCCAGCGCCAGCAGCCTCCCGTGGTGCATCACGGCGAGCCGGTCGGCCAGCCCCAGCAGGACGTCCATGTGGTGCTCGACCATCAGGACGGTGCGGCCCTCGTCCCGGTGCAGGGTGCGGATGAGTTCGGTCAGCGCGGGGACCTCCTCCGCGCTGACCCCGGCCATCGGCTCGTCGAGCAGCATCAGCCGCGGCTCGCCCACCAGCAGCACCGCGAGCTCCAGCTTCCGTTTCTCGCCGTGCGACAGCTCGGACGCCGTGGCCCGCGCCCGGTGGCCGAGACCGGTGCGTTCCAGTACGCCGTCCACCTCGGCGGTGTACGCGGACGCCCGCCGCCACAGCCGGAAGGAGCCGCCCCGGGCCGCCTGCGCGGCCAGCCGGACGTGATCGGCCACGCTCATGGCCGGCCAGAGGCTGGACGTCTGGAACGTGCGGCCGATGCCGCGTCGCGCCCGTGCGTGCGCGGGACTGGCCGTCATGTCCGTGCCGTCCAGCTCGATGGTGCCGGAGGTCGCCGTGGTCAGCCCGCTGATCAGGTTGAACAGGGAGGTCTTGCCCGCCCCGTTGGGGCCGATGAAGGCCAGGAACTCGCCCTCGTGGACGCTCAGTGTGACGTCCTCGACGATCGTCGCGCCGCCGACGCCCCAGCCGAGTCCGGTCAGCCGAAGCACCGGAGCGGTGGTCCGTGGACCGGCCGCGCGCTGTGCGGTGATGTCCGGTACGCCCATCGGTCAGCCCGCCGAGGGCTTCGCGGGCGGCGCCACCTCGTCCATCGGCGCGGTGGACACCAGCTCCGGCCGGGCACCGGCGCCCGTCCCCTTGAGCTTCGCGACGAACATCGGCTGCACCAGGGCGTGGTCCTGGGCCCGGACCTGCTCCTTGCCCTTCACCCCGTCGAAGCTCCAGCCCTCCAGGGCCTTCACCATGGCGGCGGTGTCGGTGGCGCCGCCCTTCTCGATGGCGCGCACCACCATCTGCGCGGCGGTGAAGCCGTCGGGGGTGAACAGGTCCGGGGTGCCGCCGGCCTTCGTGACCGAGTCGATCATGGACTTCTCCACGGCGTTGCCGCCGCCCGCGCCGGGGAAGTAGTGCGCCAGGAACGACACCTTGGAACCGGCGTCGCCGAAGACCGGGTACGAGGCCGTTCCGGCCAGGCCCGTGACGACCTTGCCCGCCTCCAGCACGCCCTGCTGGTCCAGCGCGGTCCACAGCGCCGGCGCGGTCGAACCGGCCCAGGCGACGAAGACCAGATCGGGTCCGCCCGCCTTCACCTGCCGGGCGAACGGGGTCAGGTCCGTGGCACTGGGCGGAGCCAGTACGGAGCCGACCTTCGCACCCCTGGAACCGAGGACGGCCTTCACGGCGGCGACATTGGCCTGGCCGAACGTGGAGTCCTGGGCCAGCACCGTGACCTTCTTGCCCTTGGCCTCGCCGAGCATCGTCCCGGCGGTGAGGATGTCCTGGTAGGACTGCCGGCCCGAACGGAAGGTGTAGTCGTTGATGCCGGTCACGGCGTCGGTGGCGGCCGGGCCGCTGATGTACAGCACCTTGTTCTGGGCGGCGAGCGGCGCCATCTGGAGCGCCACGCCGGAATCGGTGGTGCCGGCCAGCACCTTGTAGCCCTTGCCGATCAGGTTCTTGGCCGCGGAGACCGCCTTGCCCGGATCGCCCGCGTCGTCCTGCTCGGTGACCTCGATGCGGTGCCCGGCCACCTCGCGGGTGCCCTTCGTGGCGTGGTCCAGGCCCGCCATGAATCCGTCGCGGTACTGCTTCCCGTAGTCCGCGAGGAGCCCGGTCCGGGAGTACACCAGGCCGACCTTGACGGTCCCGCCCTTCGCGTCCCCGCCGGAATCGCTCTCGCCCGCCTTCCCGGCGGCGGTGCACCCGGTCAGCACGAGACCGGCGGCGGTCAGCGCGACGACGGCGGAGAGGGATCTGCGGTGGCGGGCGGTGCCCTTGGCTCTGCGACGCATGGTGACCGGCTCCTCGGCGTGTTCATGTGATGTCGCCGAACCGTATGAACACCGTGCCGCCGTCGACATGGTGCAGGGCACCCCACCTGGCACGGTGCGCATGTGGGGGCCGCACATGGGCCCGGAACGCGAAAGCCGCGCCGGGGAACCGGATCGTACGGTTCCCCGGCGCGGCCGGAACGTGGTGCGTGCGTCGCGGGCGGTGGCCCGTCAGGCCCAGGCGATGGCCTGGACCGTGGCCACGGTCACGCCGAGCACGGCGAACGCGATGCCGACGCTGCCCATCACGATGCCGGCGACCGCCTGGCCCCGGCCGCCGCCCTGGCCCCGGTCCGCCATGCGCTTGGCCGATATACCGAGGCAGAGCGCGATGATCGGCAGGATGATCGGGATGAGCAGCAGGCCGAGGATGCCGAGCACCATCGAGGCGGTCGCCTTGCCGCTGGGCAGCGCGGCACCACCGGGGTACCCGTATCCGGCAGGCGGCTGGGCGCCGTATCCCGGTCCGCCCGGGGCCTGCGTCCCCGTCGCGCCGCCTGCAATGCCTGACTGGTCAGTCATGTCTTCCTCTCATCGATACTGGTCATGACCATGTTAAAGAGCGGCCTGTCGCTCTTTCGGTCCGAACGGTGAGGGGAATGTGATGAAAGGGCCACGGGGCAGGACCCGTATGTGCTAGGGCGTGTTTGAGAAGTAGCGTCGTCCGCCCGCGAGACAGGCGGGACTTCTCAAACATGCCCTACGGCGCGTCCGTCGGCCTGGTCACGTCGATCAGCCGGCACACCGTGTCGATGTCGATCTTCACCTGGGCGATCGACGCCCGCCCCGACAGCCAGGTGATCAGGGCCGAGTGCCAGGTGTGCTCGATGACCCGGACCGCGGACAACTGCTCCGGCGTCGGATGCTCCAGCCCCATCGCGTCCAGGATGATCGCCGTCGTGATCCGCGAGACGGTGTCCACCTCCGGGCTGACGCTGCGGTCGGCGAAGGTCAGCGCCCGCACCATCGCGTCCGCCAGATGCGGCTCGCGCTGGAGCGCGCGGAACGCCCGCATCAGGGTGTCGGCGACCCGCTGCGCCGGGTCCTGCCCGGCCGGGGGGCGCTTGTGCAGCGTCGTGTGCATGTGCTGGAGCTGGTCCTGCATGGTGGCGACCAGTAGATGGATCTTGGACGGGAAGTAGCGGTACAGCGTGCCCAGGGCGACCCCGGCCTCCTCCGCGACCTCACGCATCTGCACCGCCTCGAAGCCGCCGCGGCCGGCGAGCTGGGCGCTGGCGTGCAGGATGCGGCGGCGGCGGGCCTCCTGCCGTTCGGTCAGGGGCGGCGATGCCGGCTTGGCTTCCGCTGTCATGTGTCCCCATCCATGGCTTCTGTCCGCGACCGGAGGGAGGCGCTCGGTCTCCCGGGGGCGCACAGCATGCCAGCGTGCCCGGTGGTGGCGCGAATCACCTGATCCGGCCGTTGCACCGACGCTACCTGCCGGTAGATTCGTAGCTCATTGAACGATCCAGTCTGAAACTTGTTCTAGATTAGCGTGAGCGGTTACGCTCCGGCGAACACGCAGTGAGAAGGGGGCCGAGTGTGACCGCTGAGGCCGTAGAGTCGGGCCCCCGCACGGGCGACGACACGTCCGGTGCCGCCGGCGACCGTCCGTTGCGCATCGCACTCCTCACCTACAAGGGCAACCCCTTCTGCGGCGGCCAGGGCGTCTATGTACGCCACCTCGCCCGCGAGCTCGCCCGGCTCGGCCACGGCGTCGAGGTGATCGGCGCCCAGCCCTACCCGGTGCTGGACGAGGGCGTCCCGCTCACCGAGCTGCCGAGCCTGGACCTCTACCGCCAGCCCGACCCGTTCCGCACCCCGAGGCGCGGCGAGTACCGGGACTGGATCGACGCCGCCGAGGTCGCCACCATGTGGACCGGCGGCTTCCCGGAGCCGCTCACCTTCAGTCTGCGCGCCCGCCGCCATCTCGCCGCCCGGCGCGGCGAGTTCGACGTCATCCATGACAACCAGACCCTCGGCTACGGGCTGTTGGCGGACCTCGGCGCCCCGCTCGTCACCACGATCCACCACCCCATCACCGTCGACCGGCAGTTGGACCTGGACGCCGCCGAGACCCGCCGCAGGCGCGCCTCCGTACGCCGCTGGTACGGCTTCACCCGCATGCAGAAGCGGGTCGCGCGCCGACTGCCGTCGGTGCTCACCGTCTCCGGCTCCTCCAAGCAGGAGATCGTCGACCACCTCGGGGTGCGCCAGGACCGGGTCCACGTCGTGCACATCGGCGCGGACACCGACCTCTGGTCGCCCGACCCGTCGGTCGCCGAGGTGCCCGGCAGGATCGTCACCACCTCCAGCGCCGACGTACCGCTGAAGGGCCTCGTCCACCTCGTCGACGCACTCGCCAAGCTCCGTGCCGGGAACCCGGAGGCGCACCTCGTGGTCGTCGGGAAGCGGGCCGAGGACGGGCCCGTCGCCCAGGCCATCGAGCGGCACGGACTCCGGGACGCCGTCGAGTTCGTCAAGGGCATCAGCGACGCCGAACTCGTCGACCTGGTGCGCGGCGCCCAGATCGCCTGCGTCCCCTCGCTGTACGAGGGCTTCTCGCTGCCCGCCGCCGAGGCCATGGCCACCGGCACCCCCCTCGTCGCCACCACCGGCGGGGCGATCCCCGAGGTCGCGGGCCCGGACGGCGAGACCTGCCTGGCCGTCCCGCCCGCCGACGCCGGGGCACTGGCCGACGCGCTCGCCCGGCTGCTCGGCGACCCGGAGCTGCGCGCCCGGCTCGGCGCCGCGGGCCGCGACCGGGTGCTCTCCCGCTTCACCTGGAAGCAGGCCGCCATCGGCACCGCCGCCCTCTACCGCGAGGCGATTGCCGCCCGGTCCGGCGCCACGCGCCCCGGCGGCCGACGTTGACCCCGCCGCCCGTTCCCGTCGCCCCAGCCCCCTGACCCCCTCGACCGCGAAAGCAGGCATTCGTGCTGACCGTGGACTTCACCCGCTTCCCGCTCGCCGCAGGTGACCGAGTGCTCGACCTGGGCTGCGGCGCAGGACGCCACGCCTTCGAGTGCTACCGGCGCGGCGCCCAGGTCGTGGCCCTCGACCAGAACGGCGAGGAGATCCGCGAGGTCGCGAAGTGGTTCGCCGCGATGAAGGAGGCCGGCGAGGCCCCCGAGGGCGCCACCGCCACCGCGATGGAGGGCGACGCGCTCAACCTGCCGTTTCCCGACGAGTCCTTCGACGTCGTGATCATCTCCGAGGTCATGGAGCACATCCCCGACGACAAGGGCGTCCTCGCCGAGATGGTCCGGGTCCTCAGGCCCGGCGGCCGGATCGCGATCACCGTGCCGCGGTACGGCCCCGAGAAGGTCTGCTGGACGCTCTCCGACGCCTACCACGAGGTCGAGGGCGGCCACATCCGCATCTACAAGGCCGACGAACTGCTCGGCAAGATCCGCGGCGCCGGCCTCAAGCCGTACGGCACCCACCACGCCCATGCCCTGCACGCGCCGTACTGGTGGCTCAAGTGCGCGTTCGGGGTGGACAACGACAAGGCGCTGCCGGTCCGCGCGTACCACAAGCTGCTGGTCTGGGACATCATGAAGAAGCCGATGGCGACCCGGGTCGCCGAGCAGCTGCTCAACCCGGTCGTCGGCAAGAGCTTCGTGGCGTACGCGACCAAGCCGCACCTGCCCGTGGCCGCCGCCGAGGACCTCACCAAGGCCGAGGCGTGACCGTTCCCGAGCAGACCGAACACCTCGTACTGCCCGGAGTCCTCACCGCCGAGGAGGCCGCCGAGACCGTCGCCGCCCTTCTCGCCGTGCAGTGCGAGGACGGCGCCCTGCCCTGGTTCCGCGGCCACCACCTCGACCCGTGGGACCACACCGAGGCCGCCATGGCCCTCGACGCGGCGGGCGAGCACGCCGCCGCGGAGCGCGCGTACGACTGGCTGGCCCGGCACCAGAACGAGGACGGCTCCTGGTACGCCGCGTACCAGGACGGAGACCCGGACCGGCCGACCGACCGCTCGCTGGAGACCAACTTCTGCGCGTACGTGGCCGTCGGCGTCTGGCACCACTACCTCGCCACCGGCGACGACGCGTTCGTCGACCGGATGTGGCCGACCGTCTTCGCCGCCGTCGAATTCGTCCTGCGGCTCCAGCGGCCCGGCGGCCAGATCGGCTGGAAGCGCGAAGCCGACAGAACCCCCGTCGACGACGCGCTGCTGACCGGCTGCTCCTCCATCCACCAGGCGCTGCGCTGCGCGCTCGCCATCGCCGAACGGCGCGAAGAGCCGCAGCCCGACTGGGAGTTGGCGACGGGCGCGCTGAGCCATGCGATCCGCCACCACCCGGAACGCTTCCTGGACAAGAGCCGCTACTCGATGGACTGGTACTACCCGGTCCTCGGCGGCGCGCTCACCGGGACGGCCGCCAAGGAGCGGATGGAGGAGGGCTGGGACCGCTTCGTTGTCCCCGGCCTCGGGGTGCGCTGTGTGCTGCCCAACCCATGGGTGACCGGCGGCGAGAGCTGCGAACTCGCCCTGGCCCTCTGGGTGATGGGTGAGTCCGACCGGGCGCTGGAGATCCTCCAGTCCATCCAGCACCTGCGCGCCGAGGGCGGCATGTACTGGACCGGGTACGTCTTCGAGGGCGACCGGGCCTTCTGGCCCCAGGAGCTCACCACCTGGACGGCCGGTTCGCTGCTGCTCGCCGTGGCCGCGCTCGGCGGCGACGAGGCGACCACGGCGGTCTTCGGCGGCGAGCACCTGCCGCACGGGCTGGAGCCGGACTGCTGTAGTTAGGGTCTGTGCGGCAGTGGCAGACCCGGACGGCCTGTGCGGCCGCGGCAGACCCGGACGGCGTTTCCCGAGTGGCACGCCGCCCCGGGCCGGGCGAACCTTACCGAGAGTGGCCGAGAGCGTCACTCATCGTAGAGGTCGCCTCGATGTGCCCGGCCAGGGAGGCCCGCTGTGCCCAGATCCGCCGTGACCGGTTCGGTACCGCTCCGCCGTCTGCTCGTCCCGCTGCTGCTGTCCTGCGCCCTGGTCGTGGGCGCCACCGGGTGCGGCGGAGGCGGCGGCAACAGCGCGAGCAGCTCCGCGTCCCCGAGCGGTACGTCGTCGGCCGAGGCGCAGAAGTTCGCCAAGACGCGGTTCATCACCAACGCCGGGCTCGCCGCCGGTGCGACGTACCAGTGGATCGTGAAGCCGTACCGGGCGGGCAAGTTCAAGAAGGGCGCCGACGGACGGACGTTCGCGCTCGTCAAGGCCGGGCTCGCGGGCGGCTTCACCTACAACCGGCTGAAGGCGGCGGTGACCAACGCCAAGGGCGATCCACTGCTGTCCAAGGCAGTCGCGCCGCTGACGGCGGGCATCGAATCGCTCAAGGGGCTCGGCGACAAGCTCCGCAAGGGCGAGGCGGGCGCGGGCGACATCGGCGCCTTCGAGAGCGTGATCAACGGCATCAAGTCGGCCGGCAGCAGCGCGGGCGCCGAGGTGCAGGACAAGGTGCCCAGCGCCTCGCAACTCGGCGGGTAATCAGTGGGGTTCGACTCGTGATCGAACTAAGGTGCGTGGCATGAGCCGACCGACGCACGACCGCTACTGTGACGAAATCACCGCCCGCACCGATGCGTTGAGGGCCACGATCCGTGGCGCGGACCTCGGCGCCACCGTTGCGACCTGCCCCGACTGGACCCTGCGCGAGCTCGCTCTCCACGTCGGCAGGGCCCACCGCTGGGGCGGCGAGATCGTACGGACCCGCGCCACGGAGGCGGTTCCGTCGGAGCAGGTACCAAAGAACGCCCCCGGGAGCGACGATCCAGCCGCGCTCGACGCCTGGCTGGAGGAGGGTGCGGCGCGGACCGCCGAGGCGCTGCGGGCCGCGGGACCGGACGAGGAGGTGTGGTCCTGGGCGTGGGAGCGGAGCACGGGCTTCTGGGCACGCCGGATGGCACACGAGACGATCGTCCACCACGCCGACGCGGCGCTCACCGCGAAGACCGGGTACGAGGTGGCGCCGGAGCTGGCCGCCGACACGATCGAGGAGTGGCTGGAGATCGTCGCCTTCGCGCGGGCCGCGGGCGACGAGCGGGCGGCCGGGCTGACCGGCGCCGCGCGCTCCATCCATCTGCACGCCACGGACGCGCCGGGCGCCGAATGGCTGATCGAGTTCGGCGAGGACGGCTTCACCTGGCGGCGCGCCCACGAGAAGGCGACCGTGGCGCTGCGCGGCCCGCTCACCGACATCATGCTGGTCTTCAACCGGCGCCTGGCGGCGGACAGCGACCGGGTCGAGGTGCTGGGTGACGCGAAGCTGCTGGACTTCTGGCTGGAACACTCCGTGTTCGGCTGAGCGGCCACCCGGCGCCGCTGTGCGGGCCGGGCCGGGCTGCGCGAAGCTGGAGGGGAGAGCACGTAGTGTCCGGCGGCCCCGTGGAGGTGCCGATGGAGCCCGTCCGCGCCCTGAAACGGATCGCCTTCCTGCTCGAACGCGGCAGGGCCGACACCTACCGTGTGCATGCCTTCCGCGCGGCCGCCGACGCGGTGGCCGCGATGGCGGACGGCGAGGCCGGCCGACGGGCGGCGGCCGGTTCGCTGGAGGCGGTCAAGGGCATCGGGCCGAAGACCGCGCAGGTGGTCCGGGAGGCGGTGGCCGGGGACGTACCCGGCTATCTGGCACGGCTGGAGGCGGAGGCCGCCGCCCGGCCGGCCGAGGGCGGCGAGGGCCTCCGCGCGCTCCAGCGCGGCGACTGCCATCTGCACTCCGACTGGTCGGACGGCGGCAGCACCGTCGAGGAGATGGGCCGCACCGCGGCGGAGCTGGGCCACGAGTGGGCGGTGCTCACCGACCACTCGCCCCGGCTGACCGTGGCGAACGGACTCTCCCCGGACCGGCTGCGCCGGCAGCTGGCGGCGGTCGCCGCGCTCAACGAGCGGTGGGCGCCGTTCCGGCTGCTCACCGGCATCGAGTGCGACATCCTCCCCGACGGCTCCCTCGACCAGGAGGAGGAGCTGCTGGCACAGCTGGACGTCGTGGTGGTCTCCGCCCACTCCGAGCTGCGGATGGATCCGGCCCCGATGACCAGACGCCTGCTCGCGGCCGTCCGCCACCCGCGGGCGAACATCCTCGGGCACTGCACGGGGCGGCTGATCGCGGACCGCAAGCGCCCGGAGTCCCGGTTCGATGCGGACGAGGTCTTCGCCGCGTGCGCCGAGGCGGGCACCGCGGTGGAGATCAACAGCCGGCCGGAACGGCTCGACCCGCCCCGCCGGCTGCTCGGCCGGGCCGTCGACGCGGGCACTCTCTTCGCCATCGACACCGATGCCCATGCGCCCGGACAGCTGGACTGGCAGATCCACGGCTGCGCCCGCGCCGAGGAGTGCCGGGTCCCGGCGGAACGCGTCGTCACCACGTGGCCGGCCGACGAGCTCCTGGCCTGGTCGCGCGGGGGCACGACCCCGGAGCGGGCCCGCTCCGGGGTGGACGGGGCCGTCGGCGCAGCCCCGGGACAGGAGCGGTGAAACCATGACGGCCACCAGCGTGCGAGGCATCGACCACATCGGGGTCACCGTCCCCGACCTGGAGACCGCGACCCTCTTCCTCGCGAGGGCCTTCGGCGCCGAGGTGCGCTACGACACCCTGCGCCGCCAGGACGGACCCAACGGCGGGCCGGACGTCGAGCGGCGGCTCGGCGTCCCGGCAGGCACCCAGCAACTGGCGATCAGAATGCTGGCGCTCCCCGGCGGCGGGCCGGGCATCGAGCTGTGCGAGTTCCAGGGCCCCCGCCGCGAACCCCCGGCGCTGCCCTGCGACTTCGGCTGGCAGCACGTGGCGCTGTACGCGGACGACCTGGACGCGGCCGTACGGGACTGCGTGGCCGCGGGTGCCACGCTGCTCGCCGAGGCACAGCCGCTGCCGGGCCCCGAGGCGGGGGAGCACAACCGGTTCGCGTATCTGCGCACCCCGTGGGGCAGCACCCTGCAACTCCTCACGTACCCCGACCCCCAGCCCTGGCAGCACACCGCACCCGGCGGCACCGGCACCGGCACCTGGCCCACCGACCCGGCCAGACCTCCAGCCCTCAGTTGAGCTCCGCGAGCACCCGCAGCGTGTGCGGGTCCGGTGCCGTCACCAGCAGATCGGTGACCGGCCCCTTGCGCCACAACTCCAGCCGCTCCGCGATCCGTTCGCGCGGTCCGACGAGCGAGATCTCGTCCGCGAACGCGTCGGGCACCGCCAGCACCGCCTCTTCCTTGCGCCCTTCGAGGAAGAGCCGCTGGATCCGCCGCGCCTCCTCCTCGAAACCCATCCGCGCCATCAGATCGGCGTGGAAGTTGCGGGCCGCGTGCCCCATCCCCCCGATGTAGAAGCCGAGCATCGCCTTCACCGGCAGCAGCCCCTCGGCGACGTCGTCGCAGACCCGTGCACGGGCCATCGGCGCGATCATGAACCCGTCCGGGAGGTCGGTGAGCGAGGCCTCGTACACATCGGTGCGCATCGGCGACCAGTACAGCGGCAGCCAGCCGTCGGCGATCCGGGTCGTCTGTGCGATGTTCTTCGGCCCCTCCGCCCCCAGCAGCACCGGCAGCCGGGACCGCAGTGGATGGGTGATCGGCTTCAGCGGCTTGCCCAGGCCGGTGGCGTCCGGACCGTCGTACGGATGGGAGTGGAACCGGCCGGCCAGCTCGACGGGGGCCTCGCGGCGGAGCACCTGGCGGATGACGTCGACGTACTCCCGGGTCGCGGTCAGCGGGCTCGTGGGGAACGGCCGCCCGTACCAGCCCTCCACCACCTGCGGCCCGGACAGCCCGAGGCCGAGCATCATCCGGCCGCCGGAGAGATGGTCGAGGGTGAGGGCGTGCATCGCGGTCGCGGTCGGAGTGCGCGCCGCCATCTGCGCGATGCCGGTGCCCAGCCGGATCCGGGAGGTGTGCGCGGCGATCCAGGTCAGCGGGGTGAACGCGTCCGACCCCCAGGCCTCCGCCGTCCACACCGACGCGTACCCCAGCGCCTCGGCCTGCCTGGCGAGCTCCAGATGGGCGGGGTCCGGGCCGCGGCCCCAGTACCCGAGCGCGAGTCCAAGCCTCATCTCCGCCGCCTCCCAGTATTTCTGACGAAGCGTCAGCCATGTGACGCACGACGGAGGGTACGACAGCGGCCCCCCGCCCGGAAGGGGCGGAGGGCCGCTCTCGTACTGCCGTGGGGCGCGGGATCAGCCGCGCTGGATGCCCGTGGCGTCCTGGAGCACACCGCGACGGCCGTCCTGGGTCTGGGCGATCAGGCCCGGACCGCGCTGCTCCACCGCGAGGTACCAGGTGCCGGGCGCCAGTTCGGCGATCGGCGACGGCGAACCGTCCTCCCCGTACAGCGGGCGGGCCACCGGCACCGCGAACCAGAACGGGGTGAAGTCACCGGTCGGCGCACCCGCGGCGGGGGCCTGCTGGGCACCCGCCTGGGGCTGCGGCTCCGGCTGACCGGGCTGCGGCTGACCGGGCTGCGGCTGGGCGCCGTAGGGCTGCTGCTGACCCGGCTGGCCGCCGTACGACGGCTGCTGGGCACCGGGGTAGCCGTATCCCTGGCCGGGCTGCGGCTGACCGCCGTACGGGGGCTGCACGCCCCTCGGGCCCGAGGCGCTCACCAGCGGGGCCTTGAGCGCGGGGACCAGCGGGGTGGCGACCGCGCCGCCCGCGAGCACGATCGCGGCGAGCAGGCCGAGGATCAGCCCGGCGCCCGTGTTGCTGCCGTCGATGATCGTCCAGAAGGCCGTCCACACCGCGAAGATGCTGAGCGCGGCACCGAACTGACCGAGGTCGAAGCCGACGACCTTGCGGCCCGGGGTGGCGCGGCCCACGATGACCAGCGCCGCTCCGATGATCCCGGCCAGGTAGACGCTCATCAGGAGCCCGAGCGAGTCCCAGGCGTTCGGGGCGTTGTAGCGGGAGCAGTTGATGCCCGCAGGACAGTCGAAGCCGTAGAGGTCGAGGAAAGAGGCGATGAACAGCACGACCGCTGCTCCGATCACCACGCCGTCGCCTCGAGTGAGGGAGCGGATATTCACGTGAAGGTCCTTAGTCGATCGTCTCGTCGGGGCGGTCGTCGCTGCCGCCTGCACGGGTGCGGCGGGCACGGCACGAAGCTCGGGGGGCGCGGCCCCCATCGTACGGATGAATCTATCGTCTGATCGGGTGGGTTGTGTTCCTGCCCGGACGCCGCCCGCACATCCCCCCAATTTCGCCTCAGAACTACCTCTTGCTACCCGTTGAGGTAGCTGCTGATGCCGTCGGCAATCCCCTGTGCCGCCTTCTGACGCCAGCCCGCGCTGGTGAGCAGGGCGGCATCCTTCGGATCACGCATATTGCCGCATTCGATGAACACTTTGGGCACGGTCGACAAATTAAGTCCGCCCAGGTCCTTGCGAACGTCCAATCCGGTATTGCCACCGACGTAATTGGAAGGCGCACTTCCGGTAGCGCGGACGAATAGCCCCGCGATCCGGGTGCCGAGGTCGCGCGACGGTTCGACGATCTTCGAGGTGTCCGCAGCCCCGCCCCGCACCGGCCCGGGGAGGATCACATGGAAACCGCGGTTGCCGGCCGCTGAGCCGTCCGCGTGCACCGACACCACGGCATCGGCCCGCGCCTCGTTGCCGATCCGGGCCCGTTCGTCGACACACGGCCCGTACGCGCGGTCGTTGTCGTACGTCAGCACGACCTTCGCGCCCTGCTTCTGGAGGAGGGTGCGCAGCCGGTGCGACACATCGAGGGTGAACTGTGCTTCCGCGTAACCGGAGTTGGTCGACGTTCCGGTGGTGTCGCACTCCTTGTGCGTGGTGCCGATGTCCACCTGGCGGTTGATCTCGCGGGTGTGCAGGTGGTTGTTCGGGTTGTGCCCGGGGTCGATGACGACGGTCTTCCCGGACAGCGGCCCGGTGGCCCCGCCGCCCGTGCGCGGCGTGGGCCCCGAGGGCTTCGGCTTCGCGGACGGGGTGGGGGAGGCTGACGTCTTCTCCGGCGCCGGAGCGGTCTTCGACGGTGGCGGGGCAGAGGTACCGCTGCCGCCCTGCCGGGGCTCGGCCTGCGCCCCGCCGACGACGTCGCCCGCGCCGCAGCCCGCGGCGGTCAGGCACACGGCGACGAACGCGGCGGCGGCGAGCAGGGACCGGCGGCGCCGGGTGGGGGGAACACTCTCGTCGTACGGCACCACGCGATGCTATCGGGGCCCTCGGACGGCCGCCCTCAGATGCCGGTTCCGGTACGCCGCAGTACCCGCAGCGAATCCGTCACGGACACCTCGGTGAACGCACCGGAGGCCAGTGCCCGCAGATAGACGCGGTACGGCGCCTGGCCGCCGTGCGCGGGGTCCGGGAACACATCGTGGATCACCAGCAGCCCGCCCTCGGCGACATGCGGGGCCCAGCCCTCGTAGTCGCCGTTGGCGTGCTCGTCGGTGTGGCCGCCGTCGATGAAGACGAAGCCCAGCTTCCCGCCCCAGACCGCCGCGACCTGCGGGGACCGTCCGACCAGCGCCACGACGTGGTCCTCCAGGCCTGCCGCGTGCAGGGTCCTGCGGAAGGTCGGCAGCGTGTCCATCCGGCCGACCTCCGGGTCCACCACGGTCGGGTCGTGGTACTCCCAGCCGGGCTGCTGCTCCTCGCTGCCGCGGTGGTGGTCGACGGTGAGGGCCGTCACACCGGCCGCCCGCGCGACATCGGCGAGCAGGATGGTGGAGCGCCCGCAGTACGTGCCGACCTCCAGGAGCGGCAGCCCCAGCGCGGCGGCCTCGGTGGCGGCCGCGTACAGCGCGAGTCCCTCGACCACCGGCATGAAGCCCTTGGCGGCCTGGAAGGCGGCGAGAATCTCGGGCGCGGGCTCGACGACGGACTCGGCGGGCACGGGTTCCTCCTGGTGGGGACGGGTACGCGTTCGACGGCGCCCCATCGTGCCGTACGCCCCCGCCGAAGGAGTCGGCGGGGGGCGCGGCCGCCCCGCGCTCCCCGGAGGGCCGACGGCCTGGTGACGGTGGCGCCGCAGCCCCGCTTTAGCTCGCGCGGCACATCGAGGCGCTGTCCGCGGTGAACGGCTTCCTCGACTCCCGGGGACTGGCCTGGTCGATCCCCAGCGGCGACGGGATCGGCGAGCAGCACCTCGGCCCCGAGGTGCGGCAGTACCTGGACGCGGCCCGGTCGGACTTCCACGACGTCCCAGCCGTACCCCGCCCATGCACCACGTGAAGGCAGCACGGACAGGGCTCGGTTCCCTCACCGCGCGGGCGAAGGCGCGGCACCCCTGAAAGACAGCAGTCCGCCCCACGGAAGGGACGCAGGGCCCACACGGGCCGCACATGGGAAGGAACTGCGGCGGGGTGCACGACTGAACTCCGGTTCCGTGCACGGCCGCGATGTCCGCAGTGACCCGCGCTGCCTGTGCGCCGTTCCAGACCTCGGCCACGGGAGTGGCCTTGACGTTGCCCATGGTGAGGAACCGCCCGAGGACGCACGGCCACATGTCGCCCGTGGGACCGATGGCGCACTTCTCATGTGCGCAGTGCCCGCACAGATCCTCGATCGTGGGCGCGGCCCCCTGACTGGCCCGTCCGAACGCGCGGGTCCGATCCCCGTTGGAGCGGGGCCGGTCGGCCGCGCTGTCCTGCGTCGCTTCCCTCCGCCCTTGCTGGCGAATGTCCACAGGGACTTCGTGCAGCAGCGCCTTACGTTGTGCTGCTGCCTGGTTGTCGTCGGGGGTGGTCGGCTCCCCGCCCGTACTGCGCTTGGCTTCCTTCCTCACCGCCGCCACGGTGGGGCTGGACTTCTTGAACACTGGTCGCGTCTTTCTGCGTGCCGAATCCGGCCCCGGTTGGGGGCGGGGATGCTCGCTCCGCTCTCCGCCGTCACACGGAGTCGAGCGAGCCGCCATCGGATGAGCTGCCGGGCGTGAGCGGTCCGGAGCCTTGGGAAGTCCCCACCGATGACGGAAGTTGTGGGGTGGGCTACGGAAGGGGAGGTGAGCAAGCCGGAACATGGGTCACGACTTGTGACCACTCCGGATCAACTCGCCCCACTCCACGAAGCGCGCACGGAGCCAATCGCGATCCACGCCCGACCCAGAGGCGAGTTCCTTCATCGTCGTCCCGCTCCGGTACTTGGCGATCAGCTCGTCTCGGGCCGCAACCGCGGCTTCTCGGGCTGCCGCCACTTCCGCGGGCGTACGTCGGATTCGGGGGCGCTGGTTGAAACTGGGGCTACCCATGTCTGCCTGATCTCTCATCTGCCTGGTGGAGCCGCCCGACTGCCACCGTCCCTTTGACATGGGGGCAGCCGGGCGGGGTCTGGTGGGGGTCAGGCGCTGGTCAGCGTGGCCGGTGCCTGCATGGACTCCGGTATGAGCAAGGGGCGAGCGGTGAGCCCATACCAACCGGTCCTGTCCCTGGCAACGAACGCGAACTTGGCCCCCGTGGCGAGCTGGTGCAATGCGTCGTCCTGGCGCTCGTCGTCGTCGGCCCACGCACGTAACTCGGTGGGTGCGTCGCGCACGGACGGGGCACCGGCCGTAACACGACCGAGGGAATCCACGGACTGTCGGCAGGATCCGGGCCCAGCCCGTGCGCAAGCCGGTCGGCTTGTCCCCGGAGTCACCGGAGCGCAAGCCGCGGAGTCGCCGTGAGGGTTCCGCCGAGATAGACGGTCGTCGCCCGCGTGCACTTCGACCAGGAACTGGTTCGGCACGTTGGGAGCCGTGCTCACAGCCCGCCCCGGCTGCTTCTGAGATTCCGCAAAGCGGTCTCGACGCTGAGTCGTTCGGCGGGGGTCAGTGCGCGAACCCACTCGGGCTCGGTTTCCCATTCGGCACCACCACCGACCGGCCGCAGCGACCAGTACGGGCCGGCGAGCCCACGGAACTCTCCGATTCGGCTACGGCTCGTGTCCCGCATCAGCGCCCCCTCGGAGGGCGGTACCGGCTCTGCATTCACTCGCCTGTTCCTTCCGCTGCGAACCCGACTGTTCGCTCTAGGCAACCGCGTAATCACCCCCGGCGGTACTGTTGTGAAGCGCACAAGGATTAAGAGCGTTAAGCGCTTAACGCAGTCGTGCGTGGGGAGTTGAACGACCGTGGGCACCAGCGAGGCGAACACAGCACTGGAGCGGCTGTTCCGCGAGACTGGATGGACGCTGCGGCAGTGCGCGCAAGCGATCAACCGGGTTGGGACTGAGCGCGGCACCCCGAAGCAGTACCATGCGCCTTCCGTTCACCAGTGGTTGAGCGGGAGCATGCCGCGCGAGGTTGCCCGGCCGTTGATCTTGGAAGCGTTCGCCCGGCGCCTCGGGCGGCCCGTCACGTATGCGGAAGTCGGCTTCCCAGATCCCGAGGACGGGACGGAGGCAACACCGTCCAGCACGGTTGACGGGATCATTGATCTCGGACGGTTGGACATGGACCCCTCCCGCCGTAGCGTGCTCAGCGTCGCTCTGTTCTCCGTCGCACTGACAGTGCCTAACTGGCCGGACGTGGTGGGGCGCATGGAAGCTGCGCAGATAGGCAGCCGGACCCGCATCGGCATGTCCGATGTGCACACGGTTTCTGCCATGACAGAGCAGCTCTCGTCAATGGACGACCAGTTCGGAGGCCGAACTGCTCGCCCCCTCGCCGCAACCTTCCTGGTGAACACGGTCGCTCCGTTCCTCAGGACGGACGGCCCCGAGGACGTACGCAAAGCCATGATGTCCGCGGCTTCCGATCTCTGCTACCTCACCGGATACATGGCGGTTGACGAGGGTCTGCACGGGCTCGCACAGCGCTACTACCTGAAAGCACTGGAGCTTGCGGGAGCGTCGGAGGACCACCTTACGTACTGCACCACGCTTCGGGGCATGAGCGTGCAGGCGGTGGACCTGGGACAAGGGCCGATGGCCATGCGGCTCGCGGATGCTGCGGCGGCTTCCTCTCCCCAGGCCGGTCCGCGAATGCGTGCCTTTCTCGCCGGCCAGCAGGCACATGCGTCCGCACAGGTCGGCGACCGGCGCTCCGCGCTCGTCTACTTGCAGGAGGCCGAAGTCGCCATGGACAAGGCGGAGTCTCGTGGGAAGGCGTTCGGCTCGTACGCCCCCGCATCACTCAATTACCACACCAGCCAGGTCCGGTTCGAAATGGGCGACGTGCACGGCGCTGTTGCTGCCATGCAGGAGTCGGACAGGCTTCGAGACAGCGTCTACCGGCGTACTCGCGTCAAGGAGCGGGCGATCCTCGCCGAGCGGCAACTGGCTGTGGGACATCTCGAAGCCGCGTGCCAAACGTGGGGGCTCGCGCTGGACGATTACCCGCTGGTCAACTCGGGGCGCATCGACAAGCGGATGACGGACATGTTCAACCTCATTCGCCCCCACGCCCGGAACCATGACGCCCAAGCCCTGTACGAGCGCGCACGCGAGACGGTTCGGCCCGAGCTAGTCCCGGCGTAGCGAGAGCCCCGCCACGCCCCAAGTTGGGGCGCTCGCACTGGTTGATACGGGCAACACAGATGCAGTAATCCGTCAGTGTGGCGGTATCCACGGCGCCGATACCGGCCGTGAACTCCAGTACCGGGACGACCCTGCGCCACTCGCGTGAAGCGACTTCCCGGTAACGGGCGTTCACCGCGCACTGATCTCCGGGCACGTCCGCGAACGTGTCCGTCCAGTCCGGTTCGGACAGCTCGGCGGTCGGAACCCGCACACCCTCGGAAACGGGGCGCTTGCCGGGGTTGCCCTCGCGGATCACCTGTAGCGGCGGTGTCTTACGCATCGGGTCTGCCATTCCCTCACCCCTCCCATAGGTCGTGAGTCGGTCATGTGGACAGCGCGGAGCCTCCCCGCGCAAAGGGCGGTAGCTGCGGCGCGAGCTTTTTGCCTCCCTGCCGCTCAGCAGCGAGAGGGGCAAGGGGTCACCCCCTGGTCAGAACGGCGGACGCTCAGACGCTTCATGCCGAGAGCGAACCTCAGCAGCGAATCCGCCCGGCTGATTGCGCGCGGTCTCGCCGTTGTGACACGTCACGCACAGAGGGCGAAGATGCTTCGCCGCATCCGGGTTCGCCTCACCCCGCGCGATCAACTCGCGCCGAGACAGCGGGAAGTGATGTGCCACGTTCGCCGCGCGACCGCGCAGGACACACCACGGGTTGGTGTACAGGTACGTCCCACGGATGCGCTGCCACCGCGTTGTGTCGGCAGCGCCACCACGTGACGCACGATCCTTGTCCGCTTCCCTCTGATGCCGAGCGCAGCGGCCACCACGGGCAGTCAACTCGGGGCACCCGGGTACCGAGCACGGCGGGCGGGGCCTACGGGGCACGTCGGGTTCTCCTAACCTCAGTGAGTTGCGATTCCGGCTCTCCAGCCGAATTGGCTGCCACCCTGCGCGTGTTGCAAGTCAGCGTCGTTCCGGTTGGTGGGATATCGACCTGCTGGGACAACGTGTGTTCACAGCGGTGAACAAACGGCCCCGACGTGGTGGTCTCATCGCTTCCTACGACGTCACGGAACGGGCAGCTCCGGAAACTTGCACAAAGTGTGCAAGTCGAGCGCCTGCCGGGCGTCTGCAATGAGGTCCACCAACACACGAGAGGCAGCCATGACGCCCAAGACCGAACGCAGCCCCGCAATCGAACTCCGCATCGGCGGGGCGCACTTGACGATCCAGCGCATCCCCGGATGGCTGGTGGCAGCCTTCGCCACGACCACAGGTAGCGGGCTCGCCGCATGGTTCACGTCCCGGTGACGTTTCTTGACGAACTAGATCCGGATGAACCAGCTCCGGGGAGTTCCAGCACACACGTCAAGATCCACTTCTGAAACGCACCCTAGCTACGTGCGCTGGGAGACCCGGAGGGCAACGAGTTCTGCGTCGGCGCAGCCTCTGCGTGATGCGCGAGCAGCGGGACAGCACCGGTTCCGGGCGCAATGACGTACGCCCCCGCCGGACGCGATGCGTGTGCGGCGGGGGCGTACGCGGGGTGAGCCCGGGTCGGGGCGCCCCTGGCAGGGGTGCGATATGGAGGTCAGCAGCTCTGCCAGAGTCGGGTCATGACCCGGACGCCGAAGCGCAGGCCCTCCAGCGGGACGCGCTCGTCCACGCCGTGGAAGAGCCGGCCGTAGTCCAGGTCGTGCGGGAGCTTGAGGCCCTTGAAGCCGAAGCAGCGGATGCCGAGGTGGGTGAAGGCCTTGGCGTCGGTGCCGCCCGGATTGCAGTACGGGACGGGGTGGCCGTCCGGGTCCTCGGCGCGCACGGCCTCGCACATGGCGTCGACCAACGGGCCGTCGAACGTGGTCTCCAGCGCGATGTCGTGGTTGACCCACTCGCGGCTGACCGAGGGGAGGAGGAGCTTGTCGATGGTGTCGATCAGCTCCTGCTCGTGGCCGGGCAGGAAGCGGCCGTCCACCCGGGCGGTCGCCTTTCCGGGGATGACGTTGGTCTGGTAGCCGGCGTCGAACATGGTGGGGTTCGCGGAGTTGCGGAGCACCACCTGCATGAAGTCGGAGACCGGGCCCAGCTTCGCGAGGCTGCCCTCGATGTCGTTCTCGTCGAACTCGACACCGTAGAGGCGGGCGGCCTCTTCGAGCAGGGCGCGGACCGGTTCGATCAGCCGGATGGGGAAGGTCTCGCGGCCGATCCGGGTGAGGGACTCGGCGAGGTCGGTGACCGCGTTCTCGTCGTTGGGGGACGAGCCGTGGCCGGCCCGGCCGGTGGCGGTGAGCTCCATCCAGGCCATGCCGCGCTGGGCGTTCTCGATCGGGTAGAGGCGACGGGTGTCGTCGATGGCGAAGGAGAAGCCGCCGCCCTCGCCGATCGCCTCGGTGACCCCGGCGAAGAGCTCCGGGCGGTGCTCGACCAGCCAGTGGGCGCCGAACTTCCCGCCCGCCTCCTCGTCGGCGAGGAAGGCGAGGACCAGGTCGCGCGAGGGCCTGGTGCCGGTGCGGGCGAAGTGGCGGGCGGTCGCCAGCATGACGGCCACCGTGTCCTTCATGTCGATCGCGCCCCGGCCCCAGAGGTAGCCGTCGCGGATCTCGCCGGAGAAGGGCGGGACCTGCCACTCGGAGGCGTCGGCGGGGACGACGTCCAGGTGGCCGTGGACCAGGAGGGCGCCGCGCTCCGGGTCGGCGCCCGCGATCCGGGCGATGACGCTGGCGCGACCCGGGGCGGACTCGACCAGCTCGGAGTCGATGCCCACCTCGGCGAGCCGGCCCACCACCCAGTCGGCGCTCGCGCGCTCGTTGCTGGTGGGGTTGGAGGTGTCGAACCTGATCAGTTCGGCGCAGAGTTCGATGACCTCGTCCTGGGCCTCGTCGGACGCCGGGACGAAGGAGGGGGCGGTGGGGTCGAGGGGGGTCATGCTGCTCCCACAGGGGTTGTCGCGGGGGCGGCGGGGGCGGCGGTGTCGTCCTCGTCGTCCAGGGTGGAGGTGCCGTACGGCTTCACCCAGCCCAGCAGGCCGAGGACGCTGTACAGGATGAAGGCGGTGGCCAGCGAGTTCAGGGCCGGGATGCCGCCGTCGTAGAACTTGCCGACGCAGAACGCCGCGATCCAGATGGCGATGGACATCGGCACCCAGGTCGGCGAGGACTTCGGCAGGGTCTCCGACTCCCGGGTCTCGTCCAGCGGCTTGCGCATCCGCTTGACGACCCAGTACTCGGCCACGATGATGCCGCCGATCGGCGGGATGGCGACGCCGAGGATCGAGAGGAACTCGGTGAAGTGGGTCATGATCCCGACCGCCGACAGGGCCGTGCCCGCGACGCCGAGGACGATCGTGACCGCGCCGCGGTGGACCCGCTTGCCGAAGACGACCTGGAAGAAGTTGACGACGCCGAGCGAGGAGCCGTACAGGTTCCAGTCGTTGATCTTGGCGGTGGACATCAGGACCACGATCACGCCGAAGGCGCCGGAGGTGGAGAGCACGATGTGCGAGACCTCGTTGCTCTTGACCAGGTGGCCCAGGAGCACACCGGTCAGGCCGACGATGTACTCGGAGAGGATCATCGACGAGGCGCTCTGCAGGAAGACGTGCGAGCCCTTCCGGTTGTACCGGGTCATCTCCGGGGACACGATCGCGCCGGTCATGTAGCCGCCCGCGATGGCGGTGGCGGCGACGGCGAGCGGGATCGTCTGGCCGGGCGGCGGCGAGTGGATCAGTTCGCTGAACGAGTGGTCCTTCAGTGTCGAGACGATCGACCAGGCGACCATCGCGAAGAACAGCGGCGTCACGATCTTGGCGAAGACGGCCATGTACTTGAAGCCGAAGATCACCAGCGCGGTGATGGCGATGCCCGCCAGCACGCACCACATCCAGGACGGGCCGCCGACCAGCGCCGAGACGCTGTTGCCGAAGATCGTGTTCTGGACGCCGAACCAGCCGACCAGGCTGACCGCGATGACGAAGCTGACCAGTGCCGAGCCGTTGCGGCCGAAGCCGACCCAGCGGGTCAGCATCGGCGTCGCCAGGCCCTCGCGCATACCGGCCAGGCCGATCGCGAAGATCACGACCTCCAGGATCACCGCGCCGAGCGTGAAGGCGAGGAAGGCGTCCCCGAAGGTCATGCCGACGCCGATGGTGGCGCCGAGGGTGAACTGCGAGATCGAGCCGGACTGGGCCAGCCACTGGAGCAGCATCGACCAGAAGCCGAAGCGCTTGTCGCGCGGGACGCGGGACAGCGAGTAGTCGTCGCTGCCGATGGCCTTGGCCTCGGGGGCCACGGCCTCGGCCTGCGGGGTGGCTGCCATCAGGACTCCTGGGATGTACGGCCGAAGGTCTGCAGGTGTGCCAGCGACCCGTAGCGGTTGACGAGGTTGTCGAACTCCACCGCGTCGTGGAAGTCCAGTTGGCCGCTGCCGTAGGCCTTGGCGACCTCCACGGCGTAGCGGGCGGCGGACGCGATGTCCGCCTCGTGGCTCGCGCCCGTACCGCAGCCCGGCACCGCGGCGGCCGAGGTGATGGCCAGACCGACGACCGGGGCGGCCGTCGAGGTGGAGGGCTGAAGGATCGAATTGATGTGGTGTGCCCCGTTACCGTACGGGGTGATGTCCTGCGTGGTCACGGGGTACGTGACCAACGGCTCACCGGTCACCACGGCCAGCAGCTCGCCGAGCTGCTCGCTGACCCGGAGCACCCAGCCCTCCTTGACGGTGGGCGACAGGGCGAGGCCCTTGTGGTTGATGATCCGGTTGCCCTTGGTGGTGTCGATGGAGAGCACGGCCTCCATCTCGCCGGTCACCTCGTGGCGGTTCATGGTGGCGATGTCCACGGGCGAGCCCATGAACGGCACCGGGTCGTGCGGCTCGGTCGGCGCGTTCGGGCAGATGTGGGTGGCGACGATCACGTCGCCGGGCAGTACGTCGCCGCGGCGGCGCATGTCGAGCAGCTTGGCGGCGGTGGCGATGGCCGAGACCGCGCCGTCGGCGTCGGAGACCAGGCCGGTCACCTCGGGCCGGGCGCCGATGCCGCCGAGCCGGCCCACCACGCCCAGCGTGCGGGCACTGCCCCCGGACGTACGCCCTCGGGAGCCGGGGATACGGACCATCACGAAGTCAGTCGAGCCCTGCTCGCCGACGACCGTGGTGACCTTCGCGGACGAGCCCTCGGTCCCGCTCACGGAGTCGAGGTACTCGACGACCGTCTTGCCATTGACCTGGGGATCGTCCAGCAGATCGACGATGTCCAGCACGTACTTCAACATGGGGGGCCTTTCTCGCTCATCCGGGCACCCGGGCCGGCGCTAGGGCCTGTCCGGCAGATCAGGGTCGGACAGGCCCTCGACTGGGAAGCGCGGGGCGGGGTGCTGAGGCCACATTCGGGATCGGATAGCGTTGAACGCAACTGTTTCCCGTTATTTGCAATTCAGGTCTGAATGGTGAGATGACGATGGCGGACTTCGATCTGGACCGGCGCACCCCCGCCGGAGCCCTGCAAACCGTCGACCGGGCGCTCCTCGTGCTGCTCGCCTTCGAGCGGACCAGACCCGACTGGGGCGTCACCGAGGTCGCCGAGGAGTTCGGCTGGGACACCTCGGTGGCCCAGCGGCTGCTCGCCACCCTCGCCGGGCGCGGCTTCCTGGTCTCCGACCCGGTCACCCGCCGCTACCGCATCGGCCCCGCCGTGCTGCGCCTGGGCAGGCTCTGGGAGCGCTCCGGATCGCTGGAGCTGCTGGCCGGGCCGGTCCTGGAGGAGCTGCGCAGGGTCACCGGCGACACGGTCCTGTTCTGCCTGCCGGACAGCTTCCACATGCGGTGCGTCGCCGCGGAGGAAGGGGAGGCCGGGCCGCTGCGCTACTACCCGCTGGTCGGCGAGCTCTACCCGGCGCACGCCGGAGCGACCAGCAAGTCGTACTACGCGTACCTGCCCGACGAGCAGCGCCACCGGCTCTTCCGGGGCCGCCCGATGGCCCGCTTCACCGACCGGACGGTCACCGACCCGGACCGGCTGGAGGAGGAGTTCCTCAAGGTCCGCGCCCAGGGGTACGCCTTTACGGTCGGCGAGTACGACACCGGCATCGCGACCGTCGCCGTACCGGTCTTCCTCGGGCGCGAACCGTACGGCAGCCTCAGCCTCGGCGGCGCCGAGGAACTCTTCGAGGGCGCGCCGCAGGACCGGCTCGACGCGCTGCGCCACGCGGCCCAGTTGCTGGAGCGGCGGCTCACCCACCCCCCGCAGCGCCCGAAGTCCCGCACCCGTCGCCCCCGTACCGACCGATGAACCGGAAGAGAACCAAGAGGAACCCCATGAATCTGCTGCTGCTCTCCAACTCCACCCAGCACGGCCGCGGTTATCTGGAGCACGCACTCGACACCGTCACCGCGTTCCTGCCCTCCGACGCCCGGCTGGCCTTTGTCCCCTACGCGCTCGCCGACTACACCGCTTACACCGCGCGCGTCCGCGAGGCCCTCGCACCGTCCGGCATCAGTGTCCGCGGGGTCCATGAGAACGCCGACCCGGTCGCCGAACTCGCCGCGTCCGACGCCGTGTTCATCGGCGGCGGCAACTCCTTCCGGCTGCTGAGCGCGCTGTACCGGACCGGGCTGCGGGACGCCGTGACCGAGGCGGTGCGGGACGGGCTGCCGTACATGGGGGCCAGCGCGGGGACGAACATGGCGGCGCCCACCCTGCGTACCACCAACGACATGCCCATCGTGCAGCCGCCGTCCTTCGAGACGCTCGGCCTCGTCCCGTTCCAGATCAACCCGCACTATCTGGACCCGGACCCGGCCAGCACCCACAAGGGCGAGACCCGCGAGGAGCGGCTCACCGAATTCCTGGAGGAGAACGACGTGCCGGTGCTCGGCCTGCGCGAAGGGTCATGGCTGCGGGTCGACGGACGCCAGGCCCGGGTGCAGGGCGCCCGACCCGCCCGGCTGTTCACCCGCGGCGCGCAGCCGCAGGAGCTCGCGGTGGGGTCGGACGTCTCTCATCTGCTCATGACGACACCGCGGTTCGACGCTCCGGTGCGCTGACGCCCAGCACCAGATCGGCGTCGACCGGCAGACCGTCGCCCGGGTAGGCGGCCGGGCGGGCGTTCGGCGCGTGCCCGGTGGCCGAACCGGCCAGCACGAAGTTGCCGCCGTGCGGGGCGGCCAACGTGTAGTGGCCTTCCTCGTCCGCCACGGTGAGACCGGCCTGCCGGCCCCGGTGGTCGATCAGCGTGACATTGGCGCGGGCCACCGGGGCGCCGTCCGCGTCCAGCACCCGGCCGCGGAAGCCGCCCGAACCGGCGACCGGGCGGGAGGCGCCCGGCACCGGGGCCAGGGCGTCCTCGTCACTGCTCGCCAGCAGCGCCGGGCGCATCGCGTCGCGCTGCGACGGCAGGAACGAGGCCAGCACCAGCCCGATCACCACCGCGCCCGTCGCGATCAGGAACGAGATGCGGAACCCCTCCATCGAGGGCAGCGGCACCCCGCCCGCGTGCACCGAGGTGTTCGCCAGCACCATGCCGATCACGGCGCTCGACACCGACGTGCCGATCGACCTCATCAGGGTGTTCAGGCCGTTGGCCGCACCGGTCTCGGACGGATCGACGGCCCCGATGATCAGCGCGGGCAGCGAGGAGTACGCGAGCCCGATGCCGGCCCCGAGCATCACCGCGATCACCACGGTCTGCCAGGCGGCGCTCATCAGCCCCAGCCCCGCCCCGTAACCGATCGCGATGATCAGCATGCCGAGCATCAGGGAGACCTTGGGGCCCCGGCGGGCGGAGAGCCGGGCGTACAGCGGGGCGACGAACATCATCGTCAGGCCGAGCGGCGCCACGCACAGCCCCGCGACCACCATCGACTGCCCGAGGCCGTACCCCGTCGACGTCGGCAGCTGGAGCAGCTGCGGCAGGACCAGCGAGACGGCGTAGAAGGCGACCCCGACCATGATCGAGGCGAGGTTGGTGAGCAGCACCTCGCGTCGGGCCGTGGTCCGCAGATCGACCAGCGGGGCCGGGCTGCGCAGCTCGAACAGGCCCCACAGGACGAGGATCACCAGTGCGGCGGCGATCAGCCCGAGCGTGCTGCCCGAGGTCCAGCCCCAGTCGCTGCCCTTGGTGATGGGCAGCAGCAGGCAGACCAGTCCGAGCGAGAGCCCCAGCGCGCCGACGAGGTCGAACCGGCCGGGGGCGCGCAGTGTGGTCTCCGGTACGGCCAGGACGGTGAGCGCCATCGACAGCACACCGAGACCGGCCGCGCCGAAGAACAGGGTGTGCCAGTCGGAGTGCTGGGCGACCAGTGCGGCGGCGGGCAGCGCCAGGCCGCCGCCGACCCCGATCGAGGAGCTCATCAGCGCCATCGCCGAGCCGAGCCGTTCGCGCGGCAGTTCGTCGCGCATGATGCCGATGCCCAGCGGGATGGCGCCCATGGCGAAGCCCTGGAGGGCGCGTCCCACGATCATGACCACGAGATCTTCGGTGAAGGCGCATATCAGGGAGCCGATCACCATCACGGCGAGACTGGCGAGCAGCATCTTCCGCTTGCCGTAGAGGTCACCGAGCCGCCCCATGATCGGGGTGGCGACGGCCCCCGCGAGCAGCGTCGCGGTCATCACCCAGGTGGCGTTCGACGGGTCGGTGTGCAGAAGGGCGGGCAGGTCCTTGATGACGGGGACGAGCAGGGTCTGCATCACCGCGACGGTGATACCCGCGAAGGCGAGCACGGGGACGACCCCGCCGCCCGCCTTGCGCGGCCTCGGATCGGGGAGTTCCCCGGCGTGCTGTTCGTTCGTCGTCTGTGGCATGCGTGCGGCCTCCGGGCGGCGTGATGAGGGTCTGGGAAAGAGGCATGCGGGCGGTGCGGGCGGGCAGCGCCGACCGCCAAGTGTGTGCAGGCTGAAACCTTCTCTGCGCCCAAGGTATTCCGGTGAACGAGGAACGAACGGGGCACGACGGCGCACGACGGCGCACTCGTGCCCTGTCCGATCGAACGTTGCGCAATCGGCGGTCTGTTGGGAGTTGAGGAGGTGCGGAACAGGCCTCGGGCGGGGCGCGTCGGACCAGGTTGAGCTGTTCTCCCGGAGCCTGTGGCAGGAGAGCGTTCCGCAACTGGGAGAAGGGCGCTCGCCAAGGGCCGTCCTCGTCGGCTCCACCCCAGAGTTCAACGAGCACGGACGGCTCGGCGACGATTCGGTCGAGGGCGTGGAGGGCGAGCTCGCACAGGCTGGCGGGGGCAGCCGGCAACAGCTTGCTGCTCGGCGTTGGCGCGGGTGGCTTCCAGCCGGTAGGAGTTGGTGCCGGTCTTGATGACGTGCGGGTACCTCGACGAGGCATGCGGGCACGCCGGCTGAAGCGGGCCCGGAGCGCGCTGGTCGTACCCACGCCCCGGGCAGCCCCCGCCGATACCCGCCAGGCGGACGCGCTGCCCATACGGGCTACCGCATCGTGCCCGTACATCCCTTACCCGCGACCACTGCACCAGGTAGGCAGGGAGAGCACAGCGAAACTGCCAGCCCTACGAGCGGAAGTCCATGCACGCGCAAGAGCCGAAAAAGAACGAAAAGCAGCCGCAGCTCCCCGCCAAGAGCGCGGCCGCGCGGCCGGGGGAGGCCCCGAGCAGTCGGGTGCCCGATGAGCTTCTCGAACTGCAGCGCACCATCGGCAACGAGGCCGTCGTCCGTATGCTCCAGCGGGACCGGCACCAGCACGGCGCGGGCTGCGGCCACCAACAGCCCACGGCGGAGCCGGTGCAGCGCTCCGCCGTGCACGACGTGCTGCGCGCGCCGGGCAAGCCGCTGGACGGACCGCTGCGCCAGGAAATGGAATCCCGCCTCGGAGCCGACTTCTCCGACGTCCGCCTGCACACCGACTCCGCGGCCCGCGACTCCGCTGCCGAGGTGGGTGCCCGTGCGTACACCTCCGGCAGCCATGTCGTCATCGGCGACGGCGGCGGCGACAAGCACACCCTCGCCCATGAGCTGACGCACGTCATCCAGCAGCGCCGGGGGCCGGTGGCCGGTACGGACAACGGGTCGGGACTGAGCGTCTCCGACCCCGGCGACCGCTTCGAGCGCGAGGCCGAGGCCAATGCGGTCCGGGTGATGAGGCGGACGCCCGAGCAGAGCGACCAGGGCCCCCAAGGTGCCCCCGTACAGCGGAAAGCAGACGCCATGGCCCGGGGCACGGCGCGCGGCACCGACGCGACGGTCCTCCAGCGCTTCTCCCAGGTCAACACCGTGGAGTTGGGGTCCGCACGGGTCTCGGAGAACGGCCTCTATCTCATGACCGTCACTCCCGGGGCGGACACCACCGTCATCTGGGTTGCGGAGAACGCCCCAGCGCCCAGGTACTGCACGCCGACCGGGCAGAGCGGGGACATCGGGGGTCGCACGTACGCGGAGTACGAGCCGTCGACGACCTTCCTCGCGGACTGTGCCCACACCGCCGAGGAGATCATGCACCAGCAGCGGCTTGCCCTGGGGCAGGACGCCAGCGAATTCGCCTTGGGCGGCCGCCAGTTCGGCTTGGGCGAAAGGGAGAACGCGGAGGGCGCCCTGGCCTACGCGCATGCCAGGCCCGGCGGCCCGCACGCGAACGGCGAGGAGCGGCCGGCCCCCGGCCAGGCGTTCGCCATCGTGGAGACCGCGTGGGACGAGGATTACGAGCTGCCCGCCAACACCAGCGGGTGGCCCTACCACGTGGCGGCCGTGGTCGCCGTGGACGGCGATGACCGCATCACCGTGGAGCAGGCCGCGGACGGCACCGACGCAAAGGCCCGCCAGGGGCACGAGGGCATCGTCGACATGTATACGGCGGGCACGGACCCGACCAACGGGCAGGCGCTGCCGCACAGTTTCCACGGGCGAAACACCGGCGCTCCGGTGCAGCACTTCTCGGTCGGCGCGATCACCGTCATCCTCCAGCCGATCAATGTGGGCGGTCTCAGAAGGGAGACCGGCCGCCGGAAGCTCATGTGACTCGACCCGACCCGACCCGACCTGCTCGCCCTGACCCTGAACGCCCGCCCGTAGAACCGAAGCCGGCCCGCAGCCGCCCCGCGAGGGCGCGGCTACGGCCTGTCGAGTCCGGCCGGCAGTCTTCACCAGGCGCACTCGGTTCGAGGTGCGCGAAGATCCGGCCGTCATCTGACCTTCCGTCAGAATGGAACGTGTTCTACCCTTGCGCCGTTCCAGTGGCTGCGACCGGCGAGGATCCGCATGGGCATCGGAATCACCGAAGAACACCGGGAGTTGGCGCAGGCCGTGCGAGGCTGGCTGGCGCGCTCCGTCCCACCGCAGGAGATCCGCAAACTGCTCGACGCGGATGCCCCGGATGCCCCCGGCGTGCGCCCCGGGTACTGGGACGGGCTCGCGGAACAGGGCCTGCTCTCCATCCATCTGCCCGAGGCATACGGGGGTGGGGGCGGCCGGCTCCTCGACCTGGCCGTGGTCCTCGAAGAAGCGGGCCGGGCCGCGCTCCCCGGCCCGTACCTGTCGAGCTCCCTCGCCTCCGCCGTACTGCGCGAGGCAGGGCCGCACGACCTGGTGCGCGGGCTCGCGGACGGTGCGCGCATCGGCGCCGTCGCCCTCGGCCCCGGCACCCTCACCGCCGTCGAACACGGGGACGGCCATCTGCTCGACGGCACGGCACCGCCCGTCCTCTCCGGCGCCGATGCCGACCTGCTCCTCCTCCCCGCCGAATCGGCCACCGGCACCCTCTGGTTCGCCGTCGACTCCGCCACCGAAGGGCTGACCGCCCGCCCGCACCGGGGTGCCGACCCGACCCGGACCACCGCCGCGATCCACGCCGAGGGGGTGCTCGTACCCGCCGCCCGCCTCGTGCGGACCGACACCACGCGCGTCCGCGACCTCGCCGCCGTGCTCCTCGCCGCGGAAGCCTGCGGAACCGCGGCCAGGGCGCTGCACACCGCGGCCGAACACGCCAAGGTCCGCGAGCAGTTCGGCCGCCCCATCGGGCAGTTCCAGGGCGTCAAGCACCTCTGCGCCGACATGCTCGTACGGGTCGAGCGGGCCCGTGCGCTGGTGTGGGACGCGGCCCGCGCCGCCGACGAGGAGGCGGACCCGGACGTACGGTCCATGGTCGCCGCCCTCGCGGCGTCGGACGCGATGGACGCCGCGTACGGCTGCGCCAAGGACTGCGTCCAGATCCTCGGCGGCATCGGCTTCACCTGGGAGCACGACGCCCATCTGTATCTGCGCCGGGCCCTGGTGGCACGGCAGTTGCTGGGGACCGGCGACACCCACCGGCTGCGGGCCGTCCGGCTGGCCGAGGGCGGGGCGCGCCGCGAACTCGCCCTCGAACTCCCCGCCGGGGCCGCCGCCCACCGGGCCGCCGCGCGCGAGTCCGTCGCCGCCGCCCGCGGCCTCGACCCGAAGGCCGCCCGCCGCGCCCTCGCCCCGACCGGCTACGCCGCCCCGCACCTCCCCGCCCCCTACGGCCTGGACGCCGGCCCCGTCCAACAACTGGCCATACAACGGGAGTTGGCGGAACAAGGGGTGAGGCTGAGCGACCTAGGGATCGCCACCTGGGTGGTGCCCTCGCTCATCGCCCATGGGACGGCCGAGCAGCAGGACCGCTATCTGCTGCCCACCCTGCGCGGCGAACTCCTGTGGTGCCAGCTGTTCTCGGAGCCCGGCGCGGGATCCGACCTCGCCTCGCTCCGCACGAGGGCGGAGCGGACCGAGGAGGGCTGGCGGATCAACGGACAGAAGGTGTGGACGAGCGCCGCCCAATGGGCCGACCACGGGATCCTGCTCGCCCGGACCGACCCGGACGCCCCCAAGCACCAGGGGATCGGCTACTTCCTCGTCGACATGAAGAACACCCCGGGCATCGACATCCGGCCGCTGAAGGAGATCACCGGCGACTCCCTCTTCAACGAGGTGTACTTCGACGACGTCCTGCTGCCCGCCGACGCCGTCGTGGGCGAGCCCGACGGCGGCTGGCGGGTCGCCCGCAACACCCTGGGCAACGAACGCGTCCACATGGCCGACCAGATGACCTTCGACACCGGCCTGGAGGCACTGATCGCCCGCTCCGGCGAACTCGACGGCGCCTGCCGGGCCCGCATCGGAGCACTCGCCGCCGAGGCCCACGCGCTCGGCTGCATAGGACTGCGGACCACGATGCGACAGGTCTCCGGGCTCGAACCCGGCGCGGGAGCCTCCGTCCGCAAGCTCGTCCAGACCACCCACCAGCAGAAGGTCGCCGAACTCGCCCTCGAACTCCTCGGCCCGGCGGGCGCGGCAGGCGAGGGGCCGGGGGAGCGGGTCCTGCACGGCTTCCTGATGTCCCGCTGCCTGACCATCGCGGGCGGCACCACCCAGGTTCAGCTCAATGTCGTCGCCGAGCGCATCCTCGGCCTCCCGCGCGATTGAAGGGACTTGCCATGAAGCCCGAGAAGCACGCGAAGCCCATGAAGCTCATGAAGGCGTACGTCGTCGGTGTCGGAATGACGAAGTTCGAGAAGCCCGAGACGCGCGACTGGCAGTACTGGGACATGGCGAAGGAGGCCGGGTCGGCGGCGCTCGCCGATGCCTCCCTCGCGTACGAGCAGATCCAGCAGGCCGTCGTCGGCTACTGCTTCCAGGCCTCCACCGCCGGTCAGCGCGCCGTGTACGGCCTCGGCCTGACCGGGGTCCCCGTCTACAACGTCAACAACAACTGCGCCACCGGCTCCACCGCCCTGATGATGGCCCGGCAGTTCGTCGAGGGCGGCGGCAGCGACTGCGTCCTCGCGCTCGGCTTCGAGAAGATGACGCGCGGCGCACTCGGCGGCGGTGGCGCGGACGGCGGTGCCGCCGACTTCAGGACATCTCCCGTGGCCCGGCACTACGGAGTCATGGCCGCCGCCCACGGCTTCGAGATGAGCCCGCCCACCGCCCAGATATTCGGCAACGCGGCCCGCGAGCACATGGCGCGGTACGGGACGACCGAGGCACAGCTCGCCGCCGTCGGCGCCAAGAACCACCGGCACTCGGTGAACAATCCGTACGCCCAGTTCCAGGACCCGTACACGGTCGAGGAGATCCTCGCCGCGAAGACCATCCACAGCCCGCTGACCAAGCTCCAGTGCTCACCCACCTCCGACGGCGCGGCCGCCGCCGTCGTCGTGTCGGAACGCTTCGTCGAGAGCCACGGTCTGGGCGACCGGGCGGTGGAGATCGTCGCCCAGGCCATGACCACCGACACCGGCGAGTCCTTCGCCTCGGGGACCTGCATCGACGCGGTGGGGCTGCCGATGTCGCGGGCCGCCGCCCGGCAGGTCTACGAGGCGTCGGGGCTCTCGGCCGCCGACCTGGACGTCATCGAACTGCACGACTGCTTCTCCATCAACGAGCTCCTCACCTACGAGGCGCTCGGGCTGTGCGGCGAGGGCGAGTCCGGAAAGCTCGTCGAGTCCGGCGCCACCACGTACGGCGGCCGCTGGGTGGTCAACCCGTCCGGCGGGCTGATCTCCAAGGGGCACCCGCTCGGCGCCACCGGAATCGCCCAGGCCGCCGAACTGACCTGGCAGCTCCGGGGCGAGGCGGGGAACCGGCAGGTGAAGGACGCCCGGGTCGGCCTGGCCCACAACATCGGGCTCGGCGGAGCGGCGGTGGTGACGCTGCTGCGGCGGTAGACCCGAATTCCGATGTGCGGGGCGAAGCACGGGTGCGAGCATGACGGGCATGGTTGACGTCAGGACGCCCGTGCCGCCGCGAGAGCGGACCAGTACCCACACCTGGGCGGCGGTGCTCGCCGCCTGCGTCGGTCAGTTCCTCGTCGTGCTCGACGTGTCCGTCGTCAACGTCGCCCTGCCGTCCATGCGTTCCGACCTCCGGATGAGCTCCGCCGGACTCCAGTGGGTGCTCAACGCCTACTCGATCGCGTTCGCCGGATTCATGCTCCTCGGCGGGCGCGCGGCGGACATCTACGGCCGCAAGCGGATGTTCCTCATAGGCCTCGGCCTGTTCACCGCCGCCTCCCTGGCCGGTGGGCTCGCCCAGGACGGCTGGCACCTGCTCGCCGCCCGCGCCGCGCAGGGGCTCGGCGCCGCCGTGCTCGCCCCCGCCACCCTGACCCTGCTCACCACCGCCGTCCCCGAGGGCCCGGACAGGACGAAGGCGATAGGCACCTGGATGGCCGTCGGCGCGGGCGGCGGCGCGGCCGGCGGGCTGATCGGCGGGGTGCTCACCGATCTGTTCTCCTGGCGCTGGGTGCTGCTGATCAATGTGCCGGTCGGGGTCCTCGTCCTGGCCGGCGCCGCCGTCCGGCTCGCGGAGGGCCGGGCCGGTGACCGGCGGCGGATCGACCTGCTGGGCGCGGTACTCGTCACGGTGGGCCTCGCCTGTGTCGCGTACGGCATCGTGCAGACCGAGGAGTCGGGGTGGACCGCGACGGCGACCCTGGCGCCGCTGCTCGGCGGGGTGGCCCTGCTGGGCGTCTTCGTGGCGGTGGAGGCCCGGACGGCGGAGCCGCTGATGCCGCTCCGGGTGCTCGGGACACGGGCGGTGACGTCGGCCAACGCGGCGATGCTCGTGATCGGCTCGGCGACGTTCTCGATGTGGTACTTCATGACCGTGTACGCCCAGGCCGTGCTGGGTTACACCCCGCTGGAGGCCGGACTCGCCCTGATGCCCACGTCGTTGGCCGTCGTCCTCGGCTCGAAGTGCGCGCCCCGGGCGATGGCCGTGACCGGCGCGAAGAACCTGGCGCTCATCGGTACGGCCATCGCCGCCGCGGGCTTCGGCTGGCAGTCCACGATGGGACCCGACGGTTCGTACCTCACCTCGGTCTGCCTGCCCGGCGTCCTGATGATGGCCGGTACGGGCCTGGCGGCCACTCCGCTCGCCTCGCTGGCCATCAGCGGCGCGGCCCCCGGCGAATCCGGTCTGGTCTCCGGCCTCGTCAACACCTCCCGCACGATGGGCGGTGCGCTCGGTCTCGCCGTGCTCTCCACCGTCGCGGCGGCCCGCACCGCGGGCGGCACCGGACCGGAGGAGCTCACGGCCGGCTTCGCACTCGCCTTCCGGACGGCCGGCACGGTACTGCTGGGCGGACTGCTGCTGATGGCGCTCTGGCTGCCCCGCCACCGGTCGGACCGGCGCTGAGACGCGGGGCCCGTCCGCGCCCGGTCCGTCGGACGGGCCTTACAGCCACCCCTGTTGCCGCGCCGCCCGGACCGCTTCCATCCGGTTGCGGGTGCCCGTCTTGCCGATGGCCGACGACAGATAGTTCCGCACCGTCGACTCGGACAGATGCAGCTTCGCCGCGATGTCGGCGACCGTCGCCCCGTCCACCGAGGCGTTCAGCGCGTCCCGTTCCCGCGCGGTCAGCGGGCTCGGCCCGGCGCTGAGCGCGGCGGCGGCCAACGCCGGGTCGATCACCGTCTCGCCCCCGAGCACCCGGCGGATCGCGGTGGCGAGCTCCTCGACGGGACCGTCCTTGACCAGGAACCCCGCCGCCCCGGCCTCCATCGCCCGGCGCAGATAGCCGGGGCGGCCGAACGTGGTGAGGATCAGCACCCGGCAGTCCGGCACCTCCTCGCGCAGATCGGCGGCGGCGTCCAGCCCGCTGCGGCCCGGGAGTTCGATGTCCAGGAGCGCCACATCGGGGCGGGACGCCAGCGCGGCGTCCACGATCTCGTCCCCGGCGGCCACCTGCGCCACGACCTCGATGTCCGGCTCGAGACCGAGCAGCAGGGCCAGCGCACCGCGCATCATGCCCTGGTCCTCGGCGAGCAGGACCCGTACGGACTTGGTCGGACGATGATCCTGCGGCATCTCGTTCACGGAGAACAGACTAGGGTGCGGTGTGCCCTGGAGCGTCGCTACGGCCGCTGCCGGCATTCCCTGGCGATCGACGACCGTGTGGGGGCCAGTTCCAGGTCGACCGTCCGGGCCTCGGCATCGGTCACCGGCACGGGACGGAGAGCGGGGCCCCACCCGTGTCACCGTCCGGTTCCCCGGGCACGTCCGCCGGGAGTTCCGCCGTGACCACGAAACCGGCCTCGGGGCCCCGGCTTGTTTCCAGCGAGCCGCCGGCCGCGGCGAGTCGTTCGGTGAGGCCCTTCAGGCCGGTGCCCCCGATGCCCGGGGAGGGCGGCGCGGCCGGGGTCCGGCCGTCGTCGGTGACCGTGAGCCGGACCCGTTCGGCGGTGCCTTCGAGCACGAACGAGCAGGTCGTCGCGGCGGAGTGGCGTACGACGTTGGTGACGGCCTCCCGCACCACCCAGCCCAGCAGTGCCTCCGTCTGCGGGGCGAGCGGTGGTCCGGAGCGGCGGAGCACCGGCTCGATCCCGGCGGCGGTCAGCGCGGACCGGGCTCGGTCGAGCTCGGTGGCCAGGCTTCCCTCCCGGTAGCCGGTGACGGCCTCCCGGATCTCGGTGAGGGCCTGACGGCCGACGGACTCGATGTCGGCGACCTGGGTGAGCGCCGCGTCCATGTCGCGCGGTGCGAGCCGGCGCGCGGCCTCCGACTTGACCACGATCACGGAGAGCGTGTGGCCCAGCAGATCGTGCAGATCGCGGGAGAAGCGCAGCCGCTCCTTCTCGACGGCGGTGCGGGCCAGTTCCTGCCGGGTGGTGCGCAGTTCCATCACGGTCTCCGCGAGGGTGAGGATCGCGGCGGTCACCGCACCCGAGATGAAGGTGCCGTAACCGATCGTCCACGGGTCCGAGCTGCCGTTGCCGCGCCACACCGCCACCGAGGTGGCGACCGCGGCGAGCGAGAGCACGCCGACCGCCAGCTGCCGGTTGCGCAGGATGGTGCCGCAGGCCAGCGAGAGCAGCGGGAAGAACAGCAGCCAGCTCCCGCCGTAGCCGATCGCGAGCACGAGCGTGACGGCGGCCATCGCGGCGAGCAGCCAGTACGACACCGGGCTCTCGCGCTTCTCCTTGACGAAGCCGCGGAACACCACGGAGATGTAGAGGGAGTTGAAGGTGAACAGCCCGAGACCGCCGAGCCAGGGATTGGGTGCCTCGCCCTGGAAGAGATTGGAGAAGGAGCCCATGCCCATCAGCAGCCAGGGCAGCAGGGTGTACGGTCCCGGCGGGCCGGGGCGCCGCTCCTCGCCCCCCCTGCGCCGGCGCCTCCACGGGCCCGGCCGCCCGTCCGCACGCGTACCCGTTCGGTTCCTGGGCATGTCCACTCCTGTCACACGGTTCTCGCGGACCGACGGTACGAGATCACGGCGTACGTACCGAACAGCAGGAGCCACCCGCAGAGCACCGCGATCGTGCCGGTGCCGGGCGCGTGTCCCTCGGTGGTTGCCCAGCCCAGGTCGGCGAAGCGGTTGGCCGGGGTGAACCTGCCGATGGAGCGCAGCCACTCGGGCAGCAGCTCCAGCGGGAACCACAGCCCGCCGACGATCGCGAAGCCCATCAGACAGGCCACGTTGACCACCCCGGTGCCCTGCGGGGTGAGCCGGTAGCCGTTGCCGAGGCCGAGCAGGGTGAACGGCAGCGCGCCGATCCACAGCAGCAGCGCCAGCGCGATCCACTGCCAGGCATCCAGCCGCACCCCGTTGAACAGCCCGCCGGCCAGCAGCACCGTCAGGATCGTCGGCAGGACCGTCACCGAACCGCTGATCGCGCGGCCCACGACCGCCTGCGAGGGGGCGAGCGGGGTGACCCGCAACTGCTCCAGCCAACCGAGGGTCTTGTCGGAGGCGACCCCCGTACCGATCGACATGGCGGAGCCCAGCGCCCCGTACGCGGCCATGCCGACCATCGAGGCGGTCTTCCAGCCGTCGACGTCGTTGCCGCCGCCGATGTTGGTGAAGAGCAGGTACATCATCACCGGCATCCCGGTCCCGAAGATCAGGAAGAAGCCGTCGCGCAGGGTCCGGCGGATTTCGAGCACGATGTAGCGGAACATCAGACGATCTCCCTCTCGGAATCGGTTACGGGCGGAGCGGCGGCCGGTGACGTGAGGGAGAGGAACGCGTCCTCCAGCGTGGCCCGGGAGACCTGGAGGTTCCGGATCGCGTCGAGGCGGGCCAGCTCCCTGACGGTGGCGTCCGAGTCGTCGGTGTGCAGCAGCGCCCGGTCCCCGGACACCTCGACGGCGACCACACCGGGCAGCAGCTCCAGGCCCCCGGTCGGCCCGCCCGCCAGGTCGAAGGAGACGAGACTGCTGCCGGCCGAGCCCCGGATCGTGTCGCCGGTGCCGTCCGCGACGATCCGGCCCCGGTCGATGACGACGATCCGGTCGGCGTTCTCGTCGGCCTCCTCCAGATAGTGGGTGGAGAACAGGACGGTGTTGCCGCGCCGGGCATAGGCCCGCATCGAGTCCCAGAACGTGCGGCGCGCCTCCACGTCCAGGGCGGCGGTCGGCTCGTCCAGGACGATCAGCTCCGGATTGCCGGCCAGCGCGACGGCGAAGCGGACGCGCTGGGTCTGGCCGCCGGAGAGCTTGTCGATGCGCCGGTTCGCGTACGCGGTCACGCCCGCCAGGGAGAGCGCCTCGGACACCGGCATCGGCTTCGGATAGGTGGAGGCGACGAAGGCGATCAGCTCGCGGACGGTGACCCGCTGGATGGGCCGCCCGTCCTGGAGCATGGCGCCGACCAGTCCGTCCCGCACCGCGTGCTCGGCGCTCCGCCCCAGCACCCGCACCGTGCCGGAGTCCGGCTGGTCGAGGCCGAGCAGAAGCCGGATGGTGGTGGACTTGCCCGCCCCGTTGCGGCCGAGCAGGGCGACGGTCTCGCCGCGGCCGATGGACAGATCGATCCCGTCCACGGCCCGTACGCCGTGCCCCGCCCGGCCGAAGGTCTTGGCCGCCCCGGTGAGGACCACCGCGGCTCCGCTCCCCGTTGTCTGCATCATGAACACGACGCTACGGAGGCCGCCGGGGTCCCCGGCAGATGTCTGTGTACGGACTTCGCCATGACATATGTCATGACCGGATGCCGGCCCACGGAGGAATCTGACGCCACGTCAGCAGCAGTCTTCACAACTGCTGGGCGCTGCGTTATACATGGGTTCATCGGCTAGAACGCGTTCTAGAACAGGCGTCGCGGCCGGTCCCGCGCGACCTCGGTGCGGCCGACGGTGCGGACGGCCGCGCCGAGGTCTTCCCACCATCAAGGAGCAGCTCTCCCATGCCCATTGATGCCGAAAAGGCTCTCGCCGCCGAACCCCGCTCCACCCGGATCGGCTGGGACCACAAGGATGTCCAGCTCTACCACCTCGGGATCGGCGCCGGCTCCGACCCCGGCCGTGCCGACCCCGCCGTCGACCCCCACGAGCTGCGCTACACACTGGAGTCCCGGCTCCATGTGCTGCCCTCCTTCGCCACCGTGGCGGGCGCGGGCATGGGGGTCGTCGGCGGACTCTCCTCGCCCGGCGTCGACATCGACCTCGCCGCCGTCCTGCACGGCGGGCAGAGCGTACGGGTGCACCGGCCGATCCCGGTGCGGGGCAGCGCCGTACAGACCTCGAAGGTCGCCGCGGTGTACGACAAGGGCAAGGCGGCCGTGCTGGTGCTGCGCACCGAGGCCGCCGACGAAGAGGGCCCGCTGTGGACCAACGACGCCCAGATCTACGTCCGGGGCGAGGGCGGCTTCGGCGGTGAACGCGGCCCGTCCGGGCGGGCCGCCTATCCCGTGATCGCCCCGAACCACGTCGTGGAGCGGCCGGTCCGGCCGGACCAGGCGCTGCTGTACCGCCTCTCCGGGGACTGGAACCCGCTGCACGCCGACCCGGAGTTCGCCGCACGCGCCGGCTTCGACCGGCCGATCCTGCACGGACTGTGCACCTACGGCATCACGCTCAAGGCCGTCACCGACACGGTCCTCGGCGGCGATGTGACCCGTGTCCGCTCCTACCGCACCCGGTTCGCCGGGATCGTCTTCCCCGGCGAGACCCTCCGCATCGAGATGTGGACCGCCGAGGACCAGGTGCGGGTCGAGGTGAGAGCCGTGGAGCGGGACAACGCCATGGTCCTCGGCGACACCTTCGTCGAGCACTCCTGAACCCGAACCCGCACCCGAACCGACTCCAAGAGGACCGCAGCCCACGTTCCGCAGGCCCATGAGGGGAGCCGCACCATGCGCGCAGCCGTACTGCACGAGATAGGCCAGGACAAACTGGAAGTCCTCGACGACGTCGAGGCGGTGGGCTTCGGCCCCGGCAAGGTCAGGCTCCGCATCAGGGCCACCGGACTGTGCCACTCCGATGTCTCCGCGATGAGCGGGGTGCTGCCGCAGCCCGCCCCGTTCATCCCGGGCCACGAGGGCGCCGGCGAGGTCCTGGACGTCGGCGACGGCGTCACCGGGCTGAGCGCGGGGGACCGGGTACTGGTCTGCTGGCTGCCCGCCTGCGGGGCGTGTCCGTCCTGCAAGCGCGGCCAGACCCAGCTCTGCCTGGCCGGTTTCATGAACGCGGGCACCCCCAACTTCAAGCGCCCCGGCGGCGATGTATTCGGCTTCGCGGGCACCGGCACCTTCACCGAGGAGGTCGTCGTCGGCGCGGGCTGCGCGGTGCCGATCCCCGACGACGTGCCGTTCGAGATCGCCGCGCTGATCGGCTGCGGGGTGACCACCGGACTCGGCGCGGCCATCAACACCGCACAGGTGGAGGCCGGTTCATCGGTCGCCGTGATCGGCTGCGGCGGCGTCGGCATCTCCACCATCCAGGGTGCCAGGGTGCAGGGCGCCGCCCAGATCGTGGCCGTGGACCCGGTCGCCTCCCGGCGCGAGGCGGCGCTGCGGTTCGGCGCGACCGAGGCGGTCTCGCCCGACGAGTTCGCCGACGCCAAGCAGCGGATCACCGCGGGCGAGGGCTTCGACTACGTCTTCGAGGTCGTCGGCAAATCGGCCACCGCGCGCACCGCGTACGACCACACCCGGCGCGGCGGCACCCTGTGCATCGTCGGCGCGGGCGCGATGGACGACAACTTCCAGGTCAACATGTTCGAGCTGTTCTTCGACGAGAAGCGGATCCTGCCCTCCATGTACGGGGGCGGCGATGTGCTCCGCTCGTACGAACGGGCCATCGCGCTCTGGCGGGCCGGGCGGATCGACCTCGAATCGATGATCACCCACCGGGTGCGGCTCGACGGGATCAACGACGCACTCGACCAGATGCGGACCGGCGAGTCGCTGCGCACCTGCGTCGAGCTCTGACCACCGCCCGCCCCTCCTGAGAGGACTGGAGAGATTCCGATGTCACTTCCCCTGGACGGCATGTCCGCGATCGTCACGGGCGCGGGCCGCGGCCTCGGACGCGCCGAAGCGCTGGAACTGGCGGGGCTGGGCGCGTCCGTGGTCGTCAACGACTACGGGCAGCCGGGCCGCGACGGCTCCGGCGAGGCGTCCGCGACGCCCGCCGAGGAGGTCGCCGAGGAGATCCGGGCCGCGGGCGGCCGGGCGGTCGCGCACCTCGGCGACGTCTCCGACCACGAGCAGGCCCGCGCCCTGGTGGAGCTGGCCGTCGACACCTACGGAAAGCTCGACGTCCTGGTCAACAACGCGGGCATCCTGCGCGACCGGATGATCTTCTCGATGACCGAGGACGAGTGGGACTCCGTCATCAGGGTCCACCTCAAGGGCCACTTCAACACCACGCACTTCGCCGCCGCGCACTGGCGCACCCGCTCCAAGGAGTCCGGCGGCCCGGTCCACGGCCGGATCGTCAACACCTCGTCGGAGGCGTTCCTGGCCGGTTCGGCGGGCCAGCCGAACTACGCGGCGGCCAAGGGCGGCATCGTCGGCCTCACCACCTCCACGGCGCTGGCCCTGGCCAGGTACGGAGTCACCGCCAACGCCATCTGCCCGCGGGCCCGCACCCGGATGACCGAGGACGTCTTCGCGGGCTTCCAGGAGCCGACGGACGGCCGGCTCGACGCGCTCGCACCCGAGCACGTCGCGCCACTGGTCGGCTATCTGGCCTCCCCGGCCGCCGCCAAGGTCAACGGGCAGTTGCTCGTGGTGCACGGCGGGATGGTCGCGATCGTCGAACGCCCCAGGGTCGTGGCGAAGTTCGACTCCTCGAAGGAGACGTTCTCCTTCGAGGAGCTGGACGAGCTGATCTCGCCGTACTACGAGGAGCGCCCGCCGAACGAGACCTTCGCCGCGGCGGAGGTGCTCGGCCTGAAACGGGGCTGACCGACGGGGTTGGACCACCGCGGACACGGGTGGGCCCTGGCAGCCGGCCGGCTGCCAGGGCCCACCGCCCCTCGTCGCTGTTCCGCGCGGTCAGGCCGCCCGGCTGTCCCCCTCGGGGCGGCGGTGGCGGCCGTGCGGCTGTGCAGACGTGTCGTCCATCGACTCACCCCCTCGGTGCTTTCCGTAGCCGCCGTCTTCGGCCCGGTCCGCGTTCTCCGGACGCGTCTGGGTCGTGTCGGTTCGGGCTTCAGACATGTGGGAAGTCACCCCGTTGTGATCGCTTACGTGTGTGTCACCGGGCCGATCACGCCAACCGCAACACGGCGCGGTCACCGTCGGCGACCGCCGGGTACGGTTGCGTAGCCCGGTTCCAGATTTTAACCAGGCACCATGCGTCCCGTAAGAGGCGCCTGCCCCAGCGGAATCGGCTTGCACACGGGTAGAGGCGCAGCGGCGGCGGACGGTTGCATACCGCTTTCCGCGCCGGGTTCCGCCGACGGCCGCGTGCCGTGTTCGTCGTCCACCGGCGCCTCCACCAGAGCCACACCGCAGGCCACGTTCCCGTCCGCGTACGGGAGTCCGAGCACGCCGTCCCGGGTCCACACCCCGCGACCGGCCTGCCATCCCTCGGGGGCGGCGAGTTGATGCAGCCGGCGTCCGGCCGGGCGCCACACCCCGACCCAGCTGCCCGCCGCCCCGTCGATCCGCAGCGCCACCGCGCAGCTCTCCGGCATCAGCATCTGGCCCGGCTGCACGGCGAACGGCGTCACCGCCGCATCGGCCGGGCGCAGGCACTCCGGGAAGCGCACGGGCAGACAGCTGCCGAGCACGCCCCACCCCAGCCGGTCGTGTCCCGGCGCGTCCGAGCGGATCAGCAGCAGCCCGCTGTCCGGATCGGCGAGCAGCAGGCGGTCGTTGCTGTCCGGGGCGATCTGCAGCAGCGGCGTCACCTCGCCGCCCCGCTCCAGGTCCACGGCGACCGCCTTGACCGGGCCCCCGCCCGGCATCTCCCGGTCCAGGGCCAGTATCCGGCCCGCCCGGTCCAGCCAGACGCCGCCGGAGCAGCGCCCCGGGACCTCCGCGACCGGCTCGGGACCGAAGGCGCCGCCCGCCACCAGCCAGACGGAGGTGGAGTGCGCGCCGGCCGACAGCGCGTACGCGCTCATGCCGTCCGGCGTGGGCGGCAGCAGGGTGAGGTCCGCGCATTCGACGGCGCCGAGCGGGAGTTCACCGGTCCCGGGGCCGGTCGGATAGAGCAGCGACACCGTGTGCCGGTCCGCGACCCGGCGCCGGATCAGTACCCGCCCGTCGGCCATCGGCAGCACCTCGGAGTCCGGCTCCTCCGGCTGGTCGAGGGGGAGCGGTACGGCGTACGGCTCGGGCCCGTCGAGCGTCCAGCGCTCCACGAACCACGCCCCGCCGGCCTCGCCGGACGCCTCCGCCGGCACCGCCGCGAGCGCGAGCCGGGCCGCGTACGAACCGTCCGCGGCGATCGTGAACGCGGGCGCGGCGAGGGCTGCCCCGAGGGGCGTGCCCGCTCCGCCCGCTTGGTCCGGCGGGTCGTCCGGAGCAGCGGGAGCCTCCGGCTCGCCGTTCTCCAGGACCGCGTCCCCGTGGTCTTCGGCGGCCCCGGTCGCGCCTACGGTCTTGTTCTCGATGGCACAGACAGTCATGGACTGGTCACCTCCGGCAATCGAAGTTAGTTTTCGCACTTCCTGCCGAACAACACGAGACCCGCCTCTTCACACATAAGGGTGGTGATGCCCGTATTCGCCCGAGGGGGAGGGGGTGGCTGTGCTGGGCGTGAGGCAAATGAGTAAGGTTAGGCAGCCCTAAGCAGTATCTGTCTGTTCTTCGCAACTGGAGCAAGTGATGTCCCTTCGTCGCCGCGGCACCGCCGCAGTCGGCCTGGTGGTGGCTGCCGCCCTTTCCCTCTCGGCCTGCGGGAGCGACGACGGGGGGTCGGGCGGCTCGGCCAAGTCCGAGGGCGGCGACAAGAAGGCGGCCGTCGCCACGGGCGGCAAGGACTTCGGCGACGCCGCGAAGAAGACGGCGGCGTACGGGACGGACGCCGGGGCCGGCCAGTTCCCCCGGACCCTCACCCACGCCATGGGCAAGACGGAGATCAAGTCCGCCCCCAAGCGTGTCGTGGTGCTGGACGTCGGCGAGTTCGACAACGTCGTGTCGCTGGGTGTGAAGCCGGTGGGCTACGCCCCCTCCGAGGGCGACGCGGCGATTCCCTCGTACCTGAAGAAGAACGCGGGCAACCCCAAGAACGTCGGCACGATCAACAACCTCAATCTTGAGGCGATCGCCGGGCTGAAGCCCGACCTGATCCTGGGCAGCCAGCTGCGCGCCGCCGACAAGTACGACGCGCTCTCCAAGATCGCGCCGACCGTGTTCTCCATCCGTCCGGGCTTCACCTGGAAGGAGAACTACCTCCTCAACGCCGCCGCGCTGGACAGGACGGCGAAGGCGAAGAGCGAGCTCGGTGCCTATGAGGCCAAGGCGAAGAAGCTCGGCGAGGACATCGGCCCGAAGAAGCCGACCATCTCCATGGTCCGCTACCTGCCGGACCGTATCCGTCTCTACGCCAAGGCCTCGTTCATCGGCACCATCCTCGAAGACGCCGGTCTGCCGCGGCCGAAGAACCAGCAGATCGACGACCTCGCCGCGGAGATCAGCCCGGAGAAGATTGACGAGGCCGACGCCGACTGGATCTTCACCGGCGTCTACGGCGACGTGAAGGCCACCAAGCGCGACACCACCCAGGCCAACCCGCTGTGGAAGAACCTCAAGGCCGTCAAGGAGGGCCGGGCCAAGGACGTCTCCGACGAGACCTGGTACCTCGGCCTCGGTGTCACGGCGGCGAACCTGGTCCTCGACGACCTCCGCGCCGACCTCGTGAAGTGACGATCGCAGGCCGTGGCCGACCTCGTGAAGTGACGATCGCGGGCAGGCCGCGGCCGACCTCGTGAAGCAGTGATCGCCGAGCAGGACGTGGCGGTCCGCACGGACCGCCACAGTCATGGGCGACGGGGCACGGAGGGCAGGTAGCCTTTGCTTGTGCCCCGTCTGTCTGATGTCCTCGCCGAGCTCGACGCTCTCTGGCCGCCCGAGCGGGCCGAAGGCTGGGACGCGGTCGGTACCGTCTGCGGAGACCCCGACGCCGTCGTCGACCGTGTGCTCTTCGCCGTCGACCCCGTCCATGAGATCGCCGACGAGGCGATCCGGCTCGGCGCCCAGCTGATCGTCACCCACCACCCGCTCTATCTGCGGGGTACGACGACGGTCGCGGCCGACACCTTCAAGGGCCGGGTCGTGCACACCCTCATCAAGCACGACATCGCGCTGCACGTCGCCCACACCAACGCCGACACCGCCGACCCGGGCGTCTCGGACGCCCTGGCCGGTGCGCTCGACCTGCGCGTCGAGGGCCCGCTCGTACCGGACCCGTCCGACCCCGGGGGGCGGCGCGGCCTCGGCCGGATCTGCGTGCTCGACCACCCCGAGACCCTGGCCGAATTCGCCGCCCGCGCGGCGGCCCGGCTGCCCGCCACCGCGCAGGGCATCCGGCTCGCCGGCGACCCGGCGGCGACGGTGCGCACCGTCGCGGTCAGCGGCGGCTCCGGCGACAGCCTCTTCGACGCGGTGCGCGCCGCGGGCGTCGACGCCTTCCTCACCGCCGACCTGCGCCACCACCCGGCCTCCGAGGCCGTCCAGCACTCCCCGCTCGGCCTGATCGACGCCGCGCACTGGGCCACCGAATGGCCCTGGTGCGAACAGGCCGCGACACAGCTCGACGCGATTTCCGACCGCCACGGATGGGACCTGCGGGTCCATGTCTCGAAGCAGGTCACCGACCCCTGGACCACCACCACCCACCACTCTTCTGGAGCCCCCAACTGAACGCCGCGCCCGCCGACCAGATCCGACTTCTCGACGTCCAGGCCCTCGACGTACGCCTGTCGCAGCTCGCGCACCGGCGCAAGTCGCTGCCCGAGCACGCCGAGATCGAGTCGCTCACCAGCGACCTCGCGCAACTGCGCGACCTGCTGGTCGCCTCGCAGACCGAGGAGAGCGACACCGCCCGCGAGCAGACCAAGGCGGAGCAGGACGTCGACCAGGTGCGCCAGCGCGCCACCCGCGACCAGCAGCGCCTCGACTCCGGCGCGGTCACCTCGCCGAAGGACCTGGAGAGCCTCCAGCGCGAGATCGCGTCGCTGGCCAAGCGCCAGGGCGACCTGGAGGACGTCGTCCTCGAAGTGATGGAGCGCCGCGAGTCCGCCCAGGAGCGCGTCACCGAGCTGTCCGACCGGGTCTCCGCCGTCCAGGCCAAGACCGACGACGCGACCGCCCGCCGCGACGCCGCGACCAGGGAGCTCGACGAGGAGGCCGCGACCGTCACCAAGGAGCGCGAGCTGGTCGCCGGTTCGGTCCCCGCGGACCTGCTGAAGCTGTACGACAAGCTCCGCGTCCAGCAGGGCGGGGTCGGCGCCGCCCGCCTCTACCAGCGACGCTGCGAGGGCTGCCGCCTCGAACTGAACATCACCGAGGTCAACGACGTGAAGGCGGCGTCCCCGGACACCGTCCTGCGCTGCGAGAACTGCCGCCGCATCCTGGTCCGTACGGCGGAGTCGGGCCTGTAATGACCCAGCCGCGCCAGTTCGTCATCGAGGCCGACGGCGGATCCCGGGGCAACCCCGGGCCCGCCGGATACGGAGCGGTCGTCATCGACCCGGTGACGGGGGAGACCCTCGCCGAGGCCGCCGAGTACATCGGCGTCGCGACGAACAACGTCGCCGAGTACAAGGGCCTCATCGCGGGCCTGAAGGCGGCGAAGGCGCTGGTACCGGACGCCTCGGCGGACGGCGCGGTCCAGGTGCGGGTCCGGATGGACTCCAAGCTGGTCGTGGAACAGATGTCGGGCCGCTGGAAGATCAAGCACCCCGACATGAAGCCGCTCGCGGCGGAGGCCGCCAGGATCCTGCCGGCCTCCGCCGTCACGTACGAGTGGATCCCGCGCGAGAAGAACAAGCACGCCGACCGGCTCGCCAACGAGGCGATGGACGCGGGCAAGCGCGGCAAGCAGTGGGAGCCGTCGGCGTCGACGGCCGCCCTCGACACCCCCCGGCCCTCGACGGCCGCAGGCCCGCCCCCCGTGTCCGGCCCGCCCGGTGACGCGGCGGCGGGCGCGGCCAGGGCCCGCGCGGCCCTGGCCTCCCGGCAGGGAGCGGCCTCCCCGGCGACCCCCCAGGTCGGCTGGGGCGCGGCGCCCGATCTCGGGGCGCCCGCCACCTTCGTACTGCTCCGGCACGGCGAGACGGCCCTCACCCCCGAGAAGCGGTTCTCGGGCAGCGGCGGCAGCGACCCCGAACTCTCGGCGACCGGCCGCCACCAGGCCGAACGCATCGCCCAGGCGCTGGCCGCCCGCGGCACGATCGAGGAGATCGTCAGCTCCCCGCTGCGCCGCTGCCGCGAGACGGCGGCTGCGGTGGCGGCCCGGCTCGGCCTGGAGGTCCGGATCGAGGACGGCCTGCGCGAGACGGACTTCGGTGCCTGGGAGGGCCTGACCTTCGCCGAGGTACGTGAGCGTCACGGCCACGACCTGGACGCCTGGCTCGCCTCCGCGAAGGCGGCCCCCACCGGCGGCGGCGAGAGCTTCGCCGAGGTCGCCCGCCGGGTGGGAGCCACCCGCGACCGCCTCACCACCCGCTACGCGGGCCGCACGGTCCTCCTGGTCACCCATGTGACGCCGATCAAGACCCTGATCCGACTGGCGCTCGGCGCCCCGCCGGAAGCCATGTTCCGGATGGAGCTCTCGGCGGCCTCGGTCTCCGCGGTGGCGTACTACGCGGACGGGAACGCGTCGGTCCGCCTGCTCAACGACACGTCGCACCTGCGGTAGCCGACGGCGGAAGCCCGGGGCGGCCCGGCGGCGGTCAGCCGCGCAGCCCGGCCGCCTCGCTCGCCAGCCGCTCCACCCGCGCCCAGTCCTTCGCCGCGACCGCATCCGCCGGGACCATCCAACTGCCGCCCACGCAGCCGACGTTGGGCAGCGCCAGATAGGACGGCGCGGAGGCGAGGGAGATGCCGCCCGTCGGGCAGAAGCGGGCCTGCGGCAGCGGCGCGGAGAGGGCCTTCAGATAGGCGGTGCCGCCGGCCGCCTCGGCCGGGAAGAACTTCATCTCGCTGACCCCGCGCTCCAGCAGCGCGACCACCTCGGACGTCGTGGAGACACCCGGCAGGAACGGCACCCCCGACGCCTTCATCGCGTCCAGCAGGCTGTCCGTCCAGCCGGGGCTGACCAGGAACCGGGCCCCCGCGGCGACGGTGTCGGCGACGTTCCGTACGGAGATCACCGTGCCGGCCCCGACCACCGCGTCCGGCACCTCGGCCGCGATGGCCCCGATCGCGTCCAGCGCCGCGGCGGTGCGCAGCGTCACCTCGATGGCCGGGAGCCCGCCCGCGACCAGGGCGCGGGCGAGCGGCACCGCGTCGGCGGCGTCCTCCAGGACGACTACGGGCACGACGGGGGCAAGGTCCAGCACAGAGGAGGTCATGGGCTCATCTTGCCGCGACGTACGCACCGTACGCAACGAGCGTTGCGCATGATGCAACGCGCACGGTGCGGTGGTACCACCGCGAGCGGCCGGTGGCTCAGTGGATCTCCGTCACCACGACATCGATCGACCACGCCCGCCCGGCCCGCGCCGGAGCCTCGGCCTCCACCACGTACCCGAGCCCGCGCAGGGTCTCCACCAGCTCCGCGGGCTCCTTCGGGCGCGCACCGGAGACCAGCAGGTCGCGGACCATCCGCCCCTTCGTCGCCTTGTTGAAGTGGCTGACCACCGACCGCTTCTCGACCCCGTCCACCAGCTGGGAGTGCAGCACCCGCACGCTCGCCGTGCGCTCCGCCACCTCGCCCTTCGGCTTCCAGGCCGCGGTGTAGGCGGAGGACCGCAGGTCCAGGACGAGCCCGTCCCCGGCCGCCTCCGGCATCACCTGCGCCATCGGGTCGCGCCAGTACGCCCCGAGCGCGCCCAGGCCCGGCAGCTTCACACCCATCGAGCAGCGGTACGAAGGAATCCGGTCGCCCACCCGCACGGCGCCCCACAGCCCGGAGAAGACCAGCAGCGACTTCCCGGCCCGCCGCCTGGCCGCCGCGTCCAGGGAGGCCAGGTCCAGCGCGTCGTACAGCACCCCCGTGTAGATCTCCCCGGCCGGACGCGTCCCGGCCGTCCAGAGCTCCACGTTCTTCGCGATCTCGCCGCGCAGCCCCTCGCTCAGCCCGAGCACCTCGCGGGCCTTCTCCTGGTCCGCCGCACACAGCTCCACCAGCTCGTCGAGAACCGCCGCCCGCGCCCCGGCCAGGCCCGGCAGTGACAGCGACTCCGGCTTCAGGGGCGCCCCGCGCCCCGAGGCGGCCTTTCCTTCGGAGGGCGGCAACAGCACGAGCACGGCGGTTCTCCTTCGTACGCACAGTCGGGGCGGGACCAGGGCCTCCCCGCTCGAAAGTCCCCAGGCCCCCGCGCCAGCGTACGGGCACACCGGGACCGGCCGGGCCGTCACCCGGGATGCCGCCCGCCCCGCCCCGCCATACGCTCGGTCCATGCCCCGCCGCCATCTCCGCATGACCGGGCCGGCCGACACCCCGCTGAGGGCGTCCCTGCGCAAACTGCGCACCGAGCTCGGCCTTTCCGACGACTTCCCGTCCGGGGTCCTCGCCGAAGCGACGCAGGCGGCGAAGGACCCGGCGGTATCGGCCCACGAGGACGCGACGGACCTGCCGTTCCTCACCATCGACCCGCCCGCCTCGACCGACCTCGACCAGGCCCTGTACCTCGAACGCCGCCGACGCGGCTACCGGGTGCACTACGCCATCGCCGATGTCGCCGCCTTCGTACGCCCCGGCGGCGCGCTCGACACCGAGGCCCACCGCCGGGTGACGACCCTCTACTTCCCCGACGGCAAGGTGCCGCTCCACCCCACCCTGCTCTCCGAAGGGGCCGCCAGCCTCCTGCCGGGGCGGACCCGTCCCGCCGTGCTCTGGCGGATCGACCTCGACAGCGAGGGCGGCGCCGTCGCCACCTCGGTGCGCCGGGCCCTCGTCCGCAGCCGCGCCAAGCTCGACTACGCGGGCGTCCAGCGGCAGATCGACACCGGCACCGCCGAGGAACCCCTCGCCCTGCTCCGCGACATCGGACGGCTCCGTGAGGAGCAGGAGGTCGCCCGCGGCGGCATCTCCCTCAACGTGCCCGAGCAGGAGATCGTCGAGCGCGACGGCGGCTACGGCCTCGAATACCGCGCCCCGCTGCCCGCCGACGGCTGGAACGCCCAGCTCTCCCTGCTGACCGGCATGGCCGCCGCCCACCTCATGACCGGGACCGGCACCGGCATCCTGCGCACCCTGCCGGTCGCCCCGGATGGCGCCGTGGCCCGGCTCCGCCGCTCCGCCGAGGCGCTGCACATCGACTGGCCGCACCACGTCCCGTACGCCCAGGTCGTCCGCTCCCTCGACCCGAGGCAGGCCAACCACGCCGCGTTCCTCCAGGAGTGCACCACCCTGCTGCGCGGCGCCGGCTACACCGTCTTCGAGCACGGCGAACTCCCCACCCCCGCCGTCCACGCCGCCGTCGCCGACCTCTACACGCACTGCACCGCCCCACTGCGCCGACTCGTCGACCGGTACGCGGCCGAGCTGTGCCTCGCCGCCGTCGCGGAACAGGACCCGCCCGAGTGGGTCCGCGCCGCGCTGCCCGGTCTGCCGAAGGAGATGGCGGACGGGACCAGGCGCGCCAACACCGTCGAGCGCGAGTGCGTCGACCTGGTCGAGGCGGCGCTGCTCAAGGACCGGATCGGCGAGATCTTCGACGCGTACGTGGTCGACGTGTCGGAGCAGGAACCCACCACCGGCACCGTCCACATCGACGACCCGGCCGTCGTCGCCCGGATCGAGGGCGGCGACGCGAAGCTCCCGCTGGGGGAGCGGCTGCTGGTCAGGCTGGACCGGGCGGACCCTGGTTCGTCGAAGGTGCTCTTCGCCCCCGCGTGAGCGCGGCCACGGCCGCGCCCGGATCATCCGCGTGGAACCGGATCACCCGCGCCCGCTCCCGCTTCCCCAGAGGCCGTACGAACTCCACCGGACCGGCCAGCTCCACGGTCACCGTCGTCTGACCGCCCACGACCAGGTCGAGCACCCCGTCCGCGCCCAGCCGCACCGGCCCGCCCTCGGGAAAGCGCCGCTCGACCCGCGCCCCGGTGACCGCACCTGCGGGGATCCGCAGGTCGAACAGCCCGCCGTAGCGGATCCGCAGCGCGCCGTCGGCGTCCACCACATGCGGCCGGGTCACGCACGCGGCATGGAGGCCCAGGACGAACACCACCCCGTACACATCGAGCACCAGCAGAATCCCGTGCACGACCGGCCACGGCACCAGCAGGGCCAGCATCACCGTCTCGATCACGGAGACGAACAGCAGGCCGTACATCATCGCGGTCTGCGGCCCGGTGTACGGGACGGCGAGGGCGCCCTCGGGAACGGCGTGACGCCGTCGCAGCACCCACAGCCCGAGACTGTGCAGGGAGCGCAACTCGCGCCCGACGAGGCGGCGCACGCTCATCGCGTCCCCCTCCCCGCCACACGCGCCGTCAGGGCCGCCATCACCCGGCGCACCACCTCGGCCTGCGCGGGCGCGTAGTCGTCGAGCAGCGCCTCGCCGAGCCCGGTCATGACCGGCCCGCCCGAGGGGATCGCCGCCAGCACCCCGTCCGGCACGGCAGCCGCCAGTTCGGCGGCGAGCGGAGGAATCCGGGGATCGTCCACGGGGGCTCCGGCCAGCGCGTCCAGCCGCTCGTACAGCGCGTGTACGGCCGGGTCGTCGGCCAGCGGTGCCAGGGCGGCGTGGATCTCGCCGCCGACGCCCGTGGTGTCCAGCAGTACGAGATGCTCGCGGTCCTTGGCGGCCATGGGGGAGCCGGTCGTCGGGGCCGTACCCAGCAGCTCGGCGAGAGCCGGCGACACGGGCTCCTCGGCGGAGACCGGCCCGTCCAGCAGCCGGGCCAGCCGTCGCCGCCGCTCCTGGATCCCGCTCTCCTGCCGGGCCAGATCCGCGTCCAGCTCGGCCAGCACCTCCATGAGCTCGCGCCCCGCCGCGTCGGCGAGCACGTCCCGCACCTCGTCCAGCCCGAGCCCGAGCTCCGTGAGCCGCCGGATCCGGGCCAGCACCACGGCGTCCCGCACGCTGTAGGCGCGGTAGCCGTTGGCCCGGCGTCCGGGCTCGGGAAGCAGCCCGATGTGGTGGTAGTGCCGGATCGCCCGCGAGGTGACCCCGACGAGCGCGGCTATCTCTCCGATGCGCATGGACCCAGTAGAAACCTTGACGCCGCGGCAGGGTCAAGCGCCGCCCGCCCGCACCCGCATCCGACAATTCCGCACGGTCCTGCCGCCACGATCGAGGGGAACACTCCCGTCCCACGGACAACGGACCCACCGGTGTCCCAGTCTGGCGAGCGGCCGAGGAAGAGGTGTGACATGACTGCCGAACCGTACGAACCGCTCACGCAGGCGGACGTCCTGCTGGAGGGCTTTCTGGCGCTGGATACGCCGGAGGGCTTCCGGGCCGAGCTGATCGAGGGGGACATCGTCGTGACACCGCCGCCGGACGGGGACCACGAGGACTGCCTCAGCGTCATTCTGACGCAGGTGGTCAGGCGTGCCCGATCCGGTATGGCCTTCTCCGCGAACAAGGGGCTGAAGCTGCGGAGCGGGGAAGGACGTCCCGCCAACCACGTCATTCCCGACGGCACCTTCGCCCCCACCGAACTGCGTCTGTACCGGGGAGCCGATCCCTGGATGCCGTGCGAGGGGGTGGCCCTCGTCGTCGAGGTCACCTCGACCAAGCCCCGGGCGGACCGCACGGACAAGCGCCACTGTTACGCCCGCGGACCCATCCCGCCCCACCTCCTGGTCGACCGGGAGCAGTCCTCGCTGACGCTGTTCAGCGACCCGGAGGGCGACGACTACCGCCAGCACCGCACGATCCCGTTCGGCAGGCGGCTCGCTCTTCCGGCGCCGTTCGCCTTCGATCTGGAGACCGAGGAACTCATCTGAACGCGGTGCCGTCCGGCGGCCCCCACCAGGCGGGTAGCATGGTCGGCACGGCAGACGAGCCGGGCGGACGGCCGCGTGGGGATCTTCGGATCTCCCCGAGGAACGTCCGGGCTCCACAGGGCAGGGTGATGGCTAACGGCCACCCGGGGTGACCCGCGGGACAGTGCCACAGAAAACAGACCGCCAGGGACTTCGGTCCTCGGTAAGGGTGAAACGGTGGTGTAAGAGACCACCAGCGCCTGAGGTGACTCAGGCGGCTAGGTAAACCCCACCCGGAGCAAGGTCAAGAGGGGCCGTCGCAAGACGGCCCTGCGCGAATGATCGAGGGCGGCCCGCCCGAGTTCGCGGGTAGACCGCACGAGACCGGCAGCAATGCCGGTCCTAGATGGATGGCCGTCTCCCCAGCCGCCGCGAGGCGACCGGGCGACAGAACCCGGCGTACAGCCCGACTCGTCTGCCGGTAAGCCAAGAAAGGGCCCCAGGCCAGGTGTTTTGCCTGGTCAGGGGCCCCTTTCGGTTTCAAAGCGCGAGGCGTAGCTTGCTAACTGCCTGGTCCCGTTCTGGCGGGCGGTGACCTCCAGCGCCGACGCCTATAGGACATCGACGTTCGCGCCGGACAGCCGGTTCCGGCAGTCCAGCACGTACTGGGCGTGCAGCTCCACTGCCCCGTAGTCGAATTCGTCGTGGTCGGTGAGCAGCACCACCGCGTCGGCCGTGGCCAGCTCCTCCGGCGTCGCCTCGACCCGACGGACGGCGGCGAACGGGTCGCCCTGCCGGTCGTGCTCGGCCGCCTGCTGCCCCGGGATGACCGGTTCGGGGACGTGCACCCCGACCACCACGTGCGGGTCGGCGGCCCGGACCTCGGCGCCCATCCGGGCCAGCAGGTCGGCGACCCGCGCGGCAGGCGTCTCCCGCGCGTCGCCAGTGTTCTTCTTGTTCGCGAGACCGAGCAGGAGCACCCGGGAGCCCTTCACCGAGCGCTGCCGTTCGTTGAGCGCCTCGCCGAGCCGGCGCACCACATGGTCGGGCATGTGGCTATTGACGTCGTTGGCCAGCTCCACGAAGCGGAAGGACTGGCCGAGCGCCCGCTCGACCCGCCAGGACAGGTAGGAGGGGTCGATCGGCAGGCAGTGCCCGCCGACCCCCGGGCCAGGGGCGAAGCGCAGGAAGCCGAACGGCTTGGTGGAGGCGGCGTCGATCGCCTCCCAGACGTCGATGCCGAGGTCGTGCGCGAACATGGCGAGCTCGTTGACCAGGGCGATGTTCACGTGCCGGAAGGTGTTTTCCAGCAGCTTGGTCAGTTCGGCCTCCTTGCAGGAGGAGACCGGCACCGTGCGCTCGACCAGTTGCCCGTAGAAGCGATTCACCGCCGCCAGGCCCTCGGTTGTGGTGCCGGAAACCACCTTCGGGGTGTTCTCCAGCCGCCACCGCGGGTTGCCCGGGTCGATTCGCTCGGGGCTGTAGCCGAGGTGGAAGTCCTCGCCCGCCCGCAGGCCAGAGCCCTCTTCCAGTAGCGGGGCGAGCAGTTCCTCGGTGGTGCCCGGATAGGTGGTGGACTCCAGAACCACGGTGGCCCCGGGGCGCAGGTGCTGCGCAAGCAGCCGGGCCGACGACTCGATGCACGAGAGGTCGGGTACCCCGTCCCGGAGCGGGGTGGGCACGGTGATGACTGCGATGTCGAAGCCTGCCACGTCCCCGGGCTCGGCCGAGGGCAGGTATGCCACCCCGCTGTCCAGGAGCGGCCGCAGCCGCTCGGCGGGAATGTCCTCCACGTACGACTTGCCGACCGCCAGCCGCTTGATCCGGCGATCGTCCACGTCGTAGCCGATGACACGGTGCCCCACCTCTGCGGCGCGCACGGCCAGCGGCAGCCCCACGTAGCCCTGACCAGCGACAACAACATGCATGGCAGCTCCCCTCACAATTCCAGTGCTTGAATGGACCGTCGTCTTTGGCCTAGCAAGGAGAAGCGCTGTGCCCCTGGTGTCCGTCGTGATGCCCGTGTACAACTCGGCAGCGACTCTTGGCACAGCGGTTCGGTCGGTGCTCTCGCAGACCCACAGCGACCTGGAGCTGCTGGTCACCGACGACAAGTCTTCCGATGGCTCCATGGACCTGCTCATGGAGTTCGCCCGGCAGGACAAGCGCGTCTTGCCGGAATCGGCACCGGAACAGGGCGGTGCCGGCCGGGCACGCAACCTCGCTATCGAGCGGGCCCGGGGGGATTACGTCGCCTTTCTCGACAGTGACGACATGTGGCTTCCGGAGAAGACTGAGCGGCAAATCGAATTTGCTGCGGCGGGTAGTGCGCCTCTGACGTTCACCTCGTACTTCAAGATGGACGCCGATTACGAGGGCGAGGGCATCGACTTCATCCCGAACGGGCGCGTGGTCCGGGCGCGGGAACACGTGGACTACCGCGCGATGCTGGTCCGGGACCACATCGGCGCTCTGACCGCCATGTACGACCGCACCGTCCTCGGCACGCGGCTGATGCCGGAGATGCGGAAGCGACAGGACTACGCCCTGTGGCTGTCGATCATGCGCGACGGCGCTGACGCCCGGGGTCTGCCCGAGCCGCTTGCGGTGTACAGGTCCCACCAGGCGGGATCGCTGTCCTCCAACAAGTTGTCGCTGGTCCGGTACAGGTCACCGCGCTGGAGTGTGAAGGCGACCTGACCAGCGACCATCTGGTCCGCAAGCTCCCTGGCGGCGTAGGCGTGTGCCTCATCGAGTCCGGACTCGGTGAGCATCTTGGCCGTGAACCGGACGAACCCGGAGACCTCGGATTCGCCGTCCAGGACGGGGAACGGCTTGTACTCCTCGCCGACGTCAGACAGCTCGAAGAAGCCTCCGTAGCTGTACGCCACGTCGGCCAGGAGGGCGCGACTCGATGGCGTCAGGCGAGATACGGCCTCCCGAGCGTTGGAGAGGATGCTCGCGCCAGCTCCGAGTGGGTCGGGTCGGACGCACAGAAGCGTGGTGTAGTCCGGCGGCTGGGTCGCGTTGACCAAGTCCATGTGGAATGCGTTGTACCCCGTACCGGTGGACAGGCCGGGATTGGCGTTGAGGTTGGTCCCGATCTCCTTCCACAGCGGCCACCGCTGGAACGGCTGGAAGGGGATTGCCACTTCGGCGAGAATCGCCGTTGCCAAGCGGAGGAACTGGTCCCCGACGCCCAGCGCCTGAGCGATGTTCCGCAGACGCATCACGGCGTATCCGCCGGCCGCACCCTTCAGCTGGGAGAGAAGGCGACCCCTGATTTCACCGAACAGCGAAGCTGAGTCCAGTTTGGCCCGGTACCGCTCGATCGTGGAGTCCGCCAGGAAGGTGCCCTCCACACTCCAAGCAGGGAGCCTGCTTCCGATCTCGATCAGATCCTCTTCCAGCTTTCTGGGCAGGTCGATGGAGCCGTCCCGGTCAGCACTCGGGATCTCGGGCATCGTGCTGTTCCTTTCTGCGGATTCACTTCGCCCGGCTGGGCGAAGTGATGCTCGGCCCGCTGGCCGAAGGCTCTTACGCCGGTCGGCGGCCGGGTGGGAGTCTGTGCCAGTCCGAGGTCGACAAGGTCGCCTTGTCGGACGCGTCGTCCATCAGCTTGTTGAACCGCTCGCCGTGCCTGTCACGGACCGTCTTGTGCGGTCCGGCACTTGATGGCCCACCCCCGACGTGACGTCTGGCATGGGATCGGAAGTCACACTGGAGGCGGGCGTTCGCCCTCGGCAGGCTGGGCCGGATAGCCGCCTGTGGGGGCGGAGTCTGGGTGCGGACGGCGATCTGCGGGCAGCGGCTCAGAGGCGAGCGGCCTGGATGTTGTCGGCGGCGGTCGTCCACTCGACTCCGGACACGGGCCGGATGTGCGCGACCCGGATCGTGCCGTGGTTGTGGAGCTCGTGCGTGACGGCGACGAGCACACCCTCCCCGCGTGAGGCGATGTCGCGGACGTTCGTGTTCAGGAGCGGGTGCTGCTCGTAGCCGTCGGGGCCGACCGGGTTCACGTCTCCGTCTCCTGCCGGGTCTCGACGCGGCGCATGAACCTCTCCCAGCCGCCAGCCGCCCGTACCCGCAGAGCCCGGCTCGGCGCACCCGGCCGGGGCTCCGGCGGCGTGCACGTACGGCCGCTGGAGCCAGGGTTTCTGCGGGGCAGTTCGGAGGTCGTCACGCGGTCACTCCTCTCGTATGGGGAGCCGTCCGGGAGGTCCTTTGACCTCCGAGCGGCATGTGACCAGTGAACGACGATCCGTTACCGTCTCCCAGAGCGGACCCCGGGCACCTCCCAGGCGTTTTCCGGGCATTGGGTGGTGCAAGCGGGGAAGGTGCTCTTCGTGAGGGGAGACCAATGGCATTAAGACGTAGGCGTTTTGCCGACCGGCGAGCGTCGCAGGGTTACTCTCAGGAGGAATTCGCCGAAGCGCTCACAGTGGCCGTGTCCACCGTGATCCGCTGGGAGGGTGGCCGTGCCACACCACAGCCGCACCAACGGCCCAAGATCGCCAGCCTGTTGGGAGTCACCCTCTCCGAGCTGGAAGGGCTTCTCGTCGAAGAACAGCCGGCCGAAACGGCCGTGCTCCCTGACACCCTAACCCTCCTCCACGGTGAAGATGACGATATGAAGCGCCGCGATGTCCTGGGTCTGCTCGCTGTCACAAGCGCGCTGGTCGCCCTTCCCGATTCAGGCGAGGTTCCTCAGGGGCATACGGCGGCGGCGCTCCTGGAGTCAGGGGAGGATCTGCATCGCAGCCTGTGGCAGGTCTTCACCCTCTCGGACTCCAAGCAGGCCGTCTTCCCAGCGGTCCGCAGGCAACTCGACGTCCTGACGAAGGGCCTGGCCGAGGCGCGCACCGCAGCGGACCGGGCCCGGCTGTGCACCATGGCGGCCGACCTCTACCAGCTCGCCGGTGAACTCTTCTTCGACGCCAACCGGTACACCGACGCCGCCCAGTGCTACACACTGGCCGCCAACGCCGCCCATGCCGGTGGTGACCACGACCTCTGGGCCCGCGCCATGACCCGCCACGCCTACGTCGAGCTGTACGCCCGCCGCGCGCCTGCTGCCCAGCCCCTGCTGGCAGTGGCCTCCCGGATCGCCCGGCGGGGCGACAGCGCCCTGTCCACCCGACACTGGGTCTCCGCCGTCCAGGCCCAGGTGCACGCGGCCATGGGCGACATCGACGGCTGCGCCCGGGCTCTCGACGAAGCCGAGAAAGTGCACTCCCTCGACGGCCACTCCCACAATGGTGGCTGGCTCCGCTTCGACGGTTCCCGCCTCCCCGAGGAACGAGGGGCCTGCTGCCTCCAGCTCGGCCGCCCCGACCTCGCGGAGGACGCTCTCACCGCAGCCCTTGCCCAACCCCTCTCTCTGCGCCGTCGTGCCGCAGTCCTGAGTGACCTTGCCGTCCTCGGGGCCCACCGGGGCGACGTCGATCAGGTCGTGCAGTACGCGGAGGCAGTGCTCGGCCTGGCCGACCGGTCGAACTCGGGATTCATCGGCAAGAAGCTGGACGGACTTCGAGGGCGTCTTGCCCCGCTCATGGCCGATGGCCGAGTCTCGGACCTGGATCATCGAATCGCGGCGCTTCCGCGTACCGCATGACGAGAGGGACACGCGCATGAGTGACGGTCGGATCTTCCGCGAGGCGTGGATCGCCGGGGTGACCAGGCACTACCCCGGTGAACCGAAGCCCGGCTACGTCACGCCGTGGGACGAGACGCCCGAGTGGGAGCGCGAAGCTGCCGCCGCCGTGTACGGACAGGTGCGCGACTTCATCAGGATCAGCGAAGGGCACGCCGCACGGCTCACCCGCGAGCAGAAGGGCCGGTTCGTCGCCATCTGTTGGACCGCCCAGATGTTCAAGCACTTCGAGGACCCGAAGCCCGGATACGTCGCAGACTGGGCCGACCTGCCGGCCTGGCAGCAAGAGACGGACGCGGACATCTTCGAGCGCGTCGAGCAGACCTTCTGACCTCCGGAACGACGACGCCCCGTCCGGGCTGACCTGGACGGGGCGTCTCCTTACGTAGCCATGAAGGTAGCCACGGAAGTGTCCTTCCTTCATGTTCGTGCAGGTCATAGCGTTGCGGTGACTGTTCCCGGCGTACAGCCCGACTCGTCTGCCACAGGGGTCCCTGGTCAGTGAATTTCCTGGCCAAGGGCCCTTTTCCGTCGGACTGGGGACACTCGCCGTGAGCGCGTACTGCCGGATTCGCGGCGCGCCCGATGAGCCGCACGCCGGGAGGCGGGCGACTCACCGGACTCGGCCGTGTCAGGTGTCCTGGTGGTCGGCTTGCTCCGGGGCCGGGGCCGGGGCCTCCAGGTATTCGGGGCATTCGGGGTTGTGGCAGGGGCCGGGGTGCCACACGGGTACGAAGATTCCGAGGCTCTTGTGCCGTCTCTTCACAACCGCGGTCACGGGCTGCTTGCAGACCGGGCAGACAAGCGCCCCTTGGGGACCGGTCTCATGCTCGGCTTTAATCATCCTTTAACGATAGGCGTGATGGCCGCAGCCTGCTGGTGGGGCGGCTTCTTCCGTCAGTTCGGCACGATGATCAGCTTGCCGCGCACATGGCCGCCCGCGCTCTCCCGGTGGGCGTCGGCGGCCCGGGACAAGGGGTACGTCCTCGCCACGGACAGGGTGAGTCCGCCGCTCACTACCAGTGCGGCCGCCTGCTCAAGGCGCTCACGGATCGCGTCGGGGCCGGCGAACGCGAAACGTACGCCGTGCTCCGCCGCCCGGTGATCGGCGATGGTGACCACGCGCTCCGGGTCGCCGGTCAGTTCGACGAGGGCCGGCAGCGATCCCTTCCCGGCGGCGTCGAACGCCGCGTCCACGCCCTTCACCGCGACGGCGCGGGCCCGCTCGGCGAAGCCCTCGCCGTACGTCACGGGCTCGGCGCCGAGCGAGCGGAGATACGCGTGATTGTGTTCGCCGGCCGTACCGATCACGGTCGCGCCGAGATGCCTGGCGATCTGCACGGCCACGGACCCGACGCCGCCGGCGGCCCCGTCCACGACCAGGGTCTCCCCGGCCTTCACCCCGAGGTCCGCGAGCACCTGGTACGCCGTGTTGACGGCCACCGGGAGTCCGGCCGCGACCTCCCAGGACACGCCCTCGGGCTTCCGCGCGAGCTGTGCCGCGGGCGCCAGTGCGAACTCGGCGTAGCCTCCGGAGCCGATCGAGCCGAAGACCTCGTCGCCCGCGGCGAAGTCGGTCACGTCCGCACCGACCTCCGCCACGACACCGGCGACGTCGCCGCCGGGCACCGAGGGGAACTCCACCGGCATCATCGCCGCGACGGCTCCGCTGCGCAGCTGCCAGTCCAGCGGATTCACCCCGGCGGCGCGGACCTCCACCAGTACCTGCCCGGGACCCGGGTGGGGCAGCTCGCGGTCCACCACGCGTAAGACCTCGGGACCTCCGTACTCCGAGAACTCCACAGCGCGATACGTCTCTGTCATTTTTGCTCTTTTCGTGCGGGTTCCATCTGGTTGATAAGGATCTGTGGCGATCCGTCAACTTCCTTGCCCAAGCTATCGAACGAAGGCTCGGTGGGTCATTCGGCTCCGGCTGGATCCCGCCACTCGTCCTCGTGTCGCCAACACTGGCCATTGATACCCCCAGGGGGTATATTCACGACGCATAGATACCCCCCTCCCGTATAGGAGTGCTTGCAATGGCCGTGTCAGCCGCACCAACCGCGTCAACCGATTCGCGGAGATGGTCCGCGCTCGCCCTGATCGCTCTGGCCCAGTTCATCGTCATCATGGATACGTCGATCATCGGCGTGGCCCTGCCCGAGATGCAGGCCGACCTGGGCTTCTCCCAGGAGAACCTGTCGTGGGTGTTCAACGCCTATGTCGTCGCCTTCGGAGGGCTGTTGCTGCTCGGCGGGCGGCTGTCGGACCTGCTCGGCGCCAGGCGCCTGTTCAGTGCCGGATGGGTCGTCCTCGCCGCGGGCTCCCTGACCGCGGGCCTCGCGGGCGAGGTCTGGGTCGAGCTGACCGGGCGGGCCCTGCAGGGCGTGGGTGCCGCGCTGATCGCCCCGTCCGCCCTCACCCTGCTGATGACGCTGTTCGGCTCACGGCCTCAGGAGCTGGGCAAGGCCTTCGCCCTGTACGGCGCGGCCGCCCCGGCCGGCGGGACCGCGGGAGTCTTCCTCGGCGGGGTCATCACCCAGTACGCCAGCTGGCCCTGGGTGTTCTACATCAACATCCCCGTCGCCCTGATCGTCCTGGCCGCCACGCCCGCCGTCATGCCTTCGGGTACGGGGCGACGCGGCTCGATCGACCTGGCCGGCGCGGTCACCGTCACGGCGGGTCTCGCCGCCGCCGTCTACGCCATCGTCCGCGCTCCCGAGACCGGTTGGGGTTCCGCCGAGACCTGGCTGGTTCTTCTGGCCGGTGCGGCACTGATCGTCGCGTTCGTCGCGATCCAGTCCAGGCGGCGCGAACCGCTGATGCGGCTGGGGATCTGGCGGGCGCCCAACCTGGCCGGTGCCAACATCGCCCAGCTGCTCATGGCCGCCGCGTGGATACCCATGTGGTTCTTCCTCAACCTCTACCTGCAACAGGTCCTGGGACTGGGCGCCTTCGCCTCCGGCTCCGCGCTGTTGCCCATGACCGTCGCCATCATGATCATGATGATCGTCCTGGCGCCCCGCCTGATCTCCCGGTTCGGGCCCAAGCCCCTCATCGTCCTGGGGCTCCTCGCGCTCGGTGCGGGCATGTTCTGGCTCTCGCTCGCCCGTCCGGACGGGAACTTCCTCGTCGACGTCCTGCCCGCGTCCCTGCTCTCGGCGGTGGGCATGTCGCTGGCGTTCATTCCGTCGCTCGGTACCGCGCTCTCCAGCGCCCGCCCGGAGGAGGGCGGCCTCGCCTCGGGGATCGTCAACACCAGCTACCAGGTCGGCTCCGCCCTCGGCCTCGCCGCCATGACCGCACTCGCCGCCGCGCACGGCGCCCGCGAACCCGGGGACCCGGTGGCCCTCACCAACGGCTTCTCCGCCGCCTTCCTGGGAGCCGCGGCCCTCGCCGTGGCCGGCGCCCTCGCCGCCCTGCTGACCCTGCGCAGCGCACCCGCACCCGCACCCGCCGCCGAGGGCGTGGGCGGCGGCGAAACGTCGGAAAAGGGCGCAGCCTGAAAAGGGGCGGCTGTCCGCCGATGACCGCGGCCGGGCGGCGCCCGCTGCCGAGGGCGGGTGTCCGCCCCGGCAGCGGACGCCGCCCACCGGTCACCCGGGCCGTCGGGCGGTGACCAGCCAGGCGGTGGTGAGCAGTTGGAGCGCCCCCTCCCGCTCGTGGGGGCGCAGAAGGTCGACGAGCCTGCGCCGGGCCCGGTCCCGGACGTCCTCCCCGACCTGGTCCATCAGGTGCCGGCCGGGACCCGATTCCAGCACGAAGCCGGCCGCGTCGGCGGCGTCCCGGCCCCATGTCCCGTACGCCTCGGCGGGTGCGGTGCCGATCGCCTCGTACCCGGCCCGGGACAGCACGTCGCGCACGGTCGCCGGGTTCGCCAGCGAGAACATGCCGGGACCTCCCGGGGCGCCCAGTCCGCCGACGGGCAGCAGGTCGCGCAGCCCCCGGACGGCCTGAAGCCACTCGGTCCGGTCGGGCTCCGCGGGGCAGACGAAGGCGATCCGGCCGCCGGGGCGCAGAGCCCGCCCGATATTGGTGAAGGCGGCGACGGGATCGGCGAAGAACATCACTCCGAAGCGGCTGATCGCGACGTCGAAGGTGCCGGGCCCGAAGGGATGGACCTGGGCGTCCGCCTGCTCGAACGTCACATTGCCGAGCGCCTCGTGCCGCGCGGACTCCCGCGCACGGGCGAGCATCGGGGCCGACAGGTCCAGGCCCGACGCCCGCCCGCCGCCGGCCCGTCGTGCGGCGAGACGGGTGGTGCACCCCGCCCCGCAGCCGATGTCGAGGACGCGGTCCCGTTCGGCGATCTCCGCGGCGGCGAGCAGGGGTTCGTTGAATCCCGCGTTCACACGGTCCCAGCGGTCCTGGTTATCGGCCCAGTACGTCCCCTCGTAACCGTTCCATGCCTGCTCCTGCTCCGTGTTGGCTATGTGTCGCATGGGTGCTCCCCGATGAATGCGGGCGCCCGGAGGTGTGGGACAACTAGTATGGGCGGGCGCCCATTCAAGGTATGGGCAATCGCCCATACTGTAAACAGGTCAAGAGGAAGGGGTGCCATGTCACCGCGTGGTGTGACGATCCCGGACGTCCGTGAGCGGCTGTTCGCCGCCGCCGAGCGGGTGCTGGAACGCGAGGGGCCGGGAGCCCTGACGAGCAGGGCGATCACGGGTGAGGCCGGCTGCGCGAAGGGCCTTCTGCACGCCCATTTCGACGGACTGGACGAGTTTGTCGCGGAGTTGGTCCTGGACCGGTTCGCGCGAGTGGCCCGGCACGCCGAGGAGCTCCGGGGGAGGGCGGGGCAGGGCACCGTCGCGGAGAACCTCCTCGGTACCGCTCTCGCGCTGCTGTCCTCGGCCGGCCCCACCGTCGCCGGCCTGGCACTCACCCGTCCCGCGGCGTCCTTGCGCATCCGGGAGGCGTTGGAGGGCGGTGCGCCGGGCTTCGACACGGTCCAGGACGCGATCACCGACTACCTGGACGCGGAACGGCACGGCGGCCGGATCGCCCAAGGAGCCGACACCGCCGCCGCGGCACTCGCCCTGGTCGGGACCCTCCACCACCTGCTCATGACCGGCGGGCACGACCGACAGAACGAGCGGGAGCGGGCCGGGCACCTGGTGGCCCTGCTCGAAGCCGGCCTCCGGCGCGGGCCCGACGACATCGGGTGAGCCGGGGCGGGAGCGGGGGGTGCCGCCGCGGACCCGTTCCCGCGGCGGCACCCCCGTCCGGTTCAGCTCAGCCGGTTCGCGGCGTACGCCTCGATGGCGTCCCGCTGATACGCGGCCAGGCCCGGCGCGATCGACTCGTACGCCGCGCGCCACTGCTCGTTCTCCACGCAGGAACGCCCGATCGCGCGGAACTCCTCGGCGGAGACCCTCCGCAGTGCGGTCAGGGCCCGGTGCTGGGCCTCGATCTCGGCCTGCACCGGATCGGCCCCGGCGGGCACCCCCGCGGCCAGCAGCTCGGCCAGTCGGATCATCTGCGCCGTGCGCTCGCGGTGTCCGGCCTCGATCTGCGCCTCGCTCATCGTCGAGGTGTGCCGGCCGATCTCCTCGGCCAGCTCGGGGAAGTCGCGCAGGCTCGCCTCGTACTGGGCGGGCCGAACGCCCTCGAAGAGGTTCTCCGGTCGGTTGATGGCGGTCATGGGTCCACCGTCCTTTCTGGACTCCTCCAGTTCGGTGATCGTGCGGGAGACGGTGCCGGCCAGCGCGTCGATCCGGTCGCGCTCGGCGAGGAGCCGGCGGTGGTGACCGCGCAGGGCCTCCACCTCATCGACCTGCGCGGCCAGGATCCGCCCGATCTCGGGCAGACCCAGGCCCAGTGCCCGCAGCACGAGGATCTGCTGCAGCCGCAGCAGCTCGCCCTCCCCGTAGCGGCGGTGGCCGTTGGAGCCGATCCCCGCGGGCGGCAGCAGGCCGATCTCGTCGTAGTGCCGCAGCGTCCGGGCCGTCACGCCCGACATCCGGGCGACCTCCTCGATCGGCCAGACCATCGCCGCCTCCTCTCACGATCACCTCACCGGGCCGGCCTCTCCGGCCCTGGTCAGGACGGTAGAAGCTGCCGCTGCGGCAACCGCAAGCCCGGCATCCAGGATCTCCCGCCGATGCCCGGGGGGCGCGCCGGGCAGGCCCGTGATCACGGAGCCCGGCCCGGAGATCACGGAGCCCGGCCCGCGACCACGGAGCCCGGCCGGTGACCACCGCACGATCACCGCACGCGGCGCGTGATCACCGCACCCGGACGCGCA